>NZ_VZQN01000052.1:0-48300 GCF_014397645.1 Paraburkholderia sp. 31.1
CAAGCGAGGCCAGGCTTTGCGTGAGGTAACTCACGTGGGGACCTCAACTGTTCCAACCGCCCGGTGCGGACCCGCATGCCGGGTGGTGTGGGAGGGGGCGGGCCGTGAGGCCTGCCCCTATCCCGATTTCCGCCGCCGCTTTTCCGCCCACTTCCCTGTCCGTTCCGCGCTGCGTTAGCCGTTCGGCTAGCTGGCGCTAGGCCACCTCGTCACGTTGAAATGGTGACTTCGTTCGAGCTTTCGCCAACGCCGCGGCTTCGACGCGGCCGCAATTCGACGGGCGGAAGCTTGTTTGCCCGTTGGTTTGTGTAGTCGTGTGTATAATGGAGGGTATGATGTATGAACAGTGCCGAGGTCGTCAAATTGATTCAAGCGAATGGCTGGCAGCTCGTCCGCATAGCGGGCAGTCACCATCATTTCAGGCACGCGGGAAAACGGGGGCTCGTGACCGTCCCGCATCCGAAAAAAGATTTGCCGGCCGGCACCCTGAACAGCATTCTGAAACAGGCGGGGCTCAAATGAAGCATCTGATCTTTCCGATCGCCATCGAACCCGGAGACAACACGCACGCGTTCGGCGTCGTGGTGCCCGATATTCCAGGCTGCTACTCCGCGGGCGACACGCTCGAACAAGCGTATGTGAACGCGAAACAGGCAATCGAATCGCATCTCGAAACCTTGCTCGACGAAGGGCTGCCGCTGCCCGAGCCTCTCACGCTAGGCGAGCATCGGCGCAATCCCGAGTTCGCGGGGTTCACATGGGGTTTCGTGACGACGCGCAATATTCCGGCGTTGAAGAAGGCGGTTCGCATCAACATCTCGCTGCCCGAGGTGCTGGTGCAGGAGATCGACGCGTATGCGCAGGCGCGCGGTATGTCGCGCTCGGCGTTTCTCGCGCTCGCCGCCGAGCATGAGATGGCGAACGCCTGAGCAACGGCAGGCGGCACAGGCGCGCATCGGCATCGGCGCACCGCCGCATCTGAAGGCGGCGCTTGAAAAACGGCGTGCGGCGCCGCGGTGGCGTCAGTTCGCTTCGGCGTTCGCCCAGGCCATTTCGCGCAGTCGGGCGCGCAGGCGTGCCACGGCCTGGCTATGCAACTGGCACACGCGCGATTCGCTGACTTCCATCACCGCGCCGATCTCGCGCAGATTCATGCCGCGCTCGTAGTAGAGCGACATCAGCAGCTTCTCGCGCTCCGGCAAGCGGTCGATCGCTTCGATGAGCGCCGAGCGCAGGCTGTCGTCGAGCAGCGCCGAGAGCGGATCGGAATGATCGACGCAGTAGCGGTCCAGAAAAGGTTCGTCGTCGGCGGAGCGGTCGAAGTCTTCGTAGTAGATCAGCTGGCTGCCATGCAGGTCCTGCAGCATCGACTGATATTCGTCGAGCGGCATTTGCAGGTGCTCGGCGACCTCCGCCTCGCTCGCCGAGCGGCCGAGGTTCTGCTCCACCTTGTGCACCGCGGATTCCACTTCGCGCGACGTGCGGCGCAGGCTGCGCGGCAGCCAGTCGTTGCTGCGCAACTCGTCGAGCATCGCGCCGCGAATCCGCTGGCTGGCATAGGTCTCGAACTGCGCGCCCTGGTCTTCCTTGTAGCGGCCGGCGGCATCCAGCAAACCGATCATGCCGGCCTGGATCAGGTCGTCGAGATCGACGCTCGCCGGCATTTTCGCGACAAGCTGCAAGCCGAGTCGACGCACGAGCGGTGCGTACTTCGTCAAAACTTCGGCCTGAGAAATCTTTCCCTGAGCGTTGTACATCGTGCTCCCCTTGTCCTTCGTGCACGCCTTTCAAGCGTGATGCGCGGACGGTTGGTCGGCGTGGTGCGCCGCTGTAACTGTCGCAGGCGCCCGCCAGGGCGTTTGCGACGACATCGCTGGCCGCATCGGCCAGTACTGCAATTCGGCGGCGAGATGGCGGAAGTCGCGCGCGGCCGGTGTCGACGGAAACGCGTCGACCACGCAGCGCGACAGCTCGAGTGCCCGGGCGATGCGCACGTCGGCCGCAATGCAGCCGGCGTTTTCCAACGCGACGGTCAGGTAACGGCCGGCCACGCCGGCGAGATTCGCGAACGCGGCTTGCGCGTCGTCGGCGCTTTGGACGTGATTCGCGAGCACGCGCAACTGCGCGATCGCGTGCGCGTAATGCAAACGCTTGATGCACGCATAGGCCTCGGTGATCGCCTCGCCCGACATGCGCGCGACGATCATCACGTCATGTGCCTGCTTGGCGAGCGGCGACAGATGCCCTTCGTCGTCGAGTTGCGCGTCGATCAGCACGATATCGGCCGAGCCTCCGAGCAGCACACCGAGTTCGGCCTCCGTATGCCCCTCGCGGTTGTTGCGCGAGGCGGACAGCACCGAAAAACCGAGCGCGTGACGCGCGGCGGCGAAATCGACCGGGCTCTCGCCGCGCATCACCGCCGCGAAGTTGCCCGCGCCGCGCAAGCCGCCAAGCATCGCGCTCACCGATTTCTCACCGACGCATTCGTCGATCACCAGCACGTCCTTGCCCTGCTGTGCGAGCGCCGCGGCGAGGTTGACCGCCACGGTCGTATTACCGACGCCCGACGACGCACCCGCCAACGCGATCACGCGCGCGCCGCCGCGCCCGAGCAGCCGCCGCAACCCTTCGGCTTGATCCGAAACGAACTTATCCAAAGCGAACCTCGTGCAGCTCGGCCGTCGAACGCGCGGACAGCGAGGACAGCAAAGCGGGGATGTCGTCGTCGTGCGGCACGAACGGCGAGCTGTCGCGCGGAATGCAGAAGGTGCTCTTGATCAGGAATTTCTTCGTCGCGACGTAAAGGTTCTCCGGCACCTTCTGTCCGGTCGATACGTAATGCACCGGCAGCTTGTAGCGGATCACCGTATCGAGCACGCCGCCGAGGTTGGTCGCTTCGTCGAGCTTGGTCAGAATGCAGCCGGCGAGCGGCTGCTGGTCCGGCGCGCGCTGATACGCCTGCACGACTTCGTTCAACGTGTCGCCGTGGCTCGTCGCGTTGAGCAGCAACAGACGCTGCACCGGCTGGCCGGCGCGGCTTAGCATCGCGATCTGGTCGGACACGAGCCGGTCGCGCTGGCTCATACCGATCGTGTCGATCAGCACGATGTGCTTGTTGCGCAACTCCGAGAGCGCGAGCTGCAGATCGGCGCTGTCCTTCACCGCATGCACCGAAACGCCGAGAATCTTGCCGAAGATGCGCAGCTGTTCATGACCGCCGATGCGGTAGCTGTCGGTCGTCAGCAGCGCCACCTTGCTCGCGCCGAAGCGCATCACGCAGCGCGCTGCGAGCTTCGCGGTGGTCGTCGTCTTGCCGACGCCGGTCGGCCCCATCAGCGCGAATACGCCGCCGCGCTCCATCAGCGCGTCTTCGTCCTCCATCACCGGCAGGTTCGACTCGAGCACCGAGCGCACCCAGTCCATGCCGCCGTCCATCGTGTCGACCTCTTCGGGCAGGTTGTCGACCAGCATCTGCACGAGCTGCGCGGAAAAGCCGGCGGCGAACAGGTGCTTGGTGAGCGCTGCGCGTGCGGGACTGCGCCGCTGTCGATCGCCCCACAGCAGACCCGCGAAGTGCTCTTCCATCATGTCGCGCATCGACGACAGCTCGTTCATCACGGTGTCCTTGACGACCTGCTCCATGCGCCCCTTGATCGCTTCGGCGACGGCGGACGGCGTGCGGCTTTCGTCAGTAGGTGACGGCACGGGCGCGATCTTCTGAGCGGCGCGGCGCGCAGCGGCTTCGGCGGCTTCGCGCGCCCAGTCGGGCGTGTCGATCACCGGCGGCACGGCGGCCGGCCGCGCGTCGACTGCGCTGCCGAGGCCTTTGGCGGTCGCGACGGCGGGCGTCATCGCGGCGGGACGCGCGCTGTATTGGCCGCTCTGTTGCTGCTGCTCGGCCGCGAGGCGGCGCGCGTGATCGATGAGCCACGGATTCGACTCGGCCATCGTGCGCGGCGCGGCGGCTTCGTTCGATGCGATAGCCGGCGGTACCGGCACGCCGGCAGCTTTCAGCACATCCGCGCGGATGTCTTTCGACAGGCGCGCGGCCGCGGCGCGGGCGCTCGCGCCGGAAGGCGCGGCGGCAGCGGCGGGCGTGGCCGGTGCGTTGAACGATGTGGCCGCGCTGGACGCCGACTGGCTCACGGCGGGCGCGGGGCCTGTCGCGATGGCCGCGGACGCGCCGCTCGCGCCCGGCATCGCCGGGCCGATTGGCGAATTGCCGGGCAACGCGGCGGCCGACGCTGCTTGATTCGCGGACATGCTGAGCGCCTGGCTGAGCGCCGAATTGAGCGCCGAATTGAGCGCCGTCCTGTTCACCGAGCCGGCCATGAAATCCGCAGCCGCATTCGCCGGCTCGATCGCCGGCGTCGCTTCACCACCCGCTTCCGGGCTCGCGCCGAACACCGACGAAAACACGTCCGGCATTGCGCTCGCGTACGGATTCGTCGGCGCCGCGAACAAGCCGCGCGGGGCCAGCGTCGATGCCGCACCTGAGCCCGTGCCGAGCGCCGCGGCCTGCGCGCCTTCGCGCGCTTTCGGCGTGATCGCGGCGAGGTCGCTATCGGCGAGCGCGACGATTTCGACGCTGCCGTCGTCCATCGTGCGATTCGACAGCACGACCGCATCGGGGCCAAGTGCTTCGCGAACGAGACGCAACGCATCGCGACTGGTAGCACCGACAAATTTACGAATGTTCAAGCTGGACCCCCGATGAGGTATACGGACTGACGGACCGGCAATACACCGTTTCCCATTGCGATCAATTATTGCGAAAGGCGTCGGGCGACGATCGATGGATAAAGACCGTTAAAGGTGGGTAATTCGCGCGATGGACACACGGCAGACGCATCGTTCGACGAGCCTGGGGGAGCCGTGCAAACGCAAACCGGCGCCCCATTGGAGCGCCGGTTCGTTGTATCGACAGCCGCGGGCGAGCGACCTTCGTCAGCCGTGCGCGCCGATCAGATTGACCACCTTGACGTTGCGCGTATCGGGCACTTCCGCATACGAGAGCACCTTCAGCTGCGGCAGGCTGCGGCGCAGGAAGCGCGCGAGCATCGGCCGCAGTGCGTGCTGCACCAGCAGCACCGGAGCGAGGCCAAGGTTCTGCTGACGCGTCATCGCTTTCTGCGTTTCGGTGAGCAGCGTGTTCGCGAGGCCCGGTTCGAGGCCCGGGTTCGGTCCGGTCGATAGCGCCTGCGACAGCACCCGTTCGAGGTTCGCGTCGAGGCCCATCACCTGCATGTCGGCGGTCCCGGGGAACCACTGCTGCGTGATCGCGCGGCCCAGCGCGAGCCGCACCGCGGCGGTGAGGTCGTGCGGGTCGGTGAGCTTGGTCGCGTGTTCGGCGAGCGCTTCGAGGATCGTGCGCATGTCGCGAATCGGCACGCCTTCTTCGAGCAGGTTCTGCAGCACCTTTTGCAGCGTGGTGAGCGGCAGCATCTTCGGCACCAGATCGTCGACGAGCGACGCCGTGTCCTTCTGCATCCGCTCGACCAGCGACTGCACCTCGCGGCGGCCGAGCAGCTCCGACGCGTGCGTGACGACGAGGTGATTCAGGTGCGTCGCGACCACCGTGCTCGAATCGACGACCGTGTAGCCGTATACCTGCGCCTGTTCGCGCAGATTCGTGTCGATCCAGATGGCGGGCAGGCCGAACGCCGGGTCCTGGGTCGGCGTGCCCGGCAGCGCGGCCGATACCTGGCCCGGGTTGATCGCGAGCCATTGGCCCGGATACGCCTCGCCCGAGCCGACCTCGACGCCCTTCAACGCGATCCGATAGCCGTTCGGCCGCAATTCGAGGTTGTCGCGGATATGAATGACCGGCGGCAAGAAGCCGATTTCCTGCGCGAACTTCTTGCGGATGCTCTTGATCCGCTTGAGCAGTTCGCCGTCCGAGTTCTTGTCGACGAGCGGAATCAGCCGGTAGCCGACTTCGAGGCCGAGCGTGTCGATCATCGTCACGTCGTCCCAGCTCGCCTCGGCGTTTTCGACCGGCGCCAGCGCGGCCGGCGCGACGTCGACGAGCGCCGGTGCGTTCTTGCGCTCCTCGGTGCGCTTCTTCATCGTGCGGCCGAGCTGGATCAGGCCGCCGCCGAGAATCAGGAACGCGAAGTGCGGCATGCCCGGGATCAGGCCCATCAGCACGAGAATGCAGCCGGTGATCATCAGCACGCGCGGGTTCGTGAACAGCTGGCCGGTCAGCTGCGTACCGATGTCCTCGTTGGTCGCGACGCGCGAGACGATCACGCCGGCCGCCGTCGAAATCACCAGCGACGGAATCTGCGCGACGAGGCCGTCGCCGATCGTCAGCAGCGTGTAGTTCTTGCCCGCCGCGGCAAAACTCATGTCGTGCTGGACCATCCCGACGATCAGCCCGCCGATGATGTTGATCACCATGATCAGGAGGCCGGCGACCGCATCGCCTCGCACGAACTTGCTCGCACCGTCCATCGAGCCGTAGAACTCGGCTTCCTGAGAGATCTCCTTGCGCCGCGTGCGAGCCTGCTCTTCGTTGATGAGGCCGGCGTTCAGATCGGCGTCGATCGCCATCTGCTTGCCGGGCATCGCGTCGAGCGTGAAGCGCGCGGACACTTCGGCGATCCGCCCCGCGCCCTTCGTGATCACCATGAAGTTGATCACCATCAGGATCACGAACACGACGATACCAACCGCGAAGTTGCCGCCCACGAGGAAGTGGCCGAACGACTCGATCACCTGACCGGCCGCATCGGGACCGGTATGGCCTTCGAGCAGCACGACCCGCGTCGAGGCGACGTTCAGCGACAGCCGCAGCAGCGTCGAGAACAGCAGCACGCTCGGGAACGCGGCGAAGTCGAGCGGCTTCATCGTGTACATGCTGACGAGCAGCACCATCACCGACAGCGCGATGTTGAACGTGAACAGCAGATCCAGCAGGAACGGCGGCAACGGCAGAATCATCATGCCGAGGATCATGCAGATCAGCACCGGCCCGGCGAGGGCGCGCAGGTTGGTGCTGCTCAGCGCATCCGGGCGTCGGGCGAGGAAACCGGCGCGAGCGTTCATGCGGAGGCTCCGTTGTTGTCGTCGCTAGTGGCGTCGTTGGCGTTGTCGTCGGCCGGGTTCAGCGTGTTGGCGGCTTCCTCGGCGGCGTCCTCGTCCGATACGCCGCCCTTGTCCAGTTCGGGCGGCACGTCGAGTTCGGTCGGCGCGACCGGCAGGTCGCCGCCTTCGGCCTTGAAGCGGCGCAGCTGATAGACCCACGCGAGCACTTCCGCGACCGCGCCATAGAGCGGCCCCGGAATCTCACGATTCAGATCGACGTTGTGATAGAGCGCACGCGCGAGCGGCGGCGCTTCGAGCAGCGGCACGTTGTTTTCGGTGGCGATCTCGCGAATCCGCGCCGCCACGAGGTTCACGCCCTTCGCGACCACCTTCGGCGCGCGCATCTCGCCGTCCGTGTACTGCAGCGCGACCGCGAAGTGGGTCGGGTTGGTCACGACCACGTCGGCCTTCGGCACTTGCGCCATCATGCGGCGCCGCGCGATCGCGCGCTGCTGCTGGCGAATCTTGCCCTTGATGTGCGGATCGCCTTCGCTCTCGCGATGCTCACGCTTCACTTCTTCCTTCGTCATGCGCAGCTTCTTGTGGAACGACCACAGCTGGTACGGCACGTCGAGCGCGGCCACCGCAAACATGCCGGCCACCGTCATGCCGCAGCACACCGCGATCAGATGCACGGAGTTGGCGAGCGCGAGATTGAGCGGCTGCGTCGCGAGCGCGAGGAATTGCTCGTGGCGATTCCAGATCGCCGTGCCGCCGATCAACCCCACCACCAGCGTCTTCGCGAGCGACATGCCGAGCTGGATCGGTCCGTTGATCGAAAACATGCGGCCGAGGCCCTCGATCGGGTTCAGCCGGTTGAACTTGGGCTCGAACCCTTTCGCGGACAGTTGCCAGCCGCCCAGCGCCATCGGTGCGAGCAGCGCGGCAAGTCCGGTGACGCCGAGTATCGGCACGAGCGCGTAGAGTCCTTCGCGACCCGCTGAGCCCGCGCCGATCAGCATGCGGCTGGTGTCGAACGCGCTCGCGTGGTTGAAGGTGAGCGACGCACGCAGCATGTTCTGCAAATGCTCGCCGATGCTGCCCGACATGCCCCATACGCCGTAGAACCCGGCTGCGAGCAGCGCGAAGGTCGACAGCTCCCGCGAACGCACGATCTGCCCCTCCTCGCGCGCCTTCTGCAGGCGCCGAGGGGTGGCGGATTCGGTTTTTTCGAGGTCGCTGTCCTCTGCCACAAAGCTCTCCAGTCGGCCGAGGCACGGCGCCTCTTTCCAGTGACAGCGATTATTCCTGCTCGACGCAAGCGCCGATCGGCGGATAAGGGCGGAGAAACGGGGGTATTTCGACGGATGAGCGGACGGCTCGCGCGTCTGTCACGCGCGCCGTCCGGCATTGAATCGACGTGCGGCTTCAGTAGCCGACGAAGGGGGAGGGACCGCCGCTCGCGGTCTGATCGAGGTGGTAGTACACGTAGCGGCCGAAGAAGAACGGCAGACCGAGGTCGAAGCTGGCATTGCCGCCGATCTGGCCGGCGAGCGTGTTGAACGCGTAGTTGCCGCCGTTGGCGAACAGCGTCTGCGCGTTCACGATGCCGATGCTCGCGACCGCCGATACGTTGTTCGACCCGACCAGCGTGACCGTGCGGGTCTGCGCCGACGACGGGCAATAGAAGCCCGCGAACTGGCTGCCGCACAGCGTGAGCGTGCTATCGCCGAAGAAATAGGCGTTCGAGCCGGAATCGAGGAACGCCTGGACGGTCGTGCCGTTGAAGGTGCTGTTGTTGAGGTCGCCGTATGGGTCGGTCGTGAACACCTGCGCAGCGGCAAGCGGGTTGTTCCCCTGCGTGCCGATGCCGAACACCAGCGTGCCGGTCGCCGACGCCTGCCCGGTGTTCGACACCGGTGCCATCTGTACGATCACGCCGTTGTTGTCGAGCGGGAAGTTCGCGACCGGATTGGCGATCTGTTGCGGAATCGGCACCGCGGTGCGCGTGCACGACGTGCCGTTCGGACAGGCGAAGTAGTTGCTGTAGGTCGCCGCGGTCGTCGTGTTCGCGCAGGTTGCGCCGCAATCGGTCGGCGCGGTGCCGATGCCGAGGATGCCGTTCGCGCCCAGATCGGCGGCCGTGTTTTCGGCCGGGCCGCTGCCGCAGCCGCTTGGTACCGTGCTCGCGGCCTTGTCGCCGATGATCTGCAGCGGGATGCTGCCGGTCGTCGTTTCGCCGCCGAGCGTCACGATCGCGGTACGCACCGAGCCCCACGTGTAACCGTCCGCGAAGGTCGCGCACTCGGCGAGCTGCGCGCCGTTGCTGCCGATCGTACTGACCGGCAGCGCGCCGAGCAGCGTCGAATTGAGCACTGAACTGACCACGCGCAGGCCGAACGAGCCGGTGTCGACCTGGATATTGTCGATGGTCTGACAGTTGCTGGTCGAGCCTGGCGCGCAGATCCTCACGCTGACGGTCGGGATGTTGATGACACCGGCCACGCCCCGGCCGACCGTGATCGGCACCGTGTTCGACGCGTTCGCGGAGATCGGCTGCTGGGTCGGGCTGGCCGGCAGCGAACCGCCGTTCAGTCCGTTCGAGGTGTTGCCGCCATTGTTGGAACTGGAGTTGTTGTCGCTACCGCCGCCTCCGCCTCCGCCGCAGGCGACGAGCGTCGCCGTGAGCAGCACGGCAAGCGCGGCCTGCATCCAGCTTTTGATGTTCGCGGTCGTGAGCATGGTTCGCATCGTGGTCCTCGCCGTTACTGGATGTCGGAACCGCTGACGCCGGCCGGCAGCGCGGAGGGCAGCCACGCGACGCCGCTGAACGCGCCCATGTGGCCGCCCGAACGCACCACCAGCCCGCTCTCGTCGACGGCGACCGGCCCCCGCGCGTTGCCGCGCGCGGCCCGCACGGCCTTCACGCCGGCCACGTACTGAGGGAAATAACTGCCGAGCAGATCACTGAGATCGGGCATTTGCGGACCATGCCACGAAATGCCGAATACCGCGCCACTCGTGCTCAGGTATTCGCGCACCACGGTGCCGTTGCCGAACGTGGTCTCGCGTACCGTGTAGGAAGCGGGTGTGGAAGATGTGGAAGACGCCGCGCTCGATTCAGAACGCATGACACTTTGCGATGTGCCGCTGGCGGGCTGCACCACGCGGGAGGACACCGACGCGTCGGACGGGGGGGTAAGCGGCGCGCTGCCCAGCGCCGCATGGGCGGATTGCGCGGCCGTCAGGGCCAGTAACGAACATGGCAATACGAGCGCCGTGACTCCGGCGCGACCAATACGACTCCACATGAGAAGCTCCTCCCGAGCCGCGGCACGCTTCGCCGACTGCGCGAAGCGGCCGCCTATAGGCAGATGATACGGCACCGCCGCGGCCGCAACGCTGAGGGATGGCCTCACCGGCGACTGCCCGGCGTTGCGCGGGCCGGGTGCCGTACCGCTTTGACCTCGTAGTATGCCTGCGGATTCTTTCAGCCGGCGCAAGGCGCGCCCACGCGCGCGACTTACCGACTATTACTAGCAGCAAAACGTACGGAAGATGGGTAGCCGGTACTCATTGAATGCGTGTTTGGCGCAAATCGCGGAGAAACCACCAGCCCGGCGCGCTTGCCGGGCCGAGTCACTTGCTCAGAAACCGAGGCTCGCGAGCAGATCGTCGACCTGCGATTGATCCTGCACCACATCCGTCTTGCCTTCCGGATTGATCTGCGGACCGTTGAGCAGATGCTCCGGGCTGCCCGTCGACGACACCTCCGCCTTGAGAGCTGCGGCGTTCGCCGCGAACTGCTCGCGCCGCTCGAGCGCGATGTTCTCGACCAGCACGCCGAGCAGTTGCTGCTCGATCAGATAGACGACGTCGGTGATCTTCTTGATCACCTGGCCGGTCAGATCCTGGAAGTCCTGCGCGAGCATGATCTCCATCAGCTGCGAGTTGGTCGCGCCGGTCGCGTCGGGCACGCCGCGCAGGAAGATGCGCGTGTCGTTCATCAGCGCGCGCACTTCCTCGCGCTCGATCGGCGCCGCGTACCACTGCTCCCAGCGCGCGTCGAGCGTGCCCGCGTCTTTCTGCAACTGCTCCTGGATCGGCTTCGCGATGTCGATCGCCGACAGCACGCGCTCGGCGGCCTGCTCGGTCATGTCGGCGATGTACTTCAGACGATCGCGCGCATCGGGCACGGCTTCGGCCGCGCGCTCGACGTGCTTGTCGAGCCCGAGTTCGCGCATCGAATCGCGCAGCGTGCGCGTCAGTTGTCCGATGCGGGCAAGGATGCGGTCCGACGCGAAGTCGCCGCTGTCGTTGTCCGCTTCGGCGCCAGGCGTTTGGGTCGGCGGCGTCACATCAGCTCCCGGCTTTCGCCATCTTCTCGAGGATCTTGTTGAGCTTCTCGTCGAGCGTCGCGGCCGTGAACGGCTTGACGACGTAACCGCTCGCGCCGGCCTGCGCCGCCGCGATGATGTTTTCCTTCTTCGACTCGGCCGTCACCATCAACACCGGCAGGTGCGCGAGGCTCGCGTCGGCGCGGATTTCCTTCAGCATCGCGAGACCGTCGAGGTTCGGCATGTTCCAGTCGGAGATCACGAACTCGTAGCTGCCGCTGCGCAGACGCGCGAGACCGGCCGCGCCGTCTTCCGCCTCGTCGACGTTCGAGTAGCCCAGTTCCTTCAGCAGGTTGCGGACGATCCGGCGCATCGTCGGAAAATCGTCAACCACCAGAATCTTCATTCCCTTGTCCATTTCTTTCCCTTTGCTTGATCCATGTTGCGGCGCTCGGCCGCGTCATTCCATCCGGCACGCATCATACCCGCTGAACGCGGTCACCCATCGACGACAAACGCGCCATCACGCGCCGGCTCATGTCCGGCAGCGCGGCGATTTCGTCGGCCGCGCCGAGCGCGATCGCCTCGCGCGGCATGCCGAACACGATGCAACTCGCCTCGTCCTGCGCCAGCGTGTAGGCACCGGCCTTTTTCATCTCCAGCAGCCCGGCCGCGCCGTCGCGCCCCATGCCGGTCAGGATCACGCCAACGGCGTTCTTGCCCGCATGCTGCGCGGCCGAACGGAACAGCACATCGACCGACGGACGATGCCGGTTCACCGGCGGGTCGTCGGACAGATGCGCAATATAGTTCGCACCGCTCCTCGCGAGCAACAGATGCGCATGGCCGGGCGCGATGTACGCGTGCCCCGGCAGCACACGCTCGCCGTGCTCTGCTTCTTTAACGGTAATCCGGCACAAACCATTGAGGCGTTGCGCGAAAGATTTCGTAAAGCCCGGCGGCATGTGCTGCGCGATCAGCACCGCGGGCGCGTCGGGCGGCAGCGGCACCAGCACTTCGCGGATCGCTTCGGTGCCGCCCGTCGAGGCGCCGACGATAACCAGCTTCTCGGTACTCAGCAGCGGGTTGTTGAAGAGCGGCGCGGCGCCGGCCGGCGCCTGCGCGGCCTGGGTGGCCGCATGCTGCGCGGGCGCTGCCTGGCGCACGCGCGCGCGGGCTGCTGCGCGAACCTTGTCGGCGAGCTTTTCCGCGTAGTCGAGCATGCCGTCGCGAATGCCGACCTTCGGCTTGGTCACGAAATCGACCGCGCCGAGTTCGAGCGCGCGCAGCGTGATTTCGTTGCCGCGCTCGGTCAGCGACGACACCATCACGACCGGCATCGGCCGCAGACGCATCAGCTTCTCGAGAAAGTCGAGGCCGTCCATGCGCGGCATTTCGACGTCGAGCGTCAACACGTCCGGGTTGTGCTGCTTGATGAGTTCGCGCGCGACGAGCGGATCGGGTGCCGTCGCGACCACCGTCATGTCCGGCTGGCTATTGATGATTTCGGTCATCAGGCTGCGGATCAGCGCCGAATCGTCGACGCACAATACCTTGATCTTTTGCACAGCGCTCACGCCTCCTCTGTGGTTCTGGCGTTGTTGGAATGAGTCGGGCGCGGGCTCGCGCCGAACAGTTCGATTCTCGGCCGCGCGGCGGCGGCGGCCGGCTTCGCGAACAGCTCGACCCGCTTGCGCGCGGCGGCGAGCCGCTCCGCGCGTGCTTCGGCGCTTTGCCGCACGAGCGCCTGCTCGCGCTCGGCGACGCCCGCTTCCTGTTGCAAGCGCAATTTCTTCACCATCACCTGACCGGTGCGCGGCATGAACGCGACCTTGCGCGGGTGCGAGCCCTGCAGGTCCTCGGCGACGATGCGGATCTTTTCGGTGGCCAGATAGCGGCGCACGAACTCGGAGTTGCGATCGCCGATGTTCATCGTGGTCATGCCCGCGAGCACCGCGCCGCCGCCGAACACCTTGGCCTCGAAGCGCTCGCGCCGCCCGCCCGCCTTGATCAGTTCGTTGATCAGCACTTCCATCGCGTACGCGCCGTAGCGCATCGAGTCCGACGCGGCCTGCGCGACGTCGGCGCCGTCGTCGGGCAGCATGAAGTGATTCATGCCGCCGATGCCCGCGGTGCGGTCCTGGATGCAGGCCGCGACGCACGAGCCGAGCACGGTCACGAGCACCATGTCTTCGCTCGTCGTATAGAACTCGTTGGGCAACAGCTTCACGCCGGGGCGCTGGAAGTGGTTGTCGTAGTACAGGTTCGAAGCGATCGGCAGCGTGCTGCTCATGCGGCCACCCCGCTCGATTGATGCGCGTCATGCGCGTTGGCGCGCGACGGCGCGCGCGCGCCGCCCGCGTCACGCGTCAGTTCGTAGACGGTCTGGCCGCGCAGCCGGAACGCTTGCGTCACGTACGTGAAGTTTTCCGAATGGCCGGCGAACAACAGGCCGCCCGGTTTCATCAGCGGCTCGAAGCGCGACAGCACCTGCGCCTGCGTCGGCTTGTCGAAATAGATCATCACGTTGCGGCAGAAGATCGCGTCGAACTGCGTGCGCAACTGGTAATCGCGATTGGTCAGGTTCAGTTGCTCGAAGCGCACGAGCGCGCGCACGTCGGGACGCACCTTGACCATCCCCGCATGCGCGCCCGTGCCCTTCAGGAAGAAGCGCTTCAACCGCTCGGGCGACAGGTGCTTGACCTGGTCGAACTGGTAGACGCCGGCCTCGGCCTTCGCGAGCACCTGGGTGTCGATGTCGGTCGCGAGCACCGACGCCTGGCGCGCGCCGCTGTCACCGAGCGCCTCGATCAGCGTCATCGCGATCGAGTACGGCTCCTCGCCCGTCGATGCCGCCGAGCACCACACGGACACCGGTTGCGCACGGCGCGGCACGAACTCGGCGAGGATCGGAAAGTGATGGGCTTCGCGGAAAAACGCCGTGAGGTTGGTGGTCAGGGCATTGGTGAACGCTTCCCACTCGGCCGGATCGTTTTCCGCTTCGAGCAGATCGAGATACTGCCGGAACGTATCGATGCCGCGCGCCCGCAAGCGGCGCGCGAGGCGGCTATACGCCATGTCGCGCTTGTGGTCCGACAGCGAGATGCCCGCCCCGCGATGAATCAGCTCGCGGATGCGGGCGAAATCCGCCGCCGTAAATTCGAAATCGCGGCCCGTCTCGACGGACCTGGCCGGCTCTGTGCGGTCAGGTGCTGCCCGCGCGGGGCGTTGTGTTGCGCGCGTTGCCATCATGAAAATTCCTGTCTGCGATATGAGCCATCACGCTCGCCGCCCAGCCGGACTGCCTGGGAGGTAGGAATTGTCGTCGCGGGGTCGCGCCCTCCCGCGAGTACCATCGACATATGGCCGGCTCGCGACACGCGTGCTGCGCGTGCTTCGATGCTTCGCCCATCCGCGGGCGCGATGCCGGTTGACCACATGTCACTCTGCCGTTGCCTAAAATGTTTCCCAGTCCGCGTCCGAACTCGCCTTCGCCGTGCCCGGCGGAGCGGCGCGCGTGGGCGTGTCGGTCGTGACGCGAGCCGCGGCTGCGGCCGGCCGGGGCTTCAATACCGGTTCGACGCGTGCGGCCGCGTCGTGCTGCGTCGGAGTCGCCGCGCTCGCCGCTTGCGGTGCAGCCCTGGCGAGCCGCGCGGGCGTCTGCGCACGCGTCGCCGGGGCGCTCTGACGCGCCGGTGTGCCGGTTACCTTCCAGCCACCCAGCACCGCCTGCAACTGCCGCGTCTGATCTTCGAGCGACGCCGCCGCGGCCGCCGCCTGTTCGACCAGCGCCGCGTTCTGCTGCGTGACCGAATCCATCTGCACGACCGCGCGGTTGACCTGCTCGATGCCGCCCGACTGCTCTTCCGACGCCGCGCTGATCTCGCCCATGATGTCGGTCACGCGACGCACCGCCTGCACGATTTCGTCCATCGTCGTGCCCGCGCGGCCGACCAGCTCGGAGCCGCTTCTGACCTTGTCGGCCGAATCGCCGATCAGCTCCTTGATTTCCTTCGCGGCGCTCGCGCTGCGCTGCGCGAGGCTGCGCACTTCGCCCGCGACGACCGCGAATCCGCGGCCCTGTTCGCCGGCGCGCGCAGCTTCGACCGCCGCGTTCAGCGCGAGGATGTTCGTCTGGAACGCGATGCCCTCGATCACGCCGATGATGTCGACGACCTTGTTCGAACTGGTCGCGATTTGCTGCATCGTCGTGACGACCTGGCTCACCACGTCGCCGCCGCGCGTCGCGATGTCCGACGCGTTGACGGCGAGCTGGCTCGCCTGGCGCGCGTTCTCGGTGTTCTGCCGCACGGTGCCGGTCAACTGATCCATGCTCGATGCGGTTTCCTGCAGCGACGCCGCTTGCTGCTCGGTGCGCTGCGACAGATCGGTGTTGCCCATCGCGATTTCGCGCGCGCCGGTGTCGATCGATTCGGTGCCGCTGCGGACCGCGCGCACCATCGTCGCGAGGCTTTCCTGCATCCGCTTGATGCCCGCGAACAGGCGGCCGATTTCATTGTTGCTGAACACCTCGACGGGGGTGGACAGGTCGCCCCCGGCGATCCGCTCGAAACAGGCGGTCGCGTCGTTCAGGGGCTGCACGATGAGCCCGCGCAGCGCGAAACGGATGCCGACCACCACCAGCAGCGCGAACACCGTGGTCACGCCGATCAGCATGATCATCAGCGACGCGCTCGACTGCGCGCTCGTTTCCTGATCGGCCACGCTCTGCCGCAACGCCTGGATCACCGCGGCGGCGGCCGCGTCGTAGGCGATGAACATCGGGCTGATCTTCGTGTCCGCGACCGCGTGATACGCGTCGAGATTGTTCGCGTTCAACGCGGCGAATTCGACGTCGACGCCGTCGTGCATCACCGTCGTATGCTTCGCGAGCACATCGTCGAGCAAGGCCTGCTCGACGCGGTGCTTCGGCGCGTCGAGATACGCCTGCCAGCTCTGCTTGCTCTTGCCGAGCAGCTCCTGCGCGCGATCGAGCGCCTTCTTCGCCTCGTCCGCGTTACCGGCGGCCGTCAGCGTGTTGAAGCGATCGATCGCGATGCGCGAACGCAACAAATACGCCGACGCATCGTCGAGCGCATGAATCGCGACCAGTTCGCCGCGTGCGATGCGATCGAGCGAGCCGCTCGCGCGATTCAGCGCGGTCAGCCCGAGCGCGCCGACTACTACGGTCAGCGCCGCCAGAAGAATCCCCACCATCGTCAGCGACGTGCGGATCGACCACCTGCTCAGCATTTTGATGCTCCTTGTGCCGGGTTCCGTTACTGCCTGCGCTCAGACGCCGAGCGTTTCGGTCAGCGACATCTCGGAGCTGGTCATCAGCTTCTCGATGTCCATCAGGATCAGCATGCGGCCGTCGACCGTGCCGAGACCGGTCAGGTATTCGGTCGTCAGCGTCGCGCCGAATTCCGGTGCCGGCATGATCTGATCGACCGCGAGCGTCAGCACGTCCGACACGCCGTCCACGACCATGCCGACCACGCGATGCGCGACGTTCAGGATGATCACGACGGTCTGATGGTCGTACTCGACGCGGCCGAGATGGAACTTGATCCGCATGTCGACGATCGGCACGATGATGCCGCGCAGGTTGATCACGCCCTTGATGAACTCGGGCGCGTTGGCGATGCGCGTCACGTTGTCGTAGCCGCGGATTTCCTGCACCTTCAGGATGTCGATGCCGTACTCTTCCGCGCCGAGCGTGAAGACGAGGAATTCCTGGCCGCCGGCGTCCGCCTGCGCGTCGCGGCGGCCATTCGTACCGCTCGCGTTTGCGACGCTCGAATTGATGGATTGGACTTCTGCCACGTTAGCCCCCAAACGGTTGGGATGAATTGAGTTGAAGTTGTGTTGCGATGTCTGTCAGTGCCGCGTTTGCTGCGTGCGTTAGGCGAGGCTCATCGCCTGCGCATGCCCATGCGCATGACGCGATTCGCGGTTCAGCGCCGCGACGTCCACGATCAGCGCGACGCTGCCGTCGCCCAGAATGGTCGCCGCGGAAATGCCGTGCACCTTGCGGTAGTTCGTTTCCAGATTCTTCACGACCACCTGCTGCTGGCCGACGAGTTCATCGATCAGCATCGCGAAGCGCCGTCCCTCGGTCTGCATGATCGTGACGATGCCCTGGGTCGGCTCCTGCTTCGCATCCGACACGTTGAACACCTCGTGCAGCGCGACGAGCGGCAGGTATTCGCCGCGCACGCGCACCACGCGCTCGCCGTTGGCGACCGTGTAAATGTCTTCGGCTCGCGGTTGCAGCGACTCCATCACGAAGTTCAGCGGCAGGATGAAGATCTCGTTGCCGACCTTCACCGACATGCCGTCGAGGATCGCGAGCGTGAGCGGCAGCACGATCCGCGTGGTGCTGCCCTTGCCCGCGTGCGACGTGATCTCGACGTGACCGCCCATCGACTGGATGTTGCGCTTCACCACGTCCATGCCGACGCCGCGGCCGGACACGTCGGTGACCTGCTCGGCGGTCGAGAAGCCCGGCAGGAAGATCAGGTTCCAGACTTCCTCGTCGCTCATCGTGTCGCTGACCTGCATGCCCTGCTTGGCCGCCTTCGCGAGAATCTTGTCGCGGCGCAGGCCCGCGCCGTCGTCGCTGACCTCGATGACGATGTTGCCGCCGTGGTGCGCCGCCGACAGCACCAGCTGACCGGTCGAATCCTTGCCCGCCGCGCGCCGCGCCTCGACGGTTTCGATGCCGTGGTCGAGACTGTTGCGCACGAGGTGCGTCAACGGGTCGATGATCCGTTCGATGAGGCTCTTGTCGAGTTCGGTCGCCTGACCGAAGGTGACGAGTTCGACCTCCTTGCCGAGTTTCGCCGCGAGATCGCGCACCAGACGCGGGAAGCGGCTGAACACGTAATCCATCGGCATCATGCGGATCGACATCACCGCTTCCTGCAGATCGCGCGCGTTGCGCTCGAGTTGCGCCATGCCGTTGAAGAGCCGGTCGTGCAGCGCCGGATCGAACGTGCTGGTGGTCTCCGCGAGCATCGCCTGCGTGATCACCAGCTCGCCGACCAGATTGATCAGCTGATCGACCTTCTCGACGCCGACGCGAATCGAGCTGCCTTCGCCGCCGGCCGCCGCGGCGGCCGGACGGGCCGCCTTGCGGTCCTGATCGGCGGACGCGGCCGAAGCCGGTTTGGCCGCCGCCTGAGCCGCCGCGGGTGCCGCTGGCGGCGGCTCGATGCTGTCCGCCTGAGCGGGTGCGCTTGCGGGCGCAGCGGTGAGGGCCGCTGGGGTCGATGATGCCGCGGGCTCCGTGTGAAGGACCGGCTGCGCCTGCGCTTGCGCCGCGGGAGCGGCGGGCGCGACCTGCGCGGATTGCGCCGGTGTCGGAGCGGCAGCGTCGGGCGTTCCAGGTTCGCCCTGCTGCGCGTCGTCCGCCGGCGCGGTGCCACGGCCGATCGTGATCTGACTTTCGTCGATCACGAAGCAGCACACGGCGATGATGTCGTCGGCAGATACGTCGCTCGAGAGCCACAGCGTCAGATCGCTGCCGCTCTTGACCTGCCCGACGATGTTGCCCAGGTTGCCCAGCTCTTCGGTGAGCAGTTCCTGGTCTTTCTCTCCCACGCCCCGTAGCGTAATTTTCAGATGTGGGCCGGCGCTGTCGGCCGTGCCCGCGGCTTGTCCGGTCTGTGCCGGTTCGCCGTCGATCCATTCGCCCGCCGCCTGCACCGCCTGTTCGACGACGTGCTCGGGCGGGGTGCCGCCTTGCTGCTGTACCGCGGTTGCTTGTGTTGTTGTTTGGGTTGCCGTCGCCTGCGCTGCTGCGGGCGCGGGGGCGCTCACGGCCGGCGCGGTTTCGGCGCTCGCCGCCGCTGCCGGCGCGCCGCCCATGCGGCTTTCCGCGTGCAGCTGCTCCAGCTTCGCGCAGATCGCGCGGGCCACCGCCGCATCGGGCTCGGCGCTCGCGCGATAGTCGGCGAGCTGGCCGGACAGCACGTCCTTGGTTTCGAGGAACGTGTCGATCATGTCCTTGCGCAGCACCAGCTCGTTGTTGCGCGCGCGATCGAGCAGCGACTCGAGAATGTGCGTGGTCTCGGTGAGCGCGGTGAAACCGAACGTCGCCGCGCCGCCCTTGATCGAATGCGCGGCGCGAAAGATCGCCGCGAGGTCTTCGGGGTCCGGGTGGGCCACGTCGAGATTGAGCAGCAATTGCTCCATCTGCGCGAGCAGTTCGTCCGCTTCGTCGAAGAACGTCTGATAGAACTGTGTGATGTCGAGTGTCATGCCTGGTTCACCGCGAGAGTGCCTGTCTTGCGTGAGTCGCCGTAGAGGCGCGTCGAGAGCTATCTGTACTGTGTCTAAAGGTGTTGATGACGCGAATCAAGCCGGGTCCGGGTCGGCCAGCGCCGCCACCAGCTCGGTCAGCATGTCCGGGTCGAGCGGCTTTTCGATCCAGCCGGTCGCGCCCGCCGCGCGCGCCGCCTCTTTGAAGGGTTCGCCCGATTCCGTCGTGAGGACGAGGATGGGCGTCGCCTGATAGGCCGGATTTCCGCGCAGCGCGGTGATCAGATCGAGACCGGTCTTGCCGGGCATGTGCTGGTCGGTCAACACGAGATCGAACGCCATCGCGAGCGCGTTTTCGAGCCCTTCGTTGCCGTCCGCCGCGAGCGTGACTTCATAGCCGGCGCCCGTCAGCGTCGCGGCGAGGATCTGCCGCATCGATGCCGAATCGTCGATTGCCAGGATGTGCCTGATCATGAAAACCTCGCTGCGCTTAACACTGGGCCGCCGGGCGGTGCGCGCCGGTCGGGCGCGGGCCGCGGCCCGGCGGCCGCGGTCTGTTACTGGGCCGGTGGCGCCGCCGCCGGCAACTTCGGTGCAGCCGTCACCGGCTGCGCAAGTCTTTGCAGCAGCGGCTTCGAGCCGGCTGCGTCGTCCGACAGGGTCGTCGTCGTGGAGTCGTCGTGATCGAGCGCCTCCTCGGACTTTCTGTTCAATACGATGATGCTGATGCGACGGTTTTCCGGATCGAGCGGGTCCGCCTTGTTCAGATTCTGCGTCGACGCGAGACCGAGCACGCGCATCACCTTCGCTTCGTCCATGCCGCCCGCGACCAGCTCGCGCCGCGACGCGTTGGCGCGGTCGGCCGACAGCTCCCAGTTGCTATAGCCCTTCTCACCGCCCGCGTACGGCACGGCGTCGGTATGGCCCTGCACGATGATGCGGTTCGGCACGTCGTTCAGCGTGTGGCCGATCTCGCGCAGGATGTCGCGCATGTACGGCTCGACGACGTCGCGTGCGGTCGCGAACATCGGCCGCTTCTGCGAGTCGACGATCTCGATGCGCAGGCCGGTCAGCGTCGAGTCGATGCGGATCTGCTGCTTGAACTGGCGCAGCACCGGGTTCGCCTCGATCGCGGCCATCAGCTTGACCTGCAGGTCGTGCAGACGCACCTGTTCCTGGCGTTCGAGCGCGCCCGTCAGCTGCTTCACGGAGTCGTCGTCGTTGTGCGACGCGGTGCGCTCGGCGCGGCTGCTGCTGCCGTCGGTCGAGCGGGTCACGCCCTGCGCGTCGGTCGAGATGTCGCGACCGCCGCCCTTCAGGATGCTCGAGTCTTCGGCGCTGCGATCGCCGCCCCACAGCGTGATCTTCAACGGCTGGTTGAAGTAGTCGGCGATACCTTTCAGCTGCACGGTGGAGGCCGAACTCAGCAGCCACATCAGCAGGAAGAACGCCATCATCGCGGTCATGAAGTCCGCGTACGCGAGCTTCCACGCGCCGCCGTGATGACCGGACTTTTTCGGCGCGCTGCGCTTGACGACGATTGCGCGGTCTTTGTCCTTGCTGCTCATCGGTTCGGTTCCCGTCGCCTGCTTATTTCGCCTTGACGCGGCGCACGTGCTCTTCGAGCTCGGCGAACGACGGGCGCTCGGTCGAGAACAGCACCTTGCGGCCGAACTCGACCGCGATCGCCGGCGCGTAGCCGTTCAGGCTCGCGAGGATCGTCACCTTGATGCACTGGAACATCTTGGTCGACTCGGTCACGCGCTGCTCGGCGACGCTGGCGAGCGGCCCGATCAGCCCGTACGAAAGCAGAATGCCGAGGAACGTGCCGACGAGCGCCTGCGCGATCATTTCACCGAGCACCGCGGGCGGCTTGTCGGCCGAGGCCATCGTGTGCACGACGCCCATCACCGCGGCGACGATACCGAACGCCGGCATCGCGTCGCCGACCTTGGTCAGCGCGTGCGCGGGCGCCTCGCCTTCCTGGTGGTGCGTCTCGATCTCCTCGTCCATCAGGCTTTCGATCTCGAACGCATTCATGTTGCCGCCGACCATCAGCCGCAGGTAGTCGGTCAGGAACTCGATGATGTGCTTGTCGGCGAGGATCTTCGGGTACTGCGTGAAGATCGGGCTCTTCGACGGATCGTCGATGTCGGCTTCGAGCGTCAGCGTGCCTTCCTTGCGCGCTTTCGCGAGCAGCACGTACAGGAGCCCCATCAGCTCCATGTAGACGTCCTTGTTGTACTTCGCGCCCTTGAACAGGGTCGGAATGACGCGCAGGGTCGCCCGGATCGTCTTCATCCCGTTACCGAGAATGAATGCGCCGACTCCGGCGCCGACGATCATCAGCACCTCGACGGGTTGCAGCAGCGCGCCGAGATGGCCGCCTTCGAGCGCGTAACCGCCGAAAACGGACAACAGCGTCACGAGTGTTCCCACGAAAATCAGCACTGCCGAGCCCTCACAAAAAAGCGACGGTTACCGTCGTTAGTCAGGTTTACGGCACCGAGGCGGAAAACTTTGGGGAAAAAGACGGCGCTCGAGTCCGGTGTAAACCAGAGGCTTGCGCTGCCTCAACGCGTGCTGCTCAGACTTCGGCGGTAACGACGGTATCGAGCGTGGGGGCGGGGCAGCGGGCCTCGTGAGCTCGCGCGTCGGTCACTTGCGGCACCTCGGCCGGCACTCCGGCGACGGCGATTTGCCGCTCGGCCCGCGTTTGCGCCGCCTTCTTCGTCTTGCCCGCGCGCGACGGCGGCTGACACAGCCCGCACACGAACCCGTGCTGCGGATCGTGCGCGTGCGCGACGAAGTGGCCGCCGCAGCGGCGGCAGGCGCTCATCTGCAGCATGCCCGAGTCGAAGAAGCGCACCAGCGTCCAGGCGCGCGTGAGACTGAGCACCGGCTCGTCGTCGTGCAACTGCACGTGCTCGAGATACAGCCGGTAGCTCTTCACGATCGATTCGATCGCGCGACAGCCGCCGTGACCGGCCATGAAACGGTAGATGTTGTAGAACAGCGACGAATGAAAGTTCGGCTGCCAGGTCATGAACCAGTCGGTCGAAAACGGCAGCATGCCCTTGGGCGGCGACACCCCTTTCAATTCCTTGTACAGCTTGACGAGCCGGTCGCGCGACAGGCTGGTTTCCGCCTCCAGCAATTGCAGACGCGCGCCCAGTTCGATCAGCTCGATCGCGAGGGTGATTTCCCGGACTTCGAGTACGACGCTCTTACTGGCCATCAGCCGATCTGCTCGACCGGCTGGCTCGCCATCAGGATCGCCGAATGAGCCTGCGCCATCGCGCTGGACTTGTCCTTGTCCGCGAGGGCGGACAGCACCGCGTGATCGTCGAAGCGGAAGCGGCACAGCATCTGGTTGGACGCCGCGAGCTTGACGGTCTGCGCCAACGACAGATTGGCGAGCACGTCGGCTAGCTGGTCCGAAATACCCATGCGGAACATGCCCATCGGCTTGTCTTCGCGCAGCAGACGCTGGGCGAGCAGCAGATAGGAAAGATTGACTTCCCTGATCTCACTGAGCATATGGCTTGTCGTGCTCATGATTTCCCCCGTTCGTATGCCCGGCTGGTCAGGCCGATTTTTTGCGGAAACGTTTGCTCGAACGCGCGCGCTGAATCCGCGCGAATCCGCTCGTCTCTGGTCTTGCAAGCATTGTGTCGAAAGGGGGCACAGCCGAAAATCGGAGAGACACCCCAGCTGGGTGACGGATTAATCCGTCATTTGTGTAGGAATTATTCCTACAACCCGGGTTGCGGCGAGACACGAATTGGGCCGAATTGATGCGCGGGGCGGGACCGACGATGCGCGCTGGGAATTTATACGGCTGCGGCGTGTACCGGATGGTGAGTTTTCAGAACTTCACCGCCGCACCGTAAAACGGTGGAAAAGAATTATAAGACGTTTTCACCCGCTGCAATCCGGCTCGGTAAGAGATCTTTCCGGGCTCATCCGACCCTCGGGTCCGCCGCTTGCTACGGTGCATTTCGCCTGTCGAGCTTGATTGAATCGGTGGAATCAGCTTCCCGATTATGGGGACCTTTTTTGCGGCTCGACCTTGCGCGGCAGCTGTAACGGTCGATGTTTCGCGCTGTAACAACATTAAGCGTTTGAAAAATAACTCGAATTACCGCGGTCGATCCCGATAATGAAGGCTAAGGGATTACCCGATAGCTATTTCGGAGCACCCTCGGGCGGGGCAAACCGCGCCCAACCGTCCGGTCAGGCAGACGTACCACGCGCCATTCAGCCGTCGTGCGAAGCCCCGGTAAGTATCAAAAATCCGCATGAGATCCGGGTCGGCGCCACAGCGCTAACTCTGATCGACACAGGAGAAAACGCATGCGAATCGCACAAGTCGCGCCGCTCTACGAAGCTGTCCCACCGAAACTCTATGGCGGCACCGAACGTGTCGTGTCGTATCTGACCGAAGCGCTGGTCGAGCTCGGCCATGACGTCACGCTGTTCGCGAGCGGCGACTCGGTCACGTCCGCCAATCTCGAGGCATGCTGGCCGCGCGCGCTGCGCCTCGATCCGACGATTCGCGATGCATTGGCGCCGCACGTGCTGATGATGGAAAAGGTCCGCAAGATCGCGCACGAGTTCGACGTGCTGCATTTTCATCTCGACTACCTGCCGTTCCCCCTGTTCACGACGATGGACACGCCGTTCGTGACCACGCTGCACGGTCGTCTCGACCTGCCGGAATTACAGCCGGTGTTCGACGCGTTCTCGCATGTGCCGGTCGTGTCGATTTCGGATTCGCAGCGTCTGCCGCTGCAGCAGGCCAACTGGCTCAACACGATCTATCACGGTCTGCCGGACCAGTTGCTGACGCCGCAGCCGCACAAGAAGCCCGAATATCTCGCGTTCCTCGGCCGCATCTGCCCGGAAAAACGCGTCGATACAGCTATCAGGATCGCCGCGCAAAGCGGTCTGCCGCTGAAGATCGCCGCCAAGGTGGACAAGGTCGACATGGAGTACTTCAAGCGCGAGATCGAGCCGCTGCTGTCGATGGCGCATGTCGAGTTCGTCGGCGAGATCAACGAGGCGCAGAAACCCGAGTTTCTGTCGGGCGCGAAGGCGCTGCTGTTCCCGATCGACTGGTCCGAGCCGTTCGGCCTCGTGATGATCGAGTCGATGGCCTGCGGCACGCCGGTTATCGCGTTCAACCGCGGCTCCGTGCCTGAGGTGATCGACCACGGCGTGACCGGCTATATCGTCGAGGACGTGCAAGGCGCGGTAGCGGCTCTGCAGCGTCTCGACGAGCTGTCGCGCATCGAAATCCGCGCCCAGTTCGAACGCCGCTTCAGTTCGAAAACGATGGCGCAGAACTATATCGACGGCTATTCCGCCTTGATTGAAACGTCGCGGCGCCCGGTATTGCGCCAGGTCGCGGTCGGCTAGGCGCGCCTGAAAACGGCCAGCGCTTTTACGGCTGGCCGTTTTCGGCCCGCATTGAAGCGGCGCTGTGAACCTTCGCTTATAACGCCGCAATAGCGGCGAGTCCGGCATCGGAATCGTTTGCGCGAGCGAAAAACGAAGTCTTTTGGCTGCCGGACGCGAAAAAGCCGCCCTGTATGGGCGGCTTTTTTAATACAGGGATGGTTGCGCTTCCACGGTGGATTTGCGAGCGGCGAATAAGCCAAACAGCAAAGAAACCTTCAGACCGCCTTCACCTCGTCTCACATCAGGTCGGGCGAGCGTCACGCCGAGCCAATCAGAAATCGCTCGCGATTCTTGCCGACGATCCATTTGGGCGGCTTGCCGCGCCCGCTCCATGTATTGCCCGACTTCGGGTCCTGATATTTCGCCGGCAGCGGCGTCTTCTTCGGCGGGCGGCCGCGCTTGGCGGCGACCGCGAAACCGAGATCCTGCGCGGTCAGACCGTATTCGGCGATCTTTTGGCGGATGTCGGCGACGACATTGTCGATTTCCGTGCGTCGCGCTTCTTCTGCCTGTGCCTGCAATTTGGCAATCTGCGCCTTGAGGTCTGCATATTGAGACATTCGGTTCTCCCTTTTTCTAGAACTCATTCGACCGCAGACTAGCTGCAATTATAAAAATTCGCAATGGCGACTAATACCGGTTTAGCGAATTTTCCTCTGATAATTATTAAAGAGTGTGAATTGTAAAACCCGCGCTTTATCTCGCAATAGTTTATAAATTCTGTGCGGTTTGACAATCTTTGACACACGATTTGGCGCTGTCTGCCTAGAATTGCGCGCTCAAGGTACGTACTCGCCCTTTTCGACGCGTGCTTCTGAAGTACCCATTCTTTTTAGGATCACCAAACATGCAGTTGTCAAAGCGCCTCGTTGCCGAATTGCTCGGCACCTTCTGGCTCGTGCTCGGAGGCTGCGGCAGCGCGGTCCTCGCCGCCAACTTCGCCGGACCGTTTCACGGATTGGGCATCGGCTTCGTCGGCGTGTCGCTGGCCTTCGGCCTGACCGTGTTGACGATGGCTTTTGCGATCGGCCACATTTCGGGCTGCCACCTGAATCCGGCAGTGAGCGTCGGACTGGCCGTCGCCGGCCGATTTCCGGTGCGCGATCTTCTGCCCTATGTCGTCGCGCAGGTGGTCGGCGCGGTGCTCGGCGCATTCGTGCTGTCGCTGATCGCGTCGGGCAAGCCTGGCTTCGACCTGGTCGCGAGCGGCTTCGCGACGAACGGTTACGGCGAGCAATCGCCGGGTCACTACTCGCTCGCCGCTGCCTTCATTTGCGAAGTGGTCATGACTGGCTTCTTCCTGTTCGTGATTCTCGGCGCGACCGACCGCCGCGCGCCGGCCGGCTTCGCGCCCATCGCGATCGGCCTGTGCCTGACGCTGATCCATCTGGTCTCGATTCCTGTCACCAACACGTCGGTCAATCCGGCGCGCTCGACGGGCCCGGCGCTATTCGTCGGCGGCGTGGCGATCGATCAGCTGTGGCTGTTCTGGGTTGCGCCGATCATCGGTGCGGTGATCGCAGGTGTCGTCTATCCGCTGATCGCCGAGGATCGCAGCAGCGAGGCGCGCAAGCTGGCGCTCGACTGACGGCCAGTTCGACGCGCCGGTCTCGCGATCGTCGCGTAGTCGGCATGAATGGGCGCCTCGGCGCCCATTATTCATGGCGCTCGCCAATGCGATATGAATGCCGCGCCGGCCGCGTGCCAGTGGGCACCGCTGCTAGAATCGGGCGACTTCCCAGCCTCGCACAGGTGCTTTCGATGAACCGTTTCCGCGGATTCCTGCATGGCGTCGCACTGTCGCTCGGCGGCCTGTGCGCGAGCACGATGGCGTTGCCGGCCGCGTCCGCGGCGACGAACACGGCGACCGTCGTTGCGACCGCGGCCCCCGTCGTTGCCGCGGCGGGCGGCAATATCGAAACCCTCGTATTCGTTCGACACGGCGAGAAACCCGCGCAGGGGTACGGCCAGCTAGACTGCCAGGGGCTCAACCGCGCGCTCGCGTTGCCGGCCGTGATCGCCGCCAAATTCGGCAAACCCGATGCGATCTACGCGCCCGACCCCGGCCAGCAAAAAGACGACGGCGGTCATCCGTACTATTACGTGCGCCCGCTCGCGACGATCGAACCGACCGCGATTCAATTCCAGATGCCGGTCCAAACACCGTACGGTTTTGCGCAGATCGACCAGCTCGGCAACGCGCTCGTCGACCCGGCCAATCGCGGCAAGCTGATCGTCGTTGCCTGGGAGCACAAGCTGATCGAGAAGCTGTTGCGGCAGATGTTGAGCACGCATGGCGGTCGCGCGGCCGACGTGCCGAAATGGCAAAGCGACGACTTCGACAGCATTTACATCGTCCGACTCGACTGGCAGA
This sequence comes from Paraburkholderia sp. 31.1, assembly GCF_014397645.1. Lineage (NCBI taxonomy): Bacteria > Pseudomonadati > Pseudomonadota > Betaproteobacteria > Burkholderiales > Burkholderiaceae > Paraburkholderia > Paraburkholderia sp. 31.1. Next base: position 27,469 of record NZ_VZQN01000052.1, read on the forward strand.
ACGGCACGCCGCGCGCGAGCTTCAAACACGATCGCGAAGGGCTCGACGGGCGGGCAACCGATTGCCCTTGCGCGGCCTTGCCGGGAGTGTCGGCATCTTCGGCAGGGGCGGCCTCTTCCGCAACTTCGGCCGCTTCGGCGCCCGCGGCGGATTAATTGAGCAATACAGATGTAAGCCGTGTTTACGTGCGCCGGCGCGGCAAGCGGCGAGCGTGCGCGACCAGCCGCTTGCCGGCTTGAATTGATCCGCCGCAAAGCCCCGTGCGGCGCGGCTGCAAGCGAAGGAAGGTGTTTGCGCGCAACGTCCGCGCGAGCGTTTTTTCTAGCTTCGATCACTTCGACGATGCTTGCAGTCCGTAACATCTGGTCGCAGTCCAGCCCGCCTCGAGTGCGTACATTGGTCCTGCGCGACAAACCTACGTCGCCTCACAGGAGAGACCAACATGAAACGCATCGTCACTCACTTGCTGGTTGCTGCCGGACTCGCGGCGGGCGCATGCGGTGTCGCGCAGGCGCATACGGATCTGAGCGTCGGCCTATCGCTCGGCGCCCCGGTTTATGCAGCGCCCGCGCGCGTCTACGCGGCGCCGGAGCCGGTGTACTACGGCGGCTGGGATCATCGCTACCCGCGTGGTGACTACTACCGCGACTATCACCGCGATGATCGCGGCTGGGGTCACGACAACCGTCGCTGGGGTCATGACAATCGAGGCGAGCACCGCGGCTGGCGGGATTGACGAGCGCAAGCGGAGCGCACGCTGCGCGCTTCGGGAGCAACTGTTGCGGCCCGCATCCACGCGAGTGGATGCGGGCCGCTTTCAATCGCAGTGACAACGGTTCAAGATGCCAGTTCGTCGTTGAGCGCAAACAGTTTGCGCAGATGATGCGCAACGCCCGCCTCGAAATTGTTGCCGATGCGCGGCACATGCGGCAGACGGGTGATCAGATCGGGATTGGCGTTGTTCATCATGAATGGATGGCCGGCCGTCTCGAGCAGATCGATATCGTTCATGTTGTCGCCGAACGCGACGCAGTGCGACGCGTCGACACCGAGACGCTCGAGCACGATCTGCAGGGCGCGCCCCTTCGACACATTCGCGGTCATCACTTCGAGACAATCCGGCAATGAATACGTCACGTACAGTCGCTCGCCGAAGTCGCGTTCCAGATTGGCGGCCACCTGCGCGAGATCGGCGGGGTCGCCGATATACAGCGCCTTGGCAATGTCGACGCCATCGTGCTTCGGCAGGTCGGTCACTTCGTACGTGAAGCCGGAATCCTGGTGAAATTCCAGCAGATGGGGCGCGTCGCGGTCGATGAGCCACGCCTCGTCTGCAAACAGACTGACGATCACTCGACCATGCGCGCCGACAATTTCGGGCTGCACGAGACGCTGGACGATCGCCGGCGGCAAATCGTCGGCGTGGATCACCGTGTTGCCAGGCGCGTGAATGCGCGCGCCGTTCGACGTGATCAGATACGGATTGATGCCGAGCAGATCGCGGATGCCCGCGACGTCGCAGTAATGCCGTCCGGTGGCGATCACGAACTGCAGCCCGTCGCTTTCGAGCTTGCGCACCGTGGCGACCGTGAACGGGTCTACCTGGTGATCGGCATTGAGCAGTGTGCCGTCGAGATCCGTGGCGATGACTTTATACATGGTGAGTCCGGCGGCTGAACCGTCGAGGCAGCGGCAAAGCGGGTATTTTACAGGTCTCCCCGAGCCAGCCGCTGCGCCTCGCGCCGCGCCAGTTGCAAGCCGCCATGCGCCGAATCCGCCCGCGGCTCGCGCAGGCGCGCCTGATACGCCTGCGGCACGTACTCGCGCAACGGCGTACCGAGGCCTCCGCATAACGCGACCGGCAGCGCGCCCGTCGCGTCCAGCGCGGCGATCATCTTGCCGACTTCGACGCCGGCCTCGCCGAGCAGCCGCGCCGCGAACGGATGTGCGCGGTGTTCGATCGCGATCGGCGCGAGCCGCGCGTAGGCAGTCTGATTGGCCGTGCACAGCCACACGACGAGACTGTCGCGATCCCGCGCGCCGGTATGCGCTAGCAGCGCTTGCGTGAGATCGTCGACGGCAACGCGGCCATCCAGCGCCTGTTGCGCGTGCACGATCAGCCGGAGACCGAGCCACGCGCCGCTCGCTTCGTCGCCCGATGGAAAGCCGTAGCCGCTGGCCATGCGGAATTCGCCGTCGCTCGCGAGCGAAGCCGCGACGCTGCCGGTGCCGAGTGCGACGATCACGCCGGGCGCGCCGTCGTGCGCGCCGAGCAGGGTCGTGTAGGCGTCGGTTTCGACGGCCAGTCCGGCGAGCCGCGGTGCCTGCTGGTGAAACTCGGCGAGCCAGTCGCGATTGTTGACGCCCGCCAGTCCGCAACCGAGCACGCAACGCGACCAGTCCAGCGCGACTCCGGCTCGCTGGAACGCTTCGCCGCAGGCGGCCTGAATGGACTGCCATGCGCGCGGGATGCCGAGCCCAAGGCCCGATGGGCCGCTTGCCGCTTGCGCCAGTTCACGGCCCTGCGCGTCGCCGAGCACGACGCGCGTGCCGGTGCCGCCGCCGTCGACGCCGATCGGAAAGAAGTCGTGGTTCATCGAATCGAATCAGTTCCGTGGGTGAATAACGCTTAGCGTGGCAGGTCAGTTTGAATCGCGCAATTAGCCGATTGGCCAGCTTGCGGCGTACACCGCTTCCGCTATGCTGGCGAACGACATGACCACGCGGGGGCACGACAGTGACACAACGATGCAACTGGGTATCGAGCGAAGCGCTCGCACAGTACCACGACACCGAATGGGGTGTGCCCTCGCGCGACGACCAGCACCTGTTCGAGATGCTCGTGCTCGAAGGCGCGCAGGCCGGTTTGTCATGGTCGACGATCCTCAACAAGCGCATCGGCTACCGTCGTGCATTCGCCGACTTCGACATCGACAAGGTCGCGGCCTTCACGCCGAAGCGCGTGGATGCGCTCGTCGCCGATGAAAGCATCGTGCGACATCGCGGCAAAATCGAGGCGGCCATCCTGAACGCGCGCGCTGTGCAGCAGATTCAGGCCGAACATGGCTCGCTCGCGAACTTCGTGTGGTCATTCGTCGACGACACGCCGATTCAGAACGAATGGGCTTCGTATAAGCATGCACCTGCGTCGACGGAAGTATCGGACGCGCTAAGCAAGGCGCTCAAGCGCTACGGCTGCAAATTTGTCGGTTCGACGATCTGCTATGCATTCATGCAGGCGGTCGGCATGGTCAACGATCATGAGACGACCTGCATGTGTCGTGAGCGATGCGTGTCGCTGGGCAAGAAGGGGCGTGGTCGGAAGGCGAGGTGAGGCCACGGCGTCCGCGGGAGGCGCAAACGCGTGAATTGGCGCCCTTTCATGCTCGTAGTCGGCCCTTCGTCGGACGACGCACGGCGGATACTCGTCGCCATGCGCTCACGCGATGCGCGCTCAACAACAAATAACTACCGCCTCGGACGCGGGAGACCAACCATGAAAACACTTAGCTTCCTGACCCACCAGGACATCTACGATCAGTCCGTCACGCATCTGTTCGTATAGAAACGCGCTGCATTGCTACCGAGGGGCGGCGGCGCCTACCGCGGCTATTGCGGCGGCTGCCCGGTCGGCAACCTCCCGCTTACATGGATGTCGGCTTGGCCGCGCTGAAAAAAGCGCTGCTTCGCGCCCGCATCAACGTATACGACCCGGTGACCATCGCTTTGCTCAGTTGCCTGCAAAACGTCCACGACGTGTTCGGCACATGGGAGTGGCACGACCGGCTGGGCTCGATCGCGCGCGAGTTCAGGCTGTCGGCCGAGCGGCTGAGGAGCGCGGCGTAACGGCTGCACGCAGGGGCAAAATCCGACGCCACAAAAGCAAAACGGCGATGTGGCTTCTTTCGAAGCTCACACCGCCGTTCGGCGTATGTAAAAAGCGTGCTTAGTGCAGCTTTTTCGGCAGCATCTGGCTGCGCAGACGCTTGTGCAGGCGCTTAACAGCTGCTGCCTTCTTGCGCTTGCGAGCCGTGGTCGGCTTTTCGTACGACTGGCGTTCACGCAGTTCAGCGATCAGGCCATTCTTTTCGATTGCGCGACGAAAGCGGCGAATTGCCACTTCGAACGGCTCGTTTTCCTTCAGAAGAATCGTCGTCATGTAATTCCTAACTCAATCACTAGATACGGGTTTAATTGCATGGCGGTAACCGCTCAGGTCACCACTCACGCGCCGGCCCTCCGGTCGCTCCGATTCATGGCCAGTAACAGGCAAACGCGAGGCTGATAAACAACCCCGGCCAAACCACGAATGAAGCGAGAGGCAAAGCGGCCACGGAGGCCGGAAAAGAGAGGTGGGGAGTTCACCGCGGAACGCGGACAGACGTAATGCAAAAGCCGCGTCTGTTGCCGTTTTGCCAACCTTTCATCAACCAAGAACACTGACGAAACAGGCAAAGATCTCAATTCACTCCCGATCATATCAGGAAACGCTCCCTCCTACCAGGGGTTTACCGATTGCGCCAGGCTATTCCCTGGCGCGGATCGCCCCCGCGTTGGCGGCCGAGGTGTTCGCCTTATCAGGCGCTCGCTTCGTCCAGCTCACGAATATCGTCGGCGGCGAGGGACAGCTGGACGGCCGCGACCAGGCTCTTCAACTGCTGGACCGAGGTTGCGCTCGCAATAGGGGCCGTAACACTCGGGCGCGCGATCAGCCACGCAAGCGCGATCGCGGCCGGCGTGCTGCCGTGCCGTTGCGCGACGCGGTCGAGCGCGCCGAGAATCCGCAAGCCGCGCCCGTTCAGGTATTTTTCGACCCGGCTCCCGCGCGCCTTGCCGGCCAGATCGGCCTCGCTGCGGTATTTGCCTGACAGGAACCCGCTCGCGAGGCTGTAATACACGACCACGCCGAGATGATTCGCGAGAGCCACCGGCTCGCTGTCGCTCTCGTATTGCGCGCGGTCGTACAGGTTGTATTCGGGCTGCAGCAACTGATACCCGGGCAGCCCGTGCTCGCGCGATACCGCGAGCGCTTCCTCGACGCGCGCGCCACTATAGTTAGACGCGCCGATCACGCGCACCTTGCCCGCCTCGATCAGCTTCTGATACGCACCGAGCGTTTCGGCGAGCGGCGTCGCGGTGTCGTCGTCGTGGGAGAAATAGACGTCGATGTAATCGGTTTGCAGGCGGCGCAGCGAGTCTTCGACCGCCGCCTGGATATTTGCGGCCGATAGCCCCTTGCGCTGCGGATGCTTCGACACCTTGGTCGCAAGCACGATCCGCTCGCGCTTGCCGCTCTGATGGAACCACTTGCCGAGGATCGTCTCCGACTCGCCGCCCTGGTTGCCGGGCACCCAGGCCGAGTAGACATCGGCGGTGTCGATGAAATTGAGTCCGGCTTCAACGAACGCGTCGAGGATCGAGAAAGAGGTGGCTTCATCGGCCGTCCAGCCGAATACGTTGCCGCCGAACATGAGCGGGGCGACTTGCAACGAGGAAGTGCCGATCCTGCGTAGTTCCATGATGGCTCCAGGTATGAGTGGGCGAACGCAATGCGGGAAATGGCCGGGCAAACCCGGGACCGTTGAGCATACGCCGCCTCGCACTACGTTGCAGCCCCGGGCACGAAGGCTACGCCGCACGCCTCGCGCTTGAACGCGGTCGATGCGTGGCGCAAAAGATGGCGCAATAGTTTGCGCGCGTCTCAAGTTTATTCAGAACAACCACCGGCGCGATGATCTATAGGGTCAGGACAACTCGGCCAATACGACGACGCAAACGACCGGCACGTACACAGACGTCTCGGTAATTGTGGCCGGCTCCGTCTTGAGCGTCCCGATCTCGAGTACGCCCGAAGGACGGCGACGCGTTCAGCGTGACGCCCGCCGATAGTCTGTCGCCTGAACTATCGCTCTACCCCACGTGCCCGCAACAAAGCTTTAGTTGACCGACCAGGCGCAATGGTCACTTCAGGAACGTCGACCATGCCTGGTGTTCGCGGTAGTACTGATCCTCCGCAGCATCCAGTCCGTTGTCCTTGTACCAGGGCAGATGCCTGCACGTGTACCGTCCACCGAAACGCACCGCAGCCAGATGAGTTTCGCGGCGGAAGTACCGCTTGTTGTAGACCGCAAAGGTCGTATCGATCGGCGCGCGAAAGATCGGGTCACCGTTGGCGCTCGCCGCGATCTGCTGTTGCCAGAAGCGTGCTTCCCAGTCGATCAGCCCATAGTTCTTCACGCCGTCCGACTGCATGATGGAGAGTGCTTTCTCGTCCATCAGCGCGGGTTGCGAGATGTCGAGAGCAAAGCCGGCCTTGCCGATTTTCAAAGCTTCCGTGGCGTCTATCAGGTCGAACAGGAAAGTATCGGGCAACTCGGGATTCAGTTCGAGATCGGGATCGGTAATGCAGAAAATGTCCGGCAGCCGGTGATAGATGACGTCTGAAAGCGTGAACGCGCGCGGCCCGACATTGTGGTCGAGCCGTGCGACGCTCACCGTATCCTGGATGCTGGCGAGGTAGTCGAGCATACCGGGGGCGCTCGATGCGTTGTCCACGACGATGAGATTGCGCAATCCTCTGCCTTGGAGCTGCGACACCATCCGGCGCAGATAGGTGACGTTGTTAAAGGTCGGGATCAGAACCGGCACGTTGGCGATCAGGGCGCCGACTGGATGCCGGTATTGCCGGCTATCCGCCCTGAGCGCTGCCAGCTCGCTCGCTGGCTTAGCCCGGTTGACCGGCGCGATGCGCTCAAGATCGCTCACGTATTGTGAGACTCGGCTCAGTTCCTGGCGGATGTTCCTGTCGTTCGGCAGCAGGGTATTGGCCTTGCGCAAAGGCTCCAGTGCCTCAAAGGATTTCCCTTGCTGCCGTAGCGACGTCGCCAGCATGTGCCATGCCTTGCCGATTTCTGGCAAGAGCGTGGTGAACTGGCGGGCTACAGCTTCGGCCTCGGCAAACTGCTGCTTGTCGAGCAGGAGCGTGAGCGTATCGACGAATTCACCGGCCAGCGCGGCGCGCTGCTCGGGCGACAGGCCTGCTGGGCTGTCCCCGGCGGTGTGCGCATTGCTGACATGGGCCAGAACCTCGAAATGCTCAGGCTCCAGTCCGTCGCACCACCGCTGCCACATGGTGCGAAACGCGCGCGAGGCGGCGTTGGAGATCGCGCCGGCGTCGATCAGGACCGACTGTCTGCAGTACTCGCGCAGCTCGCCGCGCACTACCGCGAGCGCTTCGGGGTCGGCGGCCAGCGCGGCGCACTTGCGCACGAAGTCGTCCTTGTCCTGCGCAACGAAGGCTGAGTCGAGCCCGAGGTGCGAGAGCCACCCTGTGCTGCCGCGGCTCGCCATCGAAACGCCGGGCAGGGTCATGGTGGGCACGCCCATCCACAACGCTTGCATGGTCGTGGTCGAATTGCCGAAGGGCAACGTGTCGAGACAGACGTCGATCAGATTGTGCTGCTGCAGGTAAGTCGAGACATTCCCGCGCTGCAGAAAACTGATACGGCTCAAGTCGATCCCTTCGCTCGCGAACAGCCCGGTCAGCTTGTCCATCTGCTCCCGTGCCGTAATCGCGCCGATGACCATGCGCGAATCCGGTATCTCGCGCAGCACGCGTGCCCAGAGCGCCACGACTTCAGGCCCGATCTTGACGATGCGGCTGAAGCTGCCGAACGTGATGAAGCCTTTTTTCAGGGCAGGTAACTCGTTGACGTCCGGCGCTTGCGGGTGCGGCTTGAACGGCGCGAGCGCCGGCAGGAACACGAGCTTTTCCGAGAACTGGCGCTCGAATTGTTCGAGCGGCGTGACAAAACGGTCCGACAGGTAATAGTCGACGGCATCCAGGCCCGTCGTGGCCGGATTGCCGATCCAGCTCGCCTGGACCGGCGCCGGCTTGTGCGCGAAGGCCACGAGCCGGTTGCGGCCGGTATGGCCGGACAGGTCGATGAGGATATCGATGCCGTCGTCGCGGATCTTCTGCACGACTGCGTCGTCGCTCATGCCGAAGATTTCGCTCCACGTCTGCGCATGCGCACGAATCTGCTCGGTGAAGCCGTCGGTCACCGCGTAGTTCGAATAGATGTGCAGTGACAGACTCGAATCGAGCGCCAGATGCTCTAGCACCGACAGGAAGAAATACGCAACCGGGTGACCGAGCAGATCGCCGGAAACAAAACCGACTCGCAGGCGCCGCGACGGATCGCGGTCATTGGTGTGCCGGGGCCGACGCGCACGCAGCGGCGCTTCGTGGCGCGCTGCAAACTCGCGGAACTCCGCGAATGCGCTGAGCGCATCGAGGTCCGGCTTGTGCATCAGGTTGAACAGCAGGTTGCTGTGGGTTATCGCCTGCATCGGTGCCAGTTCGAGCGCACGGCGGAAGGCGGTTTCGGCTTCGTCGTACAGACCATGCTTGAGTAGCGAGAGGGCAAGCGCGTCGCACTCGAGGGCGTCGTTCGGCGCCAGTTCCACGGCACGGCGGAGATGGACGATCCCCTCGGCGTACCGGCCCATCTCCTCTAAGGCGGTACCCAGGTTGCGATGTAGCGCGGCGCTTTCGGGATATTTTTCCAGCGCCTGCCGGCAATGCGCTTCGGCTTGCTGATACTGGCGGGTGGTAATCAGCCCGTCAGTCAGCATCGTCCGGGCGGCAATCAAGTTGGGCAGCAGGCGGGCGGCGTGCTCGGCTGCCTCGACGGACTCGTTGTAGCGGCCCGTGCGTTGCAGGACACGCCCAAGTTCGTACCAGCATTCGCCATGCGACGGATATTGATGCGTCAGGCGGCGGGACACATTCAGCGCCGCTTCGAATTTCCCACTGTTGAAGAGATGCTGGAGCTGGCGCATCTCCTTGAGGCTTGCGCGGCGCGTATCGAGCTTCACGCGCTCGTCCGTATCGGATGCCGCAGGGGGGCGCGAGTCGCTCCCGCTCGCATCAGCCTGGGGAGCGGGAGCGGTCGCAGCCTCGGGCTCCGGCGTGGCCGGGAGCGGCGCTTCTTCCCCATTGATGCGCGCGTGCAGCATCTGGACGGCCGCCTCGGGCAGGCCTTGATGCCGCGCGAGGTCAAGCACGACGCGCGCCGCCTCGGTCTGCTGGCTGGCGACGAGGGCGTTGATGTAGTAGACCCAGATCTGCCCATTTTTCGGCATCTGCCCAAGCGCCGCCTCGAAATGCGGCACTGCTTCGGAGGGCCGCCCCGTTTGCATGAGCAGCACGCCGAGGTGGTAGTGCGCGTCGGGGTGATCGCTCGCGGCCTCCAGGACGGAGGCATAGCGCGCGGCCGCCTCGTCATATTCCTGCTGGCGATGATGTTCGATCGCGCTCTGCATGGTGAGCGCGATGTCGTGATTCTGCTGCAATTTGGCAGCAGGTGTGGCGGTGCAGCCCGGAGAGAGGAAGGCGGTCATGACGAAGGCGCGCGTACGCGTCAAGAACTCGGAACGTTCGAATTATGGGCGGCGGCCAATTACGCCGATCGTCCGAGCTAGCGCCAAAACGGCCGCCAATTTGCCTTCGATGAACTCTCAGGGCAAAGAAACGGAAAAGAAAAAGCCCGCGCAAGGCGGGCCAGGGTACGCGCTTGCGCCGCGAAGGACGCAATGAACCGTTGCTCCTGCTTCAGTACCGCGCCATGCTCAAATACTGCCCGGCGTTGCGGCTCGCTTGCATGCTCGCCTGATACTCGGCGCCCAGCACCTGCTGCGCGGCCTGCGCGGCCTCGACGATGCGGCTGTCTATCTCGTGGATCTCCTTGAGCCGCACGATGACCTCCTGCGGCTGGGGCGCGCCGAGCGCCGTCAGGAGGGGCGAGCGCTCGTCCGCGAGCTGCGCGGCCCGCTCCCACTCGCCAACAGCGACCGCCAGTTCGAGGTCTTTCGTTATCTGCCAGATGCGCTCGATCGGGGCGACGTTCTGCATGGCTCGCTCCTCGTCGCGCTCAGCTCTTGTTCGTGGCGAGCGCGCCTGCGCTGTTGGTGCCACCGAACAGTTGCGTGAGGTATTGCGAGTTGTTGTTCATCGTTGCCATCAGTGTGTTGAGCGCTGTGAACTGCGCGGTATACATACTGGTGAGCTGAGCCTGCCACGCTGTAAGCGTCGTCTGCTGGTTCGAGAGGCTAGTCAGGTCGGCGTTGATCGCGTCCGTACGGTTTTGAATGATGCCGCCGGACGAGGTGTAGTTTGTGATGCTGTCGTCCAGTTGCGCGGCGATGCCGTTGGTCGAATTGAACAGCGAGGCTACAACCGACTGGTTGTTCTGCAACGCATTGCTGAGCGTCGTGTCGTCCACCGACAGCGTGCCGTCCGCCTGGAGCGTAATGCCGATCGCGGCAAGCGTCGTCTGCGAGGTGCCGGTGCCCACGCCGCCGCTCACGATCTTGGCGAGCTGGTTCTGGATCGTGCTCAACGTGGAATCGCCGATTAGCACGCCCTGCGACGTCGAGTTCGCGTTGTACGCCGTCAGCGCCCCCATCGTCGTGACGAGCGTGTTGTAGAGGCTGACGAAATTGTTGATCGCCGAGGACTCCGCGCTGGTGTTCTGCGCGATCGTGAGCGTCTGCGTGGTGCCGACCGCCGCTGCCGTGAGGTTCAGCGTCACGCCGGACACGGCCGTCGTCACGGAGTTCGAGGAGCTGGTTACGCCCACGCCGCCGAGCGTGAAGTACGCATCCTGGGCGGCCTGCGTCTGGGTCCAGCCTGTGCCGGTAATGGTTGACTGGCTGGGGTTGTAGGTCTCCGGGTTGCCGTTGCTATCGAGAACCGGGTTGCCACTGCTATCCAAAACTTGAGCGGTGAGGTCGCTCGCGCTGGAGATCGCCTTGCCGTTGGTGGTCGTCACCGCGAGCTTGTTCAGGCCGTCGGTCGAGCTCGAATCGTTGATCGCGATGCTGATGCCGCTCGACGCGCCGGTCGAAGTCGATTGCAGCACGAGATGCGCGCCGTCCGCGCCGGTCACGACGGTCGCGACCACGCCGGGATTGTCGTTGGCCGAATTGATCGCCGATGCAATGCCGGCAATCGTGCTGTTCGAGCTATTCAGGGAAATCGTGCTGGTCTTGCCGTTGACCGTCAGGGCCATCGTGGCCGCGCCGGAAGCCAGGTTTTGGGTCGAGCTGTAGCCCGCCGAGGTGAGCACTTGCGACGTGGCGACCTGCGCCACATTGAGCGAGTACGAACCTGCCACCGCGCCCGTGCTGGCCGTGGCGGTAACGCCGCTGCCGCTCAAGGTGGACGAGAACGAGTTGAGCGTCGCACCGTCGCTGAGCGGCTCGGCGGCGGCCTGCAACGCGGACAGTGCCGCGGAGAGCGTGCCGTAGGCCGAGATCAGCGTGTTGTCCGCAGTCTGCTCGGCAGCGATGGTCGCGGCCTGGCCGGCAGACTTCGAGTTGACGAGCGCGGTAACGAGCGAACTTGTGTCCATCGACGAATTGGTCGAGCCGCTAATGATCGACTGGGCGGCTGCCTGCACCGTGGCGTTGGCGTCGGCTGTCGTGGTGGCGACTGCACTCGCGATCGCGCTGGTGGTGGATCCGGTTACGGTGGAGGTCGATCCGGTTACGGTGGACATGAGGAGGCTCCGTGCGTCGGCAATGCCGGTTAAAGCGATTTAACAAGCGGGGTAACGCGGGAAAAGACAATCGGGAGGCGAGCCTCCCGACGGGTTTGCGTCCGGCGCGCATCGAGCCGCGCGCCGGCTGCCTGCAGCGGGAAGCGCCTTACTGGAGGAGCTTCAGGATCTGCTGCGGCTGCGAGTTCGCTTGTGCCAGCACCGAGATACCGGCTTGTTGCAGAACCTGTGCTTTGCTCAGGTTAGCCGTTTCTTGTGCGAAGTCGGCGTCCTGGATCGACGATTGTGCGGTCGACAGGTCGGTCGACTGAGCTTGCTGCGTCGTGCCGATTGCGCTGAAGCGGTTTTGTGCCGCGCCGAGCGTTGCTTGCAGGTTGTTGACAGCGCTCAGCGCGTTGTCGATGGTCAGCATTGCTGCCGAAGCGCCGTCCTTGGTCGAGATGTCGATCTGCGAAACCGTGTTCGACTGGCTCAGCTTGTCGATGGTCGTGCCCACTGCGGCTGTAACCTTGTCCGCAGCCACGACATTCGCGTCAGCCGTGACGCCAGCGTCCGTGATCGCTTCGATGTCGGTCACCATCTGCGCACCGGTTTCGCCAGTCAGCGTGGTATTGCCGTTGGCGTCCGTAGCAGGAGCAGTAGCTGCGCTCTGGAAGATGGTGGTAGCAGCAGCGACATTCAAGGCCTGACCGTTCTGGTCCGTGAGCGTGAAGCCGCCCTTACCGTCGGCAATCACGTTGATCTGCGTGATAGTAGCGTTGGCGTTGGCAGCAACCGCGAGCGTATCCGAAGCATCGCCCGCTGCAGCCGGGATCGTGCCCGCCGTAGTTGCCGTGTAGTAGGAAATCGTGGATGCGTCGGTGATAGCGTTACCGTTTTGATCCGTGTACGAAACCGCGTTCTTGGTGGTATCCCACGAAGCCGTGATCGACGTGATGCCCGGAGCCGCCGCAGCAGCGCCCGCGTTATCCAGCGAGACCGAGAACGAGCCGAGCGTGTTGCCCGCTGCCGGAACGCCGCCGCCAATCGAAGCGGCGGACATCGACTGCGAGAGATTCAGCGAGATCGACTGACCGACGTTTGCGCCGACCTGGAACGACACGTTGCCCAACGAGCCGTCGAGGACGTTCATGCCGTTGTACGTCGTTTGCGACGCGATACGGTTGATTTCCGAGACTTGCTGGTTCACTTCCTGTTGAAGTGCAGCACGGTCGTTGTCGGTCATCGAACCGTTAGCTGCTTGCGTAGCAAGCTGGCGGATACGCTGAAGCGACGAAGTCAGCGACGACAGACCCGACGATGCCGTTTGCACCATCGACGTACCATCGTTCGAGTTCGACACACCCTGGTTCAGACCGTTGATCTGGGTCTGCATGATGTTCGAGATCGCAAGACCTGCTGCGTCGTCTGCTGCGCTGTTGATGCGCTTGCCCGACGACAGGCGCGTGATCGCTTGCGACAGTGCGCTACCCGAGCCGGTCAGGTTTTGTTGCGCGACGAGCGAGTTGGTGTTGGTGTTGATTCCGAGCATTGAGATTCTCCTAATGGGGCTATCGGCCCAGTAACGGCAGCGGTTCGTTGGCCTGCCGCCTTGTTTGTGATTACGACCCCGCCTGGAAAAACTTTAGCTGCCTTGTTGATGCGACCCTCTGGGCTGACGCCCTTGCCTCGCCCGCGTGCAGTGGGGAGGCGCTTTTCAAGATGGGGGACGGCAGGCTTCGTCCTTCGGCGGCTTAAGGCTCGCAGGCGTCGAAGCCACTTCGCGTCGCAATGCTGATTGAGCATCCGATCGCCCTTGATCTGCACCCGGCCTTACGGCTTCGAAAGACAAAGCCCGCGCAGCACGTCATCGGTCGAATTGAACCGAGCTGCCAGCTCAATTCGGGCCGCCACCGCGCGTGCGCATGCCTTAAGCTGCGAATCCACAGCCCCTCTACGACGACCGTGACCGCTACGAGCCCACTTGTCCCCACGCGCCAGCACATTCTGAGCGAAGCCACTGCCCTCGGCGCCACCGGGCAGTTCGCCGACGCACTGGCGCTGCTTGCACCGCTCGTCGGCGCGAAGGCCACGCCGGAGGACGCGGAGCACGCCGATGCGCTCAACCTCGCGGCCATGTGCGCCACGGGTGTGGGCCAGCCCGCGCAGGCGCAAGCTCTATGGTTGCGCTGCATTCAAGCGAAGCCGGATTTCGCCGACGCGTATCTGGGGCTCGGAGCGATGCTCGCGACCCTCAATCAGCTTGCCGAAGCGGAAGCGGTTTACGGGCGGCTTGCCGCGATACGCCCCGATGACGCCGATGTCCACAGCAATCGCGGGATCGTGCTGCACCGTCTCGGACGACACGACGCGGCCCAGGCCGCGTACCGGGTGGCGCTCGCACTTCGCCCGGACCACGTCGACGCGAACTACAACCTCGGCATCGTGCTTCATGAACAGCGCCGCCTCGACGAAGCGGAGGCGGCCTATCGCACAGCGCTCGCCGTGAATCCGCAATTTGCCAAGGCGAACAACAACCTCGGCAATCTGTTGCGCGATCGCGGCCGGATCGAAGAGGCTGAAGAAGCGTATCGGCAGGCGCTGCTCGCGCACCCGCAATATCCCGAGGCACTGAACAACCTGGGGGCGCTTTACAGGGCGCTCGGCCGGCTCCGGGAAGCCGAGCTGGCTTGCCGCCTCGCGCTTCAGATCCGCCCCGCCTACGCGGACGCGCTCAACAATCTCGGCTGTGTGCTCACCGAACTCAAGCGCCTGCCCGAGGCGGAGAGCGCCTACCGGCAGACGCTCGCGTTGCGCCCCGCCTTCGCCGAGGCGCACTACAACCTCGGCTGCGTCCTGCACGCACTGGACAAACTGGTCGATGCCGAATGCGCGTATCGCGAGGCGCTTCGGCTCGCGCCGAACCGCGTCGAAGCAGCCAATAACCTGGGTTGCACGCTGCTTGCGCAAGCGCGCCTGCCCGAGGCACTCGCGGCGTTTCGCCACGCGCTCACGTTGCGCGCCGACATCGCCGAAACACACTTCAACATCGGCAGCATCGTGAAAGAGCTCGGCGACCCGGAGCAAGCCGAAGCCGCCTACCGCCGCGCGCTCGCGCTGCGCCCCGACTACGGCGACGCGAAGTTCCGTCTCGCCACGCTGCTCATCGGCATGGGCCGCTTCGAAGAAGGCTTTCTCCTCTACGAATGCCGCTACGAGATGGCTGGGTTCGCGCATCACGCCACGCAGTCGATGCTGAGGTGTCCGCGCTGGCGAGGCGAGCCGCTCGGCGGCAAATCACTCCTCGTTTGGCAGGAGGATGGACTCGGCGACATGCTGCAGTTCGGGCGTTATCTGCGCCTGTTGAAGGCTCAGGGCGCCGCGCACGTCGCGTTTGCCTGTATGGCACCGCTACAACGCCTGTTCGCCGATGTCGATGGAGTCGACACGGTGCTCAGTCATGACGAAGCCTCGGCGCGCGCCGGCGATTTCGATTGCTGGATCAGCGCCCTCAGCGCACCGCTGTATCTGGGCACGACGCTCGACACGATTCCGCCTCCCCTGTGCATCACCCTGGCCCCGTCGCGCGTCGAGCATTGGCGCGCGCGCCTTGCCGTGCTGGGCGCGGGACACCGGGTGGGTCTCGTCTGGAAGGGCAACCCGAAACACCACAACGACGTGCACCGTTCGCTACCGTTGCTCAACACACTGGCGCCGCTCTGGAGCCTGCCGGGCGTGAAGTTCGTGAGCCTGCAAAAGGGCGCGGGGGAAGACGAAGCGCTGTCATTCCCTGCGAGCCTCCCGATCCTGCCTCTCGGCGCGGATCTCGAAGACTTCACCGACACGGCTGCGGTCATCTCGCAACTCGATCTGCTGATCTGTGTGGACACTTCGACAGCACATCTGGCAGCCTCGCTCGGCAAACCATGCTGGGTGCTCTTGCCGGCACGCGACGTGGACTGGCGGTGGATGCACGGCCGTGACGACTCGCCGTGGTATCCCAATACGGTTCGCCTGTTCAGGCGAGGGCTGGATGAACCGTGGCCCGCAGTCGCGGAGCGCGTGCGACAGGCATGCGCTGCGTGGTTCGGGGCGTGACATCAACGCTGCGCTTGCGCTGAAGTGAGGCTAGTCACACATGCTGCGCAACACCACGGCAGCGATCATAGGCGCGCAGAGCACGAGCAGCACCAAGGCATCGAGCAGGCGAACCAGGCGGTGTCGCAGATGGGCCAGATGACGCAGCGGAACGCGGCGGCGGCCAGTTCGTTGCACGACCATGCCGGTCAACTGGTTCAGCAGGCCTCGGCTTTCAGGGTGGCTTGAAGCGGCTTCCGGGTTCGCGCAGAAAGTTTTCCGGTCGTCGGCGTTGCTGGGGCGTGATGAGACCGGCAACTGATGCTGGAAGCACGCCATGTTGGAGCGCAAGACGTTGGTTCTGACGCCACGACAAAAAACTAAAGGCCCCAGGCTTTCGCCAAAGGGCCTTGTTTTATCGGGTTTTCTGCGAACCCGGCTTCATGACTAATCCTGGTGCGCCCGGCTGGGATCGAACCAGCAACCCCTGCCTTCGGCAGTTTTACTCCCGTATCACGATCCTTTATAAATCAATGCCTTGCGCAACTCGAAAACTGCAAAACCAAGGCTAAACCACTTCAATCCGTGCCAACGTACGGCGTCCAAGCTGCAATTTAGCTGCACAGCGCGCCACCACATCGCCCCTCGCCCCGCCACCATATCACCTATGGGTCTTGCAATTTTCCCCATACGAACTATCATTGCACCTACGGGTAAAAAGATTTTTGCCTACAAGGTTTTAGGACGTTAGTACGAAGAGACCGGTATGTTGCGCGTGAGATGCAGCAACCCAATCCAACCCCTGACCCGGAGGCAATGATGGCGAACTTGACGGATTTTGGTAAGGAAATTAGAAAAATAAGGATCGAGCGGGGTGAAAAGATGCTCGACATGAGTGAAAAGGTGAATAAATCGCCCTCATTCCTGTCTGCTGTTGAAACTGGACGTAAGCCGGTTCCGATGCAACTCGTCGATGACATTGTGAAGGTATATCAGCTATCGAGCTTGACGGCTGATCGCCTGCGGCAATTTGCTGAAAATAGCATCAGCGAGTTTCGTATCACGCCTCAGAGGGAGGCCGATCAAACCCTCGTGGCAGCGTTCGCACGGAAATTCGACTCACTCGACGACAATCAGCGGGAGAGCATCCTTCGCATCTTACTTAAGGACTAGGAGGATGGAGTATGGAACGTGGATATCTCGTCCAGCCACGGAGCACCGAATTCATTCGAAGCGTTGCACATCGAATGCTCGATGCCTTGGATATGAGGGGCCGACAAGTGCCCATTATGCAGGTGTTGGAAAGCGTGTTACCGGCCGTGGACGAGACTTTCTCGTTCGAAGTGATGGACGCCGACGAAATGGTCCAGTACTTCAGAATGCATGCCGATGGCATGACGGTTCACTCGACGAACAAAATCGTCTTACGAACAGACGTGTACGTTGGCGCGTGCTCTGGAAGTGGTCGAGACCGGTTCACTGCGGCCCACGAACTCGGCCACCTTCTTCTTCACAGGGGTGAAGGAATGTCTTTCCCCCGAAAGTCGACCGGCGCAAAGGTGTACTGCGACAGCGAGTGGCAGGCAAATAGCTTTGCCCGGGAGTTTCTGGCCGACATCCGGGTTGCGTCGCAATTCCGTATCCCGGCCGAACTTGCTGCGCATTTTTGCGTATCGAGCAAGGTGGCGGAAATTCAGTGGGCCACAGCAAAAAAATGGCCCCATAGAGGGACCATATAAGTCATATCTAAAAACGTTCCGGAACTGCCGGTCGGACCGTTCTTGTGCAGTTACGAGCTGCGAGCGAAGTGTAGGTAAAAAATAATACGCTTGCAAGCACAAGTTGTTGATCCCGGCACCTCGATTGAGGTGTGAAATGACGCCGAAAGATGACGAATACGTCATCATTTTCCGCCGTTTCCGCCGCACCAAGTCGGGTGCGTTGCTCGATGCCAGAAAGTATGGCAAAGCCGCGTGGCCGATCAAGGTGCGTCGAAAACGCTAGGTGATGATGTCGACAAACCGCGGACCGTGCTAACCGTTCTGTCCGCTGGATAAAACGTTGAAGTCGCGGGGTTGCGCACACGGTTTGCGCCACTTGCAGCAACTCCGCGCTACACACTTGAGCGACGCTCGAACGACGCGCCTGTGGCAAAGGTTTGCCTGATTATGCGCGCTGCACCGCGTTGCAACTGCAAACGAACCACTCTACGGAGAAAGGGGCGTCATGGCTGATAGCTACGAACTGGACTTTTTGGCCGTTGAAACGGACAAAAGCGGCGACGCAATCGCAATCCGCTACACGATCAATGGAACCACTGGCGTGCACGTCATTGATGGCGGATATCTCGACACCGGCGATCAATTGGTCGCGCACATCAAAGAACACTACGGCGTAGCGCACGTCGATCACGTGGTCCTGACCCATCCTGACCAAGATCACGCTAACGGACTTCGGAAAATACTGGAGGAATTTTCGGTCGGGACTCTGTGGATCAACCGTCCATGGATATATGCAGACCTTTTGCTTCCTAAATTCGGGACCTACAACTCCGTTGATGCACTCAGAAACAAGCTGCGCTCCGCATATGCTGCTACAGCAGCGCTAGAAGAGCTTGCGGTCGAAAAGGGTATTCCAATTCGAGAACCTCTCCAAGGTGCTCAAATAGGACCGTTCCATGTGCTCGCACCGTCCCTTTCAAGATATTTGGACCTCGTAGTTACTTCGAACAAGACTCCAGAAGCCGTCCAAGAAGTCGCACTCGCCGGCATCCTCAATGGCCTTTTCAAAGCAGCGAAATCAGTCACCAACTTCATCAAAGGCGCTTGGGGCTTCGAGGTGTTTCCCGAAGAGGGAACAAGCAACGAGAACGAGATGAGCGTCGTGCAATACGCGCTGTTGGATAGGAGACGCGTTCTGCTGACGGGAGACGCTGGACGAGAGGCATTGACTGAAGCGGCGAACTACGCGCCCTACGTCGGCCTCCAGCTCCCTGGAATCCACGATTTTCAGGTTCCGCACCACGGCGGCAGACACAATGTGAACACCGAAGTGCTCGACCGCTGGCTTGGACCGCGATTGTCGGGTTCACCGGCACAAACGACTTGGCGGGCCGTGTGCAGTTCGGCCAAAGCAGACGAGCATCACCCGAGAAAAGCGGTAGTGCGAGCCATGATTCACCGTGGTGCATGGTTTGGTGCTACGGAAGGTAGCTCTATTTGCCTCACGAGTAGCTATACGCGGCCGGGGTGGAATTGGCTTCCTCAAACTATGTATCCGACTGAACTGGAGGAGTGACCACGCAATGGCACTTGATGTGTTGGTCGAATACCTGCGAGATCCGTATCAGCGCACGGCCCGTGTTTTTCCGGGCCTGCTAACAGCGCTCCCGTTGCTTGTACCACTGCTATGGATACTTGGCCCTCGCAATCCCCTCCTAACGGCAATGCTGACCTTAGTAACAAGTTGCGGCGCAATATATGGCCTCGCGAGCGTGGCGCGCGGATTAGGAAAAAGGCTTGAGGAGAAGATGCTGGCTCAATGGGGAGGTATGCCAACCACTATTATCTTGCGGCACCGCGATACGTTTCTCGACAGCTACAGCAAGACGCGCTATCGCGCGGCGATTGCCGCAAAGCTCGGGGTCGAACTCCCTTCTGCCGAAGATGAGACAAGAAATCCTGCCGCAGCCGATCAAGTCTATAACGGGGTCACGCGGCATTTGCGAGAACTTACCCGCGGCAAGGAGCACACGCTGCTGCTAAAAGAAAACATTGCGTATGGCTTTCATAGGAATATGCTGGCTATGAAACCACTGGGCCTAGCTACCAGTTTCGCGGGCATCGTGTTTGGGCTCGTACAAAGTCAGGTTGTCCAATTCTCGCCCTTCCACTTCCAAGTCGCCAAACTTCTATCCCCTGGCACCTCAGGTGGTATTACTCTCTTTACCGCTGCGGTCATGCTTATTTCCTGGGCGTACTTCTCTGAGGCGCACCTCAAACGCATCGGATACGCGTACGCCGAAAGGCTGTTTGAATCAGGCACTGGTATAAAGGCGCAGCGGTCACGAGCAAGGGTGCCTGCGAAGCCAGCGGAGAACCAACCCAAGCAGTGAGTGAGCGAGCTGCCACAGCACACAACAATACGCATCATAATCGCGAGCTCGAAAATACCCGGAAACCGTTGTCGCAGGACCCGGAGCGCGCGAGCTCTGGGTGCACAAAAACTGCCCACTTAAGCAAAGGTCGCAGGCGGGGAGGGGACTGCGTTTTCAGCGGTTCGAGTCGACCTCCGCTGGAAGCGAGGCAACACGCCACTCAAGTTACGCCCCCTCCGCCCGTTGTCGGGCCGAGGTCAGCCACCAGGCGACGCTGGTGGTGTCCCTCCAGCTCACTATAATGGGATCGTGGGGTATCTACGGTGTCGACTGGAAGGCCAAGAGGAGAAAACCTATGGCAGCAAGCGCTCCGCTTCCCAATTTGCTCATCCAGAATACGTTCAATCTGCCGCGCGCAATGGTCTTCGTCGACGGTGAGAATTTCGCCATCCGGTACGGGTGCATGCTGAAGGCCAATGGCATCGCTTCTCACCCAGACGTCCAGTACGAACAGGATGTTTTCGTTTGGCGGAAGGCATGGGGCAATCTCACGACGGGAATGCCGACTGTGATGAGGAAGTATTTCTACACCTCTGTTACAGGAGATGATCTGCGCATCCAAAATTCAAGAAAGCTTGAAGGATCTTGGCCTTGAGGCACCACGAGTTTTCAAGAAGCCATCCAAAGAACAGAGAAGCAAAGGGGTCGATATCACGCTTTGCACGGATATGTTGTTGCACGCATCTAGGAAGCACTACGACATCGCAGTTTTGGTATCTGGCGACGGTGACTTCGTACCGCTTATTGAGGCAGTAAGTGTTCACGAAAATCTGATTTGAAAATCTGAGCCGAATCCGTCGAGCAGTTTTTTGACCTCGGCATCGATGGTTTCCTTGGTCCAGGTGACGAAGCGGCGCCAGTGATACTTGGCGTGCTTCCAGAGGATTTCGATGAGATTCAGTTCAGGGCTGTAGGGCGGCAGATAGAACAGCACCATGCGATGTTCGAGAAACCATCGGTCGATTGTTTCCTGATCGATGTTGTGATGGATCGAGGCGTTGTCGAGCACCACTACCGTCGTCAGACCGGGCGCGCTTTTCCGCGCGATCTGCTCAA
>NZ_VZQN01000053.1:0-43258 GCF_014397645.1 Paraburkholderia sp. 31.1
GGACACCGGTTGGTGCCGTGACGCTTAACCCCGAACGCGACTCAGTCGTCGAGATGGCGTCGATCAGCGCAAATAAACAGCCTCTGGCTGCATGAGTGAGGCGACAACTTGCTTGACGCGCGCCGACCCGTCAGCCCCGAACCCATATGGCGCCCGAGGTTTTTGATCGAACAGGCGTAACCGTAGTACCCATTTGATTTGTCGAAAAGGGTCGCTTCGATTTCATAGGTCAACTTCTTGCCCTTGCTACGAGTATGCGAGAACGCGATCGTGCTCATCACAGCCACCCTCAAATAGAAGCAGGACAGTAAGTATGCATGAAGCATGCACAGTGAATTTTAGAAATTATGCGGAAACACTGGAGGATCTGATGATCGGATCGATGTTTCTCTCAGCCGATGAACTGATCGAACTGACCGGCCGCCGCCAGCGCGCATCGCAAGAGTCAGCGCTCCGCGCTATGGGCATCGAGCACAAGGTGCGCGCCGACGGCCGCCTGGTCGTCTCGCGGCGCCACGTCGAGCAACAACTGGGCGCCGCTAGCGACAGCAGCACCCAAAACGAAATCATGCCGGACTGGAGCGCTGCGTAATGCCGAAGGCCAGAAACAAAGAGAACAAAGGCCTTCCGGCCCGCTGGCGTCAGATTCACGGGGCATACTACTACCGCGTCCCCGAAGGTCTCGAAGCAGCATGGGACGGAAAGAAGCAGTTCAGGCTCGGCAAGACGCTCCCCGAGGCATACAAGGCATGGGCGGACCGTCTCGCGACGCTCGACGATGCAAAGACTGTGGGGCAGCTGCTCGACCGCTACGCGCTCGAGGTTGTCCCGGAAAAAGAGGTCACGACGCGGACGCACAACGCCGTCGCGATGAAACGACTGCGTGCCGTGCTCGGCGCCATGCCGCTAATAGCGATCAAGCCGCGCCACGTCTATCAGTACATCGACAAGCGCTCAGCAAAGACTGCGGCAAAGCGCGAAATCGAAGTGCTTTCGCACGCGTACACCAAGGCCGTGGAATGGGGCTATCTCGACCGGCACCCTTTCAAGCGCGAAGTGCGACTCGAAGGCCAAAAGCCACGAACGCGATATATCGAAGATTGGGAGATTGTCGAGTGCCTGTCATTGGAACCGCGCCGAAAGTCGGGCAGCGTCCTCGCCATCCAGGCGTACATGCGAATCAAGCTGCTGAGCGGGCTGCGTCGCGGCGATCTACTACGCCTCACGATGTCCGATCTGAAAGATGACGGGATCCACGTCACACCTGGCAAGACCGAGAATACGACAGGCAAGCGCCTGCTCTATGAGTGGACCGACGAACTCCGCGAGGCGGTGTCGCTCGCTAAATCCGCGCGCCCAGTGTCGATCGCGCCGTGGTTATTTTGCAACCGCAGGGGCGAATGCTACTTCAATGAAGCGACCGGGCGCGCCGGCGGATGGGACACGATGTGGCGCAACTTTATGGAGCGCGTGCTCGGCGAGACGAAGGTGAAGGACCACTTCACGGAGCATGATCTGCGTGCAAAATGCGCCAGCGACGCCGAGACACTCGAGCACGCGCAGGCCCTTCTTGCCCATGCTGACGGGAAAGTGACCGAGCGGATCTACCGTCGGAAGCCGGAGCGAGTTAGACCGCTGCGATGAATGTGGCCAAGGACTAGTATCTCGTTCGCACAAAAAACCCGCCGGAGCGGGTTTCTAGCAAACGACCAGAAGCCATTCGCGTGATACGTTAAAGCCTTTCGATATGCCCAAACGAATTTGTGACCGCATCTCGCACAGCCTCTTTGTTCGCAGCTAAGGTGTTTCGAACAATCTCCGCAAATTCCAAAAACGCCGCTGTAGGAATTTGGACTGTGGAGACGACCTCTCTTTTTTGGGTGGGGCCTTCGTCTGCACTGAACTTGGTTTGAAAAAAACTTAATTTCATCACCGGGAAACCAATCAGCGACGGCCCGAACCCGTCGGCCGCAAGATCGACGATCCCGTCCGGAAATACAGTAGTGATTTGGACGCCGTTTTCGACCTTCGTTATGCTCGTACTCATTTGCGTTGCCCTTTAATGACTATGCTGTCGACCGTCGAACCTGCCGACCAGCCGAGAACCGTATTGCCGGAAACTGCCGTCACGTAATGGCGTGAGTCCAGAGTGCTGCCATCCATGGACAATGGCATGTCGTAGAATGGCTCGCCGGTGTCGCTGTCGAATTCTTTCTCATAGGGAAGAGGCGTTAGCTCGGCGGGACCAGTGTGTGACGTTCGCTTTATCAACGTCGAGAAAGAGACGAATTCCATCCACAGCGCCACATCGAATGCGTCTGCGAGGCGATTGAGCAGCCCAATCGAGTGTTTTCCGTACTCGGCGTCTTCCAACCGCGCTATAGCACTCTGCCCTGTGCCGAGCTTTCTAGCCAGTTGCGACTGGGTAAGACCGGCCGCCTCGCGGATCAATCGCACTTGCGTCGCGATGCGATTAGATATGTTCGCCTCCGATGCAGCAGCGCGATATGCCTTCGACCTCATCTTTGCCAGACGCTTACTCGGCTTAGTCGATCTCAATCTCACAGGCCTCACCACCGGCGGTGACGAGGTCCCATCTTCGCTTTGCAAGCTCACAGAAGTTGGATGGGTCCCACTGATCTCCCTTATGGGTTGCCCAAAGGACGATAGTGAACTCGTCATCCCGAGGACCGAAGTAACCCAGTGGTCGCTGCTGAACGCCATTGGCTTTGAATCGGATTTCATAAATGTTCTTGCAATCGGCATCGTGTTTTGAGGCTAGCATTCGGGCGTGCGGATCGTGCCACATCGACGGCGGCTGATCGCGCAAATATCGCAGGCGTTCGTCGCACGCTGCCTGGCCCTTCGCCCCGAGGTACTCGTAGATACGGGAAAACGCCCCATGTCCCGTCCGAGGGTCGATCCACTCCTTGATCTTATATCGCACGTTCTTTGGAAAACTTTAGCACAAATTTGTGATACAGGAAGGCCGAAAAGCGGCACCCAGCGTTCCCGACGCAGCAATCATAAGACGTAAGTGGATAAGTTTGTTCGACCGAACACGAGGCGCTCACACTTTGCCCTTTGCGAGGGGAAGGCCCTCGACGTGGACGGAGCGGTTACCGTGGCGACTTTCGCATCGTAGACGAATGCTACTTGAAACGCCTAGGGAATGATCAAACAATGGCACAGCCCCTCTGAATGGCACAGCGGTGTGCAAACAATCAGCCGGGAAGCCTTACGGGAAGGGTGGCGGAGAGACGGGGATTCGAACCCCGGATAGGCTGTTAACCTATACACGCTTTCCAGGCGTGCGACTTAAACCGCTCATCCATCTCTCCGGCGGGGAGCCGAATTATAGCAAACTTCGCGCCCTGCGCCACACCCTGGCCAAAGCCCCGCGCAAACCGCCTACGGATGCCGGATATAGTCGACCAGCGCGATCGTATAAGCGTCCGCCTTTCGATCGAGCAAACTCACCCCGATCGCCACGAGAAAACCCGCCGGCACACCGAACACGCCCGAACTGATCGGCTCGATGCCAAACCAGCGCGCACCTGTGAATCCCGTCATCTGCGTGAAGAACGGATACGTCGACACGATGTAGTAGATGCACACGACGAGCCCCGCGACCATCCCCGCCACCGCGCCGAGCCGCGTCGTGCGTTTCCAGAACACGCCGAGCACGAGCGCCGGAAACAGACTCGACGCCGCCAGCGAAAACGCCGCCCCGACCAGAAACAGAATATTCCCCGTATTCAGCGACGCCACGTACGACGCGAACAATGCGACACCCAGCAGCAGAATCTTCGAGATCGTCACGCGCCGCTGGCTCGACGCGTTCGGATCGACCATGTGGTAGTACACGTCGTGCGATAGCGCGTTCGCGATCGTCAGCAGCAGACCATCCGCGGTCGATAGCGCCGCCGCGAGCGCCCCCGCCGCGATCAAGCCCGACATCACATACGGCAGCCCCGCGATCTCGGGCGCCGCGAGCACGACCATATCAGGCTGCATCTGGATCTCGCTCCAGCGCACGATACCGTCGCCGTTCGTATCGGCGAGGCTGATCAGGCTCGGTTCGACCTTGCGCCATTGCATCAGCCACTGCGGCAGATCGGCGAAATGATGGCCGACCAGATTCGACAGGATCTCGTACTTGATCAGCACCGCCAGCACCGGCACGGTCAGATAGAACAGCGCGACGAAAAAGAGCGTCCAGCCGACCGAGCGCCGCGCCGACGCCACCGAAGTCGTCGTGTTGTAGCGCGTCAGGATATGCGGCAGGCTCGCCGTGCCAAGCGACAGACACAGCAGCAGCGATAGAAAGTTACGCGCGTGCGTGCTCCGGTCTTCCTCACCGACAGCAGGAAACGGTTCCTGCATCGGCACCGGCGCGCTCGCCCGCATCAGCATGTCGTCGCGCTTCTGACTCCAGACGATCTGCGCGGCGGCGGCATCGCGCGGAAACTGTTCGAGCGCGCGCTCGCGCTCCTTGATCTCGCGCAACGGACCGTTATGGCGGCGCAGATCGCCGACCTCCTGCGTGAGCCGCTGCTTTTCCTCGATGAACGATTGCGGCAGCGTATCGAGCCGCAGTTGCATCAGCGCGGCGCGGCGTCGATAGTCGTCGCGCACGCGCTCCTCGAGCGGCGCGTCGCGCACCTGTTTCTCGAGCCCTTCCATGCGCTCCATCAGGCGCCCATAGCTGAATTGCGGCACCCAGCCGAGGCCGTCCTTGTGCGCGATCATCGATACCGGTATCAGCATCGCGAGGATCAGGATGATGTACTGCGCGACCTGGGTCCACGTGACGGCACGCATGCCGCCCAGAAACGAGCACACCAGAATGCCCGCGAGCCCGCAGAAAATGCCGACCGCGAAATCGACGCCGATAAAGCGCGTCGCGATCAGCCCGACGCCCTGGATCTGCGCGACCAGATAAACGAACGAGCACAGGATCGCGGCGAGCGCCGCGAGGCCGCGCACCGCGTTGCTCGAATAGCGCGTGCCGAGAAAATCGGGAATCGTGTAGCGCGCGAGCTTGCGCACATACGGCGCGAGCAGGAACGCGACGAGGCAATAGCCGCCGGTCCAGCCCATCATGTACGCGAGGCCGTCGTAGCCGGTCGCGTAGATCGAGCCGGCCAGACCGATGAACGACGCGGCCGACAACCAGTCGGCCGCGGTCGCCATGCCGTTGAACGCCGACGGCACGCGCCGCCCCGCTACGTAGTATTCGACCAGGTCGGACGTGCGCGACAGCACGCCGATCACCGCATACACCGCGATCGGCACGAACAGGAACACATAGCCGATCCACACCCCGGGACCGGTGCTGCGCTCGATGCGCCACATCACGTAAACGAACAGCAGAAAGCCGAGCGTATAGAGCGCGTACGAGCGGATCAGCCGATGCGTGAGCTTCATCGGCTCAGCGCCCGCGCGCGGCCGGCGCGGCCTTGCCGATCGCGACGTCATCGTTCGCGCCGCCGGTGGAATCCGCGGCGGGACCGCTTGCCGCATCGCGCTGCGAATCCGCTTCGAACGCGTGCTGCAACTGACGATCGGCGCGCTGCATCAGCACGATATAGACGACGATCAACGCGAGGTAGATCAGGATCGCGCCTTGTGCGCCAAAGTAGAACGGCAGCCTGAAGCCGCCTGCGTGCACCCGCGCGAGCGCGGGCGCCAGCAATGGCACGACGAAGGAGACGAAGAAGCCAAGCGTCATCAGCACCGCGATCAGCGCGAGGTTGAAACGCCAGTACTTGCGATGCGCGAGCGCCATCGCCGCCGAGACCGGTGGCGGTTCGGGCGGGGGGTTCAACGTGGCGTGGGAGGATAGGTGCGGCGCGGCCATGCGCCTATGTATCAAAAAGGCATCGGCGAGGCAATCGGGATTGTCCGCGCAACGCCGTGACGCAAGCCGTCCGCTCGAATAACGGGTCTGCGCGGCGTGCCCGCAAGCGTATCGATCGACACGCCGCCGCCGTCCGCGCGGACCCGCTTACAACGCTTTAAATCGACTCGCCGAGCTGATCGAGAATCGCCGGGTTTTCCAGCGTCGACACGTCCTGGGTGATTTCCTCGCCCTTCGCGAGCGAACGCAACAGACGACGCATGATCTTGCCCGAACGCGTCTTCGGCAGGTTCTCGCCGAAGCGGATGTCCTTCGGCTTCGCGATCGGACCGATCTCCTTGCCGACCCAGTTGCGCAGGTCGTTCGCGAGCTTCACGGCCTCTTCGCCTTGCGGACGCGCACGCTTGAGCACCACGAACGCGCACACCGCCTCGCCGGTCGTCGCATCGGGGCGGCCCACCACGGCGGCTTCCGCGACGAGCGGATTGGCCACCAGTGCCGACTCGATCTCCATGGTGCCGAGACGATGGCCCGACACGTTCAGCACGTCGTCGATGCGGCCCATGATCGTGAAGTAGCCGGTCTCCTTGTCGCGCACCGCGCCGTCGCCGGCGAGGTAGAGCCTGCCGCCGAGCTCGTCGGGGAAGTAGCTCTTCTTGTAGCGGTCCGGATCGCCCCACACGTTGCGCAGCATCGCCGGCCACGGACGCTTGACCACCAGAATGCCGCCCTGCCCGTTCGGCACGTCCTGCCCGGTTTCGTCGACGACCGCAGCCATGATGCCCGGCAGCGGCAGCGTGCACGAACCCGGCACGAGCGGCGTCGCGCCCGGCATCGGCGCGATCATGTGGCCGCCGGTCTCGGTCTGCCACCACGTATCGACAATCGGACAACGGCCGCCGCCGACGTTCTCGTAGTACCACACCCACGCTTCCGGATTGATCGGTTCGCCGACCGTGCCGATGATGCGCAACGTCGACAGGTCGTAGCTCTTCGGATGCACTTTAGCGTCGGCCTCGGAGGCCTTGATCAGCGAGCGGATCGCAGTAGGAGCCGTATAGAACAGCGTGACCCCGTGCTTCGCGATCATCTGCCAGAAGCGCCCGGCGTCCGGATAGGTCGGCACGCCCTCGAACACGACCTGGGTGCCGCCAAGCGTGAGCGGCCCGTACGTAATATAGCTATGGCCGGTGATCCAGCCGATGTCGGCGGTACACCAGAACACGTCGGAGGGGCGCCAGTCGAAGGTCCATTTCAGCGTTTGCGCGGCCCACAGCAGATAGCCGCCGGTGCTGTGCTGCACGCCCTTCGGCTTGCCGGTCGAGCCCGACGTATAGAGGATGAAGAGCGGATGCTCGGCGCCGACCCATTCGGGCGCGCACTGGTCCGACTCGGCCTGTGCGAGTTCGTGCATCCACAGGTCCCGCCCTGCGTCCCACGCGACCTTGCCGCCGGTGCGCTGGTACACGATCACGCTCCTGACCTTCTCGCAGCCGCCGAGCGCGAGCGCTTCGTCGGCGATGTTCTTCA
This sequence comes from Paraburkholderia sp. 31.1, assembly GCF_014397645.1. Lineage (NCBI taxonomy): Bacteria > Pseudomonadati > Pseudomonadota > Betaproteobacteria > Burkholderiales > Burkholderiaceae > Paraburkholderia > Paraburkholderia sp. 31.1. Next base: position 7,394 of record NZ_VZQN01000053.1, read on the forward strand.
GCGGCAAAGCCTTGCCGCCGCGCATCTGTTCGTCGGACGTGATCAGCGCGACCGCGCCGACGTCGACGAGCCGCTCGTTGAGCGACTTCGACGAGAAGCCGCCGAACACGACCGAGTGCGTCGCGCCGATCCGCGCGCACGCCTGCATCGCGACGATGCCCTCGATCGACATCGGCATATAGATGACGACCGGGTCGCCTTTCTTCACGCCGCGTTTTTTCAGCGCATTCGCGAAGCGCGATACGCGTTGCAGCAGATCCTGATAGGTGACGTTGGTGACGCTACCGTCGTCGGCTTCGAACACGATCGCGACGCGCTCGCCGTTGCCGGCCTCGACGTGACGGTCGATGCTGTTATACGACGCGTTCAGCTGGCCGTCTTCGAACCACGTGTAGAACGGCGCCTTCGATTCGTCGAGCACCTTCGTAAACGGCTTGTGCCAACTCAGCGTCTCCTTCGCGAGACGCCCCCAGAAGCCTTCGTAGTCGCGCTCCGCTTCGGCGGCGAGCGCCCGGTACGCGTCCATGCCGGAGATCGTGGCCCCCTTCGCAGTGTCAGCGGAGGGCGGAAAAACGCGGCGTTCCTGAAGAACCGATTCAATCGCAGACATCGACAACCCCTTGGTGAAGATGAAACGTAAAACCTGTACCAACGCGCGGCGCGCGCGGGCCTTATCCTGTTCGAGCCGCCACGAGCGGCGCTGTCTCCCACCTCGCGATACCGTCAAACGCGCGTGCGTGCGGCATCGCAACATCCGTGCATGCGGGCGCCCTGCGCGATCCTATTCCGCGTCAAGGCTTAACCATAAGCGCTGCAACTTACCGGCCACTTACGCGCATCGTGTTGATCTGCAAGCGAAAACCCTTAGATCGCGCCAGCCATCGATGCAGTTACGCGTTGATCAGACGAGATGCGCGCGAAAAAGATCGCCCGTTCTACAGAGCCTTCTACGCTCACTCGCAGCACATTGCATACCGGTGATGCGAACTCGACGCACCGCCAGCGCGCCCGCTTTCGCACCCTTATGCTCTCTCGCACGGCCTTTTACAATGCTAACTGAACTAGCCGTCCGGATTCCAGCTTGAATCGCTACGCCCTGCTTCTCATTACCTCGATGCTGCTGGTCGGCAGCAATGTCGGAATCGGTAAATCGATCGTCGCCTTCGTCCCCGTCCCGCTGTTTGCGCTGCTGCGTTTCGTAATCGCGATGGCCGTGCTTTGGCCGCTGCTGCGCGCGACCAAACTGCGCCGCGTCAAACGCGATGAATGGATCAACCTGTTTTTGCAGGCGCTATTCGGCACCTTCGGCTTCACGCTGCTGATGCTCAACGGCGTCGCGCGTACCAGCGCGGTCGCGGCCGGCGTGATCACGAGCACGATTCCGGCGGTCGTCGCGCTGCTGTCGTGGCTGATCCTGAAGGAGCGGCCCGATGGCCGCGCGCTCGCGTCGATCGCGCTGGCGATCGTCGGCGTCGTCGTCATCAATGTCGCGCACGTCCAGGCGGGCGCGGATGCGACGGCCGGCACCGGCTCGCTCGCGGGCAACTTCATGGTGCTCGGTGCCGTGTGCTGCGAATCGCTGTACATCATTCTGTCCCGCCGCCTCACGCAGACGCTCGCGCCGATCGATATTTGCGCGTACACGCATCTGTTCGGCCTGCTGCTGATGCTGCCGCTCGGCGCCGGCGCGCTCGCGCATTTCGACTATCGCGCGGTGCCGTCGAGCGTCTGGATGCTGGTGTTGTGGTACGGGCTGTCGGCCAGCATCTTCTCGTTCTGGCTGTGGATGAAAGGCATCCGTCACGTGCCAGGCAGTCTTGCCGGCGTGTTCAGCGCGGTGCTGCCGGTCGCCGCGGCGCTCTACGGCATCGAGTTCCTCGGCGAGCGGCCCACGCTCGCGCACGGCATCGCGCTTGCCTGCGTGGTCGCCGATATCGGCCTCGCGAGCCTGAAGGCGCGCAGCGTGCCGCCGATCGCATCGTAATTCCGGTGTGGCGGGCGCTGCCCGCCGCAAAGCAGCAGATTCGACCGACGCTGTACAATGGCGCGCCTGACGCGAGTCTCGCGCCCCTTCGGTGGCCGCGCCCCGCACCGCCGTCGGCGCCTGGCCCCCTGTTCCGTCACCCGCGCTTCATCTGACCGTTGCCTATGTCCGCTTCGCGACCCGCCTCCGCCCGTCCGCGCCGCCCCATGCGCGCGCTGCCCCACCTCGTTTTCATGAGCCGCTGGCTGCAGGTGCCGCTGTACCTCGGGCTGATGCTGATCATGGTGATCATCGGCGGCTATGAAACGTTCGTATCGCGCCTCGGCCTCGACGGTCATCCGGACGAACCGGAATGGCTCGATCACGTGAACGCCGGCGTGCTGAAAGTGAAGCTGTCGATGGCGCTGATCAGCATCTCGTCGATCCATCTGCTGAAGACCTTCATCAGCCCCGACCAGAACACCACGCACACGCACCCCAAACATTTCGAAGGGCCCGCGGCATTGCACGCCGTGGGCGGCATCAAGGTTTCCACTCCCATGAAGGCGCAAGACTGACCGCACCGTGCTGCGATCCGACAACAAGCGCCACTCCCCACTGAGCTAGCCATGACCGTCATCAAACAGGAAGACCTGATTCAGAGCATCGCTGATTCGCTGCAGTACATCAGCTACTACCATCCGCTCGACTACATCGAAGCGCTCGGCCGCGCGTACGAGCTCGAACAGAGCCCCGCAGCGAAGGACGCGATCGCGCAGATCCTGACCAACAGCCGCATGTGCGCCGAAGGCAAGCGCCCGATCTGCCAGGACACCGGCATCGTCACGGTGTTCGTGAAGGTCGGTATGGACGTGCGCTGGGACGGCGCGACGATGAGCGTCACCGACATGATCAACGAAGGCGTGCGCCGCGGTTATCTGAATCCGGACAACGTGCTGCGCGCATCGATCGTGAGCCCGCCCGAAGGCGCGCGCAAGAACACCAAGGACAACACGCCGGCCGTGATCCACTACGAGATCGTGCCGGGTAACACCGTCGACGTGCAGGTCGCGGCCAAGGGCGGCGGCTCGGAGAACAAGTCGAAGTTCGCGATGCTGAACCCGTCGGACTCGATCGTCGACTGGATCCTGAAGACCGTGCCGACGATGGGCGCGGGCTGGTGCCCGCCGGGCATGCTCGGCATCGGCATCGGCGGCACCGCTGAGAAAGCGATGGTGATGGCGAAGGAATCGCTGATGGACCCGATCGACATTCAGGACGTGATCGCGCGCGGCCCGAAGGACTGGATCGAAGAGCTGCGCGTCGAGTTGCACGAGAAGGTCAACGCACTCGGTATCGGCGCGCAGGGCCTCGGCGGTCTGTCCACTGTTCTCGACGTGAAGATCATGGCCGCGCCGACGCACGCCGCATCCAAGCCGATCGCGATCATCCCGAACTGCGCGGCGACCCGCCACGCGCACTTCACGCTCGACGGTTCGGGCGTCGCCAAGCTCGAAGCGCCGTCGCTCGACGCATGGCCGAAGGTGCACTGGGAACCGAACACGGAAACCAGCAAGCGCGTCGACCTCAACACGCTAACGCCGGAAGAAGTGGCGGGCTGGAAGCCGGGCCAGACGCTGCTGCTGTCGGGCAAGATGTTGACGGGCCGCGACGCCGCGCACAAGCGCATCGCCGACATGCTCGCGAAGGGCGAGAAGCTGCCGGTCGATTTCACGAACCGCGTGATCTACTACGTCGGCCCGGTCGATCCGGTGCGCGACGAAGCGGTCGGCCCGGCGGGCCCTACCACTGCGACGCGGATGGACAAGTTCACCGAGACGATGCTCGCGCAAACGGGCCTCATTTCGATGATCGGCAAGGCCGAGCGCGGCCCGGTCGCGATCGAGGCGATCAAGAAGCACAAGGCCGCGTATCTGATGGCCGTCGGCGGTGCGGCGTACCTCGTGTCGAAGGCGATCCGCAGCGCGAAGGTGCTCGCGTTCGAAGACCTCGGCATGGAAGCGATCTACGAGTTCGACGTGCAGGACATGCCGGTCACGGTCGCCGTCGATTCGAACGGCACCTCCGTGCACCAGACCGGCCCGAAGGAATGGCAAGCCAAGATCGGCAAGATTCCGGTCGCCACGGCTTGATGAGTCGCGATTAACGCTACTCAGGTCAGTCGAAAAGCCGGGGCCGCGATCCCGGCTTTTTCTTTCCGTGCGTCATGCACGCGCAAGGCGCCGCACGCACGAGGCCGCCAACGCCGCCAACAGTTGTATCGGATCTCTTGGCTTTTTTGGACATGGCGTTTATTGTTGTTGGAAATTCAAGGTTCCCGAAAAAGGAAATAACATGCAAGGCGACAAGAAGGTCATCGAATATCTGAACGCGCAGTTGAAGAACGAACTGACCGCGATCAATCAATATTTCCTGCATGCCCGAATGTACGGCCACTGGGGCCTCGACAAGCTCGGCAAGCACGAGTACGACGAGTCGATCGGCGAAATGAAGCATGCCGACATGCTGATCGAACGGATCTTCATGCTCGACGGTCTGCCGAATCTGCAGGACCTGCACAAGCTGCTGATCGGTGAGGAAACCAAAGAGATCCTCGAATGCGATCTGAAGCTCGAACAGATTTCGCAAGGCACCTGCAAGGAGGCGATTGCCTACTGCGAATCGGTGCGCGATTTCATCTCGCGCGAAATCTTCACGAAGATTCTCGACGACACCGAAGAGCACATCGACTGGCTCGAAACCCAGCTCGATCTGATCGACAAGGTCGGTATCCAGAACTACCAGCAAAGCGCGATGGGCTCGGTCGAGTCCTGATCGAAGCACGCTGAAGCATCCCGCGCGGTAGCGGCACGACGCCTGCCCAGCAGGCATTCGCGCCGGACCGTACCGCACGGGCGATATACTTGCGCGTTTGTTCGCGCCTCACCGTGGTTTCACCCTTTTCGCCGACCGCCACTTCACGCTCGTTTTTTTCGCCTATGCCCGCCCCTTCGCCGTCCCCGACGGTCCGCAGTGTTGCCGCTGGCGCCGTGTCGCAGGCGCCGATCGGCATTTTCGATTCGGGGCTCGGCGGCCTGTCCGTGCTGCGCGCGGTGCGCGCGCAACTGCCTGACGAGGCGTTGCTGTATGTCGCCGATTCGCTGTACGCGCCCTACGGCGAGCGCGACGACGACTTCATCACCGACCGCACGCTGGCCATCGGCGAATGGCTCGCCGCACAAGGCGCGAAGGCGCTCGTGGTCGCATGCAATACGGCGACCGCGCAGTCGATCGCGCTGGTGCGCGAAAAGCTGCCGATTCCGCTCGTCGGCGTCGAGCCGGGTGTCAAGCCCGCCGCGCTGCAATCGAAAAGCCGCGTCGCCGGCGTGCTCGCGACCCAGGCGACACTGCGCAGCGCCCGCTTCCAGGGGCTGCTCGAACGCTACGCCGCCGACTGCCGCTTTCTGTGCCAGCCCGGCCACGGGCTCGTGCAGGCGGTCGAGCGTTGCGACGTCGGCTCGGCCGAGCTGCAGGCACTGCTGCGCAGCTACCTGGAACCGATGCTCGACGCGGGCGCCGACACGCTGGTGCTTGGCTGCACCCATTACCCCTTTCTCGACGCGGCGATCCGCGACATCGTCGGCGAGCGGCTCGCGCTGATCGACACGAGCGTGGCGATCGCGCGTCAGCTCGAACGCGTGCTCGAGCAGCACGGCCTGCGCGCCGCCGCGTCGGCCGGGGGCACGCCGCTGCCGCGCTTCTATTCCACCGACGACGGCATCCATCAGCAGCAACTCGCCGCCACGCTGCTGCGGATCGAGGCCGCGGTCGAGCAGGTATCGATACCGTCTGGCCGCACGGCCGCATCGGATTCTCGCGCCGCCTAGCACCGGCAACCGGCGCGCGCCCGCCCTTCCTGCCGACGAAATCCATTCTAAGAGTCTGGTTTTGTTACAAAAAATCGCACGGGACGCTTGCCAAACGAACCAAACAAAATGATAATAATTCGCATTAACGTTAGCTATGACGCCTGCCATGATCGTCTGTGTCTGCAAATCCGTATCCGACCGCACAATCCGCTCCTCGATTGCGGACGGCATCGACTCGTTCGACGAGTTGCAGTTTGAACTCGGCGTCGCCTCGTGCTGCGGCAAATGCGAGGAATCCGTGCGTGACGTGATGCTGCAAAGCGGCGTGTGCGCGAGCCGTTGCGGCGTGGTCGAGCATCGGCAGGTGCAGAGCGTCGCCGAGGTCGTGCAAGTCGCGTTCTACGAGCGCAAGGCAGCCTGAGTTCAATTAGCAGGGCCCGGTCTAGGCCGTGTCGGTGCGTCTAAAAGCCCCTCTGCTTCACGCACGCTTTATGTAGCGCTCCGATGCGACGTTGAATGTGCCGCACGTCTGCAACACAACCGCAGTACTGTCCGCCGTACTGCGTTATCCCACTGCCGTCAGCAAGCCAGTACTCGTACCAGCCAGCTACCCCGCTCCCCCTTCGAAAGGAGTTCGAGATGGAATTGCTGATTGGTTTCGTGACTACTTTGTTCATTTCGCTGCTGATTTTCCGAACATGACGATGCCCTGTTTGACGCGCCGCCCGCACGGCGCGCTGCCACACTGACCATGCAGGCTCCGCATCCCGTTTCCGCCGGCGCCACGCTGGCGTCGTCCACCCGACCGAATTCCCGCGCGCTGACGGCCACTGCCATAGTCGCCGCGGTTCACGTCGCTCTGCTCGCCGTGATCATGACGCTGCGTCACGAGCCTGTACCGGTCGCGCTCGAATCGCACGTGATGACCGCCGAACTGCTGCCGCCCGCGCCGCTCGCCGCGCCGGTCGCGCTGCAATCGATCGCTCCGCCGCCGCCCCGGCCGACGCCGCCCGTCCATACAAGACCGAAAGCCCAGCCGAAGCCGACTCCAACGCCCAAGCCGACGCCAACTCCGTTGCCACAGGCCGCTGCGCCATCGCCGACGCCGGTCGCGGCGCCCGATCCGACGCCGCCCGCGCCCGCCGCGCCGGCGACACCGCCCACCGCGGCAGCGCCCGCGATCGGCAAGCCGACGATGGAAATCAGCGCGCCGAAAAACGTGTCGCACCTCGATTGCAATATCAGCCAGCCCGAATACCCGGCTCTATCGCGGCGCCGCGGCGAATCCGGCACTGCGTACGTGCACTTCGTCGTCGGTCTGAACGGCAAGCTCGAGAACATCGAGTTGAAGAAAAGCAGCGGCTTTAGCCGTCTCGACGACGCGGCCTTGGCCGCCATACGCGCGAGCGCCTGCAAACCGTATCTCGAGAACGGCGAGCCCGTCAGGGCCGTGTACACCCAGCCTTTCAACTTCAATCTGACCGACTGAAGCAAGCTTTCAAAAACAAGGGATTGCAATGCAAAACTACGGATTGGCACACGTGTGGGCGCAAGGGGATTTCGTGACGCGCGGTATCGCGCTCGCGCTATTGATCATGTCGGTGATGTCGTGGAGCGTGATCGTCGTCAAAGGCTGGAACGTGATGCGCCTGAAGCGCCTGACGAAGAACGCCGAGCAGGCGTTCTGGCATTCGGACGACCTCGCCGACGGCGTGAAGAAGCTCGGCGGCGGCGCCTCGACGCCGCATGACAACCCGTTCCTCGCGCTCGCTCTGTCGGGCCAGGAAGCGGCCGACCATCATCACCAGACGCAGCCGCATCTGCACGACCGCATGGACGTGTCGGACTGGATCACGCGCTGCCTGAAAGACACGATGGACGAAAGCGTCGCGCGCATGCAGAGCGGTCTCGCGATTCTTGCGTCGATCGGCAGCACCGCGCCGTTCGTCGGCCTGTTCGGCACGGTCTGGGGCATCTATCACGCGCTGCTCGCGATCGGCGCGAGCGGCCAGTCGTCGATCGACCAGGTCGCCGGCCCGGTCGGCGAAGCGCTGATCATGACCGCGTTTGGTCTGTTCGTCGCGATTCCGGCCGTGCTCGGCTACAACGCGCTGACGCGCGCCAACAAGGCGATCGTCGCGAAGCTGAGCCGCTTCGCTCACGGCCTGCATGCGTTCTTCGTGACCGGTGCCCGTCTGTCGTCGACCAGGCGCGGCGACGGCCTGCGTCTCGCAACCCGCGCCAACTGATCGACGAGGCATCCCAATGGCAATGAGCCCTTTCGCCGGAGACGATGACGACGGCCTGATGAACGAGATCAACATGACGCCGCTCGTCGACGTGATGCTGGTTCTGCTGATCGTCTTCATGGTGACGATTCCGGTGATCCGTCACGCGGTCAAGATCGATCTGCCGCACGCGAGCAGTCAGAGGGAAGACACGAAGCCCGCGCAGGTGATGGTGTCGATCGACGCGGACGGCAACGTGCTGTGGGACAGCACCAAGGTCGACGATGCGGCGCTCGCCGCGAAGATCGCCGCGGCCGCGCAGGCGAGCCCGCAGCCGGAGTTGCATCTCGATGCGGACCGCAAGGTGCCGTACGAGAAGGTCGCGCAGGTGATGTCCGCCGCGCAGGCTGGCGGACTGACGAAGATCGGTTTCGTCACACAGCCCAAAGCGAAGTAAACGGTAACGTGGCACGCTAAGCGGCAAGCGGAGCAGCGCGCTCGTCCACGGGAACACCCCTTTTAAACAGGGCCAAAAAGTAAAAGGCCTTCATCGTCGGATGAAGGCCTTTTTTTGTGCGCACTCGGCGCCTTCGGGCGGCGGGATCATTTGCCATCGGCCGAAGACTGATAGCTTTTATCACCGCATGCGAGGGCCGTGGTCGACACGGACAACGCGGTCAGCCCTATCAGGCCCGCTATGATAGCGGCCATGAGTTTTCGCATAGGACACTCCTTAGCGAAAGGGATTTCACTATATGCCTGCGTGCGCGCGCATTCAAGCAAACGACCATTGAAAGTAATCATGACAGGCCGCGCTTAAATGCTAAAAACGATTTGCGAAGCGCGCTAGCGGCCCGCGGCGCACCGTGCCCCCTTAAGTTGCCACAGAGCCTTATGAAACCGCCGCCGACACAGCGGAGGAAGCCCTCGCCACCGATCCCTGCGCCGCCGCTTTTTCGGCGCGCTCAGGACACTCGCCGATGATGTGCTTGCCCTCATCCGGATCGAGCATCTCGACCAGATAATCGACAAACGCGCGCACGGCCGGCACCATCCCCTGACGCGACACGAACACCGCGTACAACTGCGGCGTCGGAAAACTCCAGCCCGGCATCACGGGCGACAGTTGCCCCGCTCTCAACGCGGCTCCATACATCATCTCCGGCAATGCGGCGATGCCGACGCCGGCGAGCACCGCCTCGCGAATCGTCATCAGATCGGCGGTCACGAGGCGCGGCTCGTGTTCGTGAGCATGGCGCGTGCCGTCGGGCGAGATCAGGTTGTACACGTGGCGGCCGTCGCTCGTCGGCACGTCGAGTGTTTCGAAGCGGTTCAGGTCGCCCGGCGTCAGCGGCGGCGCATTCTGCTGCAGCAGGCTCGGCGCGCCGACCAGCATCTGCTCGGTGCGCCACAGCGGCCGCACGACGATGTTCGCGTTTTCCGGCGGATCCGAACGCACGCGCAGTGCGACGTCGATCGAATCCTCGAACAGATCGACCACGCGATTCGTCACGCGCATCACGACGCGCACCTCCGGAAAGCGGTGCATGAATTCCGGCAGGATCGTCGACAGAATCGTCTGCGAGATCGTAACCGGCACGCTGACGCGCACCGTGCCGCGCGGCGACGAGCGCAATTGCTGCACGACATTGACCGCCGCCTGCGCTTCGCTGAGCATCGCCTGACAGTGCTGGTAGAACAGCTGCCCCGCTTCGGTCAGTGCGAGCTTGCGAGTGGAACGCTGCAACAGGCGCACGCCGAGCGACGCTTCCAGCTCCGTGAGCCGACGCGACAGGCGCGACTTCGAGATGCCCAGCACCCGCTCGGCGGCAGAAAATCCGCCATGTTCGACGACCTGCGAAAAGTACATGAGGTCGTTCAGATTGTGTGAATCGATCTTCATCTCATCGTTCCATGAATAGAACAATCCATTGCTGAGGGACGGCTGGCACCGCCAAAAACGGTCCCTATAATAGCCCCATGTTTCAGAAATCGCGCTATTCCCCATTTTTCGAGGTGATATTGATGACTACGTCACGCACGATCGAACGTACGTTCCCGTCGGTTCGCACAGTGGAGGGCGGCGGATTCATCGTTCATCGACCGTTTCCGACGCGTCTGCTGATGGACTTCGATCCGTTCCTGCTGCTCGACGAAATGGGGCCGGTCGACTATGCGCCAGGCGAGGCCATCGGCGCGCCCGATCATCCGCATCGCGGCTTCGAGACGGTCACCTATGTGCTCGAGGGCCAGTTCGGCCACAAGGATTCGGCGGGCCATTCCGGCACGCTGCACGCCGGTGACGTGCAATGGATGACCGCGGGCGCCGGCGTCGTGCATAGCGAAATGCCGGACCCGGAATTCACGCGCACCGGCGGTCGCGTGCACGGCCTGCAGCTATGGGTGAACCTGCCGCGTCGCGACAAGATGATCGCGCCGCGCTATCAGGAAATCCAGTCGGCACGCATTCCGGTCGCGACGTCCGAAGACGGTCAGGTGCGCGTGAAGGTCATCGCGGGCGAAGCGCTCGGCGTCAAGGCCGCGATCGAAACGCGCACGCCGATCCTGTATCAGCATTTCTCGTTGCAGCCGGGCGCGACGATCCGCCAGCCGGTACCGGCCGACTATCGCGTGTTCGCGTATGGGCTGTCCGGCAAGGGCGTGTATGGCGAAGGCGACGCGCGCGCGGACATCGACGCGCGCACGATGGTGGTGTTCGCCAACGACGGCGACGCGGTGACCATCACGGCCGGCGACGAACCACTCGAAGTACTGCTGCTCGGCGGCGTGCCGCTGAAGGAGCCGGTGGTGCGCTATGGCCCGTTCGTGATGAATACCGAAGACGAGATCCGTCAGGCGGTGATCGACTATCAGGCCGGGCGGATGGGCGCGATCACGCACTGACAGACGAGCGCGTGCCGCGCGTTTGTCACGCCTGTCGGCGCGAGGCGAAGCTTGCCACCAGCCACGCGCGCGCCGCCAAATCACCCGCCTCGGGGCGCGAACGCCGCTAAATTCGTTCACAATATCGGCTCATGTCGCGCGGCCCGCGTTGATTTCGACAGTCCGCGGCGCGCGACGCTATTAGATCCCTAGCAGAGGAGCCGCGCATGGCAGAGCCCACCATCACCGCCCAAATTGGTTCGACGAATTTCCAGGTCGTGTTCGACGACGGCAAGCACACCTGGCTTGCCGACGAACCCGAATCGCTAGGCGGCGGCGACCGCGGCCCGACGCCGGTCTCGCTGCTGCTGTCGAGCCTCGGCGCTTGTACGTCGATCACGCTAAAGATGTACGCGCAGCGCAAAGGCTGGCCGCTCGCGGGTGTACGCGTCAAACTGTCGATGGAAACCGGCGACGCAGGCTCGACGATCGACCGTCAGATCATGCTCGATGGCGAACTCTCCGGCGAGCAGCGGGAACGGCTTTTGCAAATTGCCAATGCGTGCCCGGTGCACAAGATCCTCACGCACACGATCTCGATCCGCTCCGCGCTCGCGGTCGCTTAACAGTCGCAGCAAACGCGCATAGGACGGTCGGACGCCGTCCGTTCGGGTCACGGGTATTGCAATATTTTCATAGGACGCAGTCGTCTTGAATTTCGAACACCTTATTCAGATCAACGATCCGTTGAATCCCTTCGTCGAATCGATGACCCGCGAGCAGCTGTGGGAAGGGCTCGTGCTGCGCGCCGAGCAGCCGCAACTGTTCGTGATTGGTCTCGACAGCTGCACGATCCTGTCGCGCGACGGCAATGTGCTCGAGCGTGAGTTGCACTACGGCCAGGCCACCGTGCGCGATCGCGTCACGCTGCAGGAAAGCGAAAGCGTGCGCTACGACATCCTGCCGACCGCCGAGCACGTCGGCGGCTCCCTGACGATGACGATCGAGCAGCCCGATGAGCTGCAGTTGTTCCTACGCTTCGAGTACGCGACCACGCTGCCCGTCTCGACCGACCAGGACGCCGTGCAGACGCAGGAGATCGTCAAGTCCGCGTATCGCGAGAACGATATCGATACGGTGCGGCTGATCCGCCAGTACGTCGCGGCCGGGCAGGAACCGGGACCGTTGCACTGACATACCGCGCGGGCGCCCTGCCCGCGCTTTCGCGGGGCCATGTCAGAATGGCTTCCAGAATCGCCATCTAGACGCACTTTCATTCAGCTATCAAAAGTCGGATCCGATCAATTTCTCGATCTTGTAAATAGGAATGGTTATCATTTAGAATAATCACATCAAATCGACGAACAAGCTAAAACGAATGACCGATATGACTCGCTCCTCCACGCTCAGCCTGCGCCGCTCGGCGGCCGCGCTAACCAGCCGCCCGAAATCGTCGACGACGGCCGCGCCCGCGGCGAAACCCGGCGCGCAACGCACCGCCGGCCAGAGCGAAACGTCGGAACGGGTCGTGCGCAGCGACGCGCTGCTGCAAGGCCATAGTCACATCAGCATCGTGCACAACGGCGACACGTATCAACTGCGTGCAACGCGCCTCGGCAAGCTGATCCTGACGAAGTAGCAAGACACGAGGTAAGTACCGGGTATTGTGGGGACCACCTCCCAGAGAGGTGTTAGGCATTAGCCAGCCACGACGGTTTGCACGCGAGAACTAGACCCCTTCGTGCAGACACCAAGCCAGCCGTCGCAGCAAGCCAGGCCGCTTTTTTGGTTCTCGCTCGAAAGCCGATGCGCGCAACGGCGTACATCGCTGAAAATGATAAAGCCGTGGGATGTCACCATCCCACGGCTTTTCGTTTGCGCTTGCGCCTGCGTTCGCACCGGACACAGGCTGAAGACTTACTTCGAGGCCCAGCCCCAGAACATCAGCCACCACGCGCTATTGACGACCGCCAGCGCCGCGACGAACCACAGCATCGCCAGCGCGCGTTGCACGAAGCGCTCGCTGTAGCGGCGCGTGACGAGCCACGCGAGCCATGCGCTCCACGCGCTCGCAATCACGAGAATTGCGATGCGCAGATCCGACGCCCACCACAGCGACACGTGCTCGGCGCGCAGCAGCGACAGCGTCGTCGCCGACAAACCAAGGAATACGCCCGCGCCCGCGATCGGAATCAGCCCCTGCGTCAAGTGATGCAGACGCGTTGCGTCGAAGCGCCCGAGCATGCGCGTCGCGCCCGTCAGCAACAGCAGCAGCACGGTGCCGTAGACAAGCGCCGTCGACAGGATGTAGCCGATCAGCAGCGAGCCGTCGAGCCACGAGAACACGTCGTTCTGGTCGGGGTAATGCGTGAACAGGAACCACGGCGCGTTGGTGTCGAGCGGCCACGTGATGTCGCGATCGACGAGCCACGTCGCGGCGAACATCTTCAGGTCGATGAACCAGCGCGACGCGGTCCAGTGGAACGCGCCGATCGCGATGCCGAGCAGGCCGTACAGGATCAGCGCGGTGTCCCACGGGTTCGCGTTCTTGTCGCCCAACCGCACGACTTCGGTCGACGGCTTGCGCCACGTCAGCGCGATCGCATCGCGGTGTCCGCTGCAGCGGCCGCACATATGGCAGTCCGCCGCGCCCTTCATGTTGCGCAACGGCACGAGCGGCGCGCAGTTGATCGGAATCACGCGATGCCCATGCTCGCCGTTCGTGTACGAGCGGCGCCACGCGTCTTCATCGACCTTGTAGTGAAACGGCGCGAGCCGTGACAGAAGCGAAAAAACCCCGTTGACCGGGCACAGGTATTTGCACCAGACGCGCTTCTCGCGTCCGTATAGCAGACCGATCACGATTGCCGCGAAAGTCGAGCCGCCCAGCACCAGCAACACCGCTTTCGGATACTGGTAGACGCTCACCATCTGCCCGTAGATCGTCGTGATGCCGAACGCGACGAACGGCCAGCCGCCCCAGCGCATCCAATGCGGAATCGCGCGGCCGCGGCCGAATTTGCTCGCGAATTCGGCGAGCGCACCCTCCGGACACAGCACGCCGCACCAGACGCGGCCGAGCATCACCATCGACAGCAACACGAACGGCCACCAGATGCCCCAGAACACGAACTGCGCGGCGAGCGTCAGGTTGTTCCACAGATGCGCGGTGTCGTCCGGCAGCGGCATCAGCGCGGGCACGACGATCAGGAACACATACACCGCGACCACGACCCACTGGATGCCGCGAATCACCGCGCCGTGGCGCTGCATCCACTGGCCGGCCGCCGCGAGGCGGCCCGGCCGGGAAGCCATCACGGCGCTCATGCCGCGCGCCCTACCGTCTGCTGCGCGGGCTTGCGACTGGCGCGGCGCACGAGCAGATAAACGACCGCCCAATACACGGCATAGGCGAGCAGATTCATCAGCGCCGGATGCGCGCGGTAGCCGGTCAGCGTCGCGACGAGCGAACCGACGGTGCTCGAGTCATCGAGAATCGCCGACGAATTCCACAGCTGGTCGACGAGCGTCGGCAGGATTTCCTTGTCGATCAGCTTGTCGACGCCGGTCTGGAACAGCCCCGCGCCGAGGAACAGCAGCATGATTTCGGTGACGCGAAAAAAGAGCCGCCACGAGATGACCTTGCCGCCGAGCTGCAACACGTAGAAGGTCAGGAACGCAAGCGCGAGACCGATCACGACAGCGAGCATCTGACTGCCGTCGACATGACCCGACTGGCCAAAGCCGAGGCCGTACAGGAAGATCACGGTTTCGCTGCCTTCGCGCGCGATCGCCAGTGCGACCAGCAGCGCCACGCCCCACCAGTTCGAATCGCGCTGGCTCTTTTGCAGCGACTGTTCCATGTCGCGCTTCAGCGTGCGGCCGTGCTGCTTCATCCACAGCACCATCTGCACGATCAGCACGCAGGCGATGAGCACCATCGCGGTCTGGAAGTAATCCTGCGCGTCACCGGAGAGCACCTCGGTGAAGCCGACCAGCGCCGCGCCGAGCGCCACCGCCGCGATCACGCCGGCCGCCACGCCGCCCCACAGGTACGGCAAGCCGCGGCGGGCGTCGTCGTCGCCATTTTTCAACCACGCGTACAGGATGCCGACGACCAGCAGCGCCTCGACGCTCTCCCGCCACACGACGAACAGAATCTGACCCATTCAAGCTCTCCCTTCGATCCTTCTACTGCCCGCTTCCGTTGCCTCGCGCGACCGACAGCGCCCGCTTGCCGTGGCGAGTTCGCGTTCGCATTCGATCGAGACCACTGCTTACTTCGCGACGATCACGCCCTGCGCCTGCTGGTGAAAGTCGTCGAAAAACTTGTATTCGCCCGGCTCCAGCGGAGCGATCACGACGAACGAATCGGCGCCCGGCGCCAGAACCTTCTCTTTACGCAACTGCACACTTTCGAATTCGGCCGCGCCCTTGCCGGTGTTGCGTACTTCGATCTTGATACGCTGGCCTGCCGGCACTTCGATGCGGGCCGGGTTCAGTTTGCCGTCGTTCATTTCGAGCTTGAAGGTCGGCAGGTCGGCTGCATGAGCCGTGGCCGCCAGGCAAAACGTGGCGGCAAGCATCGCGATCTTTCGGTTGATTCTCATTGCCCTTTCCGGAAAACGCGACGCGCCAATGCCAGATATGACTCCGACTGTCCGCGCGCCGTCTGCTGCATTCACTGATACGTTGAGCGACCGCGTTGGCACCGCGCGCCGATCAGTAACCGCCCTTCTTGCCGATGCCAGCGAAGGTGAAGTCGTATTCGAGCGTGATTGGCTTGAACCACGGACCCACGCCGGTTTCCTTGTCGACGTGACGGCCGAACGCCATGTGGCCCATTTGCATCGGCGGTTCGACGATCAGCTTCAGGTGATACTTGCCCGGGCCTTGCAGCTTGACGTTGTCGCCGTAGTGCGGACCATCGTTCGCGACCATCGGCATCAGGTCGCCCTTCAACGGCTGGTTCGAGCCGGCCTTCGTCAGTTCGTAGTGCACCTGCAGATACGGCATCCAGTCCCCTTCGGCGAAACCGGTCGGATTGTTCTTGACCGCGTGGATGTCGGACTCGAGGTGGATGTCCGAATCCGACGCCTTGCGCATCATGCCTTCAGGTTCCATCGTGACCGGCTGCAGGTAGACCGCGCCGATTTCCATGCCGCCCTGGATCTGCTGCTTGCCAATCGGATATTCGGCGGCCGAGACCGACAGCGCCGCGACAGCAGCTACCGCTGCCGCGCCACCGCGCACAAACGAAGAAATCCGCATTGAAGCTCCTTGTTTCTATCAGACTGGAATCGATTTCATTGAAACGCTGCGGCCGCAAGTCAGATGTAAATTTAAATGCGAACCATTCTCAATATTGGGGCGAGTTTATCATCGATCGTTGACGAGAACAAACCTGTCAGCAAGCTCTGCCTTATGACAGCAGGGTCTTAAGGTCCGCTTAAGAAAACCTTCGTGCGGGGGAGGAAACGGAAACAGAATTAGTCACAGCCAAGGCGTTCCGCGTCAACGGCTGCAGCGGCAGCTTGAGCGCTGACTGATGTGAACAGGCGCGGCGAATGGCCGCGCCCTTTCGTGGTGGACAAAAGCGGTGGAGGGACGCCAGCTATTCGACGCCCGACACGTGGTCGCCGACGTTCGCGCCGAACACGCGCTGACGCAGCAGCGCTAGCTGGTCGCGGGTCTGCGCGGCCTTCTCGAATTCGAGATTCTTCGCGTGCTCCATCATCTGCTTTTCGAGGCGCTTGAGCTCCTTGGCGAGTTGCTTCTCGGACATGTCCTCGAACTTCGCGCGAGTCTGCTGCTCCTTCAACTCGGCACGCGCTTCGTCGATGTTGTACACGCCATCGATGATGTCGCGAATCCGTTTCACGACGCCGCGCGGCGTAATGCCGTGCGCGGCGTTGAACGCGATCTGCTTCGTACGGCGCCGCTCGGTTTCGTCGATCGCGCGACGCATCGAGTCCGTGATGTTGTCTCCGTACAGAATCGCCTTGCCGTTCACGTTACGCGCCGCCCGGCCGATGGTCTGGATCAGCGAACGCTCGGCGCGCAGGAAGCCTTCCTTGTCCGCGTCGAGAATCGCGACGAGCGACACCTCGGGAATATCGAGCCCCTCGCGCAGCAGGTTGATCCCGACCAGCACGTCGAACGCGCCGAGACGCAGATCGCGGATGATCTCGACGCGCTCGACCGTGTCGATGTCGCTGTGCAGATAGCGCACCTTGATGCCGTGGTCGGCCAGGAACTCGGTGAGCTGCTCGGCCATCCGCTTGGTCAGCGTCGTGACCAGCACGCGGTCGCCGGCCTTGATGCGCTCGTTGATCTCGCCAAGCACGTCGTCGACCTGGCTGCGCGCCGGCCGCACCTCGATTTCAGGGTCGACGAGGCCGGTCGGACGCACAAGCTGTTCGGCGACCTGCCCCGCGGTCCTCTTCTCGTAATCGGCGGGCGTCGCCGACACGAACACCACCTGGCGCATCTTGCGCTCGAACTCGTTGAACTTGAGCGGCCGGTTGTCGAGCGCCGACGGCAGCCGGAAGCCGTAGTCGACGAGGTTTTCCTTGCGCGCGCGGTCGCCGTTGTACATGCCGTTCAGCTGGCCAATCAGCACGTGCGATTCGTCGAGCATCATGATCGCGTCGGGCGGCAGGTAATCGACGAGCGTCGGCGGCGGCTCGCCCGGCGCCGCGCCCGAGAAGTGCCGCGAATAGTTCTCGATGCCCTTGCAGAAACCGAGCTCCTGCAGCATTTCGAGGTCAAAGCGGGTGCGCTGCTCGAGGCGCTGCGCCTCGACGAGCTTGCCTTGGCTATAGAAGAATTCGAGGCGCTCGCGCAGCTCGGCCTTGATCGTTTCGACGGCGCGCAGCACGGTATCGCGCGGCGTCACGTAGTGCGACGACGGATACACGGTAAAGCGCGGAATTTTCTGTCGCACGCGGCCGGTGAGCGGATCGAATAGCTGCAGTGTTTCGATTTCGTCGTCGAACAGCTCGACGCGCACCGCCATCTCGGCGTGCTCGGCCGGGAAGATATCGATCGTGTCGCCGCGCACGCGGAACGAGCCGCGCTGGAAATCGGCTTCGTTGCGGCTGTACTGCATCGCGATCAGCCGCGCGATGACGTCGCGCTGGCCGAGCCGATCGCCGGTGCGCAGCGTCAGGATCATCCTGTGGTATTCGGACGGATTGCCGATACCGTAAATCGCCGACACCGTCGCGACGATCACCACGTCGCGCCGCTCCATCAGGCTCTTGGTCGCCGACAGCCGCATCTGCTCGATATGCTCGTTGATCGACGAGTCTTTCTCGATGAACAGATCGCGCTGCGGCACATACGCTTCCGGCTGGTAGTAGTCGTAGTACGAAACGAAGTACTCGACCGCGTTGCGCGGAAAGAACTCACGGAACTCCGAATACAGCTGCGCGGCGAGCGTCTTGTTCGGCGCGAACACGATCGCCGGGCGGCCGAGCCGCGCGATCGTGTTGGCCATCGTGAAAGTCTTGCCGGAGCCGGTCACGCCGAGCAGCGTCTGGAACGCGAGACCGTCGCCGACGCCTTCGACGAGCGTGTCGATCGCCGTGGGCTGGTCGCCGGCGGGCGGATACGGCTGGTAGAGCTTGAACGGTGAACCTTCGAACGCGATGAATTTTGATTCGTCGAGCGTATCGTCGGCTTCAGTCAGATGGTGTTCGGACATGAGGGGCGGCACCGGGCCTTGGGCAAAGAATCATTCTAACGGGTTGCGGAAAGCGAAGATCGAGCGAGCTTACGTAGGGCGGCCCTGGGCGCCGGTGTGTTATGGCCCTTTGCGGACTTGCGCGCCCTGACGGGGTTTACCGCGAACTCCCATGCCGGGCTCTGTCCTCCACGCCAGGCGTCATCGTGGCGCAGTCAGCGCCAATGGACAGCGCACCTCGGCCTGTTCGCGCCGTCGACATCGCCACGCCCGCTCGAATTCCTTACTGCCACATGGCTCTCCAGTGCCTGTTTTTCAAGCAAATAATCGCCTTTTGCCCGTCTGGTCGTCCGAAAAAAGCGCCCGGATTCGTTACAATGCGAAGTTGCGCTCGCTCGCCGCTGTCCATAGGCCGTCCCCGCTTTTCGCGTTTCGTCGAACTCACGCCCACCCGCGGAACGCCGCCGACGCCCCAGATCGAGCCGCTCGCGCGCGAAGCCGCCCTCTTTTCACTACTGCTGCCCACCCATCATGTCTCTGTTCTCCGCCGTCGAACTTGCTCCCCGCGACCCGATTCTGGGCCTGAACGAAGCTTTCAACGCCGATATGCGCGCCACCAAGGTCAACCTCGGCGTTGGCGTGTACTTCAATGAAGAAGGCAAAATTCCGCTGCTGCGCGCCGTGCGCGAGGCGGAAAAGGCCCGCGTCGAAGCCGCGCTGCCGCGTGGCTATCTGCCGATCGAAGGTATCGCCGCTTACGATGCCGCCGTGCAAAAGCTGCTGCTCGGCAACGACTCGCCGCTGATCGCGGCCGGCCGCGTCGTCACGGCGCAGGCGCTGGGCGGCACGGGCGCGCTGAAGATCGGCGCGGACTTCCTGAAGCGCGTGAATCCGAATAGCAAGGTCGCGATCAGCGATCCGAGCTGGGAAAATCACCGCGCACTGTTTGAAGGCGCGGGCTTCGTCGTCGAATCGTATCCGTACTATGACGCGCAGACGCACGGCGTGAACTTCGACGGCATGTTGAGCGCGCTGAACAGCTATGAGGCGGGCACGATCGTCGTGCTGCACGCGTGCTGCCATAACCCGACCGGCGTCGACCTGAGCGTCGAGCAGTGGAAGCAGGTCGTCGAGGTCGTCAAGGCGCGCAACCTCGTGCCGTTCCTCGATATCGCCTACCAGGGCTTCGGCGACAACATCGAAGCGGACGCGGCAGCCGTGCGTCTGTTCGCGGCGCAGGAACTGAACGTGTTCGTGTCTTCGTCGTTCTCGAAGTCGTTCTCGCTGTACGGCGAGCGCGTCGGCGCATTGTCGATCATCACCGCGAACAAGGAAGAAGCGGCGCGCGTGCTGTCGCAACTGAAACGCGTGATCCGCACCAACTACTCGAACCCGCCGACGCACGGCGGCTCGGTGGTCGCGGCCGTGCTCGCATCGCCGGAACTGCGCGCGACGTGGGAAAGCGAACTGGGCGAAATGCGCGAGCGCATCCGCGCGATGCGCAATGGTCTCGTCGAGCGTCTGAAGGCAAGCGGCGTTGATCGTGACTTCAGCTTCGTGAACGCACAGCGCGGCATGTTCTCGTACTCGGGTCTGACGGCACCGCAAGTGGACCGTCTGCGCGAAGAGTTCGGTATCTATGCGGTCAGCACGGGCCGCATCTGCGTGGCTGCGCTCAATACGCGCAACCTCAACGTCGTCGCCACCGCGATTGCTCACGTGCTGAAGTAAGGCGATTCACAGCGCGGAGGTTTGCCGTGCAAGTCCAGCAGGTTCGCTGCTGTCACCGCCTGTAAAAACGGCGCCCTTTTCTGAAAGGGCGCCGTTTTTTTATTTTCTGACGGTTCGGCCTTGGTTGGCGCAGCGTCGGGGCTCTCCGCGAGGAATCAGCGCGAATCCCGATGAATATCGTGCGTGACGAACCCGGCATCGTTTTCCGGCATATCGAGCCAGTCGGGCTGCTCGAGAGAACGGAGAATATCTTCGAGACCGCTTCGCCAATGCTCGCGCATCGTCGACAGACCGAATTGAAAGTCCTTGTAGTGTCCTTCGTATTCCTTGTGCCGGTAGATCAGGTGAATCACGTTGTAGCGCTTTGAACACGACAGATCTTCGGCCAGCTTGCACCACGGATCGTCGCGTTGGTCTTCTGGCACACGGTCCAGCACCTCGCGCAGTACGTGGCGGAAACGCTGCGAGCGCTGCAGCATGTCGGTCACGAGACGCGTACGGCTCGAATACTGGATGTCTTTCATGCGGCCCTGCACGTCGGTGAGGTTGTCCGGCACCGGCCCGATCGCGCTCCATAGGTCGACCTGAAACGCGAGCGTGTCGCGACGCGGCGTGGACTGGAGCATCTCGTAGAGCGGCGTATTCGACATCAGGCCGCCGTCCCAGTAGAACTGACCGTCGATCTCGACGGCCGCGAAGCCCGGCGGCAACGCGCCAGACGCTATGAAATGCTCGGGCCTGAGCGTGGTGCGGGTATTGTCGAAGTACGCGAAATTGCCCGTGCCGCAATTCACCGCGCCCACCGACACGCGTATTTCGCCGGAATTAATCCGGTCGAAATCACACAGCGACTCGAGCGTGGCCTTCAGCGGCGTGGTGTCGTAGTAGCTCGCCAATTGCGGCGGACCGGACACCGTGGGCAACGGCGGTGGGAAACGCGGCACGAAAAAGCCCTTTTGCCCTTCGACGATCGCGCTCATTGCCTGCGCTGCCGTAAATGCCTTGCGCACCGCTTCGCTCGAATTGAACAGCAGGTGTTCGATCGGAGCCGGCAAGGGCGCCCCGAACGCCGGCTGGCAGATCGTCTCCCAGAATTGCAGCAGACGCTCGACGCGTCGTTCCGGTGGATTGCCCGCAATGATCGCCGTATTCAGTGCACCGATCGAGATGCCCGCGATCCAGTTCGGTTCGATGCCGGCTTCGTAAAGTCCCTGAAAGACGCCGGCCTGATAGGCGCCGAGCGCGCCGCCGCCTTGCAGCATCAGCGCGACGGTTTCGTAGTTGGGCAACCGGAGATGCCGGCGCGGGCGGGCGGCGACCGACGGACCCGCTCCCTCCCCGTCGCCCGGCACGCCCACCCGCGCCCGCTTCAGATTGCGTTGCGCCATGGGCCGCCCCTTAGTGCATGTACCAGCCGTGGCTCACGACGAACGACTGGCCGGTCAGCGCCGCGCTCGGGAATGTCGACAGGAACAGCACGGTCTGCGCGACGTCTTCGACCGTCGTGAAGATACCGTCGACGGTACCGCCCAGCATCACGCGCTTGATCACTTCCTCTTCGCTGATGCCGAATTCTTTCGCCTGCTCGGGAATCTGCTTGTCGACGAGCGGCGTGCGCACGAAGCCCGGACACACGACGTGCGAACGCACGTTATGCGCAGCGCCCTCCTTGGCAAGCACGCGCGACAGGCCCAGCAGAGCGTGCTTCGCGGTCACGTACGCCGACTTCAGCGGCGAGGCGAGATGCGAGTGGACCGAGCCCATGTAAATCACGACGCCGCCGCGATTGTCCTTGTACATGTGCTTGAGCGCGGCCTTGGTGGTCAGGAACGCGCCGTCCACGTGAATGGCCTGCATCTTCTTCCAGTCCGAGAACGAATAGTTTTCGATCGGATTGACGATCTGGATGCCGGCGTTGGAAACGAGAATGTCGATCGAACCGAATTCCTCGGCGACCTTGTCGATCCCCTGGTTGACGGCATCTTCGTTCGTCACGTCCATTGCCACGCCGATTGCCTTACCGCCGCCCTTTCTGATTTCTTCAGCCACGGCTTTCGCGCCGTCCTGGTTCAGGTCGGCGATCGCGACCGCAGCACCCGCGGCCGACAGAGTCAACGCGATCTGTTTGCCAATGCCGCTCGCGGCACCAGTGACGACGGCAACTTTGCCGTTCAGATTCGAGTTCAGAGACGACATCCAGAACCTCCATGCAGTTGATGAGCAATGAGACCACGAGACCGCGCGCGGCGAGAAGTCGGCCAAACGGCATAGACCGTTCGGCGGATGCAGCGCGGCGGCCGACTTTGCTATTGTGCATGAACCCTGTGAACGACATAGGTAAAACGCACATCGAACCGTATCTCTTTAAACTGGACGCTTTCGGGCTGAATCCGGGCTCCATTCCCGTGGCATCACCAACCAGGAGACATGCATGAATTATCGACGTCTGGGCCGCTCGGGCCTGCAAGTGAGCGAGTTGTCCATTGGCTCATGGGTCACGTACGGCAACCAGGTGGATCACCGCGCCGCGCGCGAATCGCTTGCCGCGGCGCGCGACGCGGGCGTCAATTTCTTCGACAACGCCGAAGTCTACGCGGGCGGCAAATCCGAGGAGATCATGGGCCATGCGTTGAAGGAGCTCGCGTGGCCGCGCGTGAGCTACGTCGTGTCGACGAAATTCTTCTGGGGACTCAACGAAGCGCCGAACCAGTACCACACGCTGAACCGCAAGTACCTGATGAACGCGATCGACGCGTCGCTGAAGCGCCTGCAACTCGACTATGTGGATCTCGTGTTCTGTCATCGTCCGGACCCGAACACGCCGGTCGAGGAAACGGTGTGGGCAATGAGCGACATGATCGCGCGCGGCAAGGCGCTGTACTGGGGCACCTCGGAATGGAGCGCCGACGAGATTCGCGCCGCCTATGAAATCGCCGAGCGGCATCATCTGCACAAGCCGGTCATGGAGCAGCCGCAATACAACCTGTTTCACCGCAAACGCGTCGAGCAGGAATACAAACGGCTCTACGAGGACATCGGCCTCGGCCTGACCACGTGGAGCCCACTCGCATCGGGTCTGCTCACCGGCAAATATCGTGACGGCGTGCCAGCCGACAGTCGCGCGCAGTTGCAGGGCTATGACTGGCTGCGCCAGCAGCTCACGGACCCGACCCGGAACAACGTGGTCGGCCAGCTCGGCGCGGTCGCCGACGAGCTCGGCTGCACGGTCGGTCAGCTCGCGATCGCGTGGATTCTGAAGAATCCGAATGTCAGCACGGTGATCACCGGCGCCTCGCGGGTCGAACAGATCGGCGAAAACATGCAGTCCGCCGAGGTGGCCAAGCGCATCACACCGGAGATAAAGCAGCGGATCGAGGAGATCATCGGCGACGCGCACGAGTAATCGCGCGCGCAGCGCCACGCACCGGGTGGCTAACCGGGCACGCGCGGTCGCGTACAATACGCGACCGCGCGTCGCCGGCTCCTTCGGGCCAGCCTGCGCTCTCTCAGCGTCCTCTCATCATGCTCAGCTACCGCCACGCCTTTCATGCCGGCAATCACGCCGACGTTCTGAAACACGCCGTCGTGTTGCAGCTCCTGCGCTACCTTGGCCAGAAGGACAAGGCCTACTGGTATATCGACACGCACGCGGGCGCCGGCGTTTACTCGCTGAAGGAAGGCTACGCGACGAAGACCGGCGAGTTCGAGACGGGTATTGCGAAACTGTGGGGCCGCAACGATCTCCCGCCGCTGTTCGCCGAATACGTCGATGAAGTCAGCGCGCTCAATGCCGATGGCCAGTTGCATTTTTATCCGGGCTCGCCGTATCTTGCGTGGCGACAACTGCGCGCGCAGGATCGTATGCGGCTCTTCGAATTGCACAGCACCGAAATCGACGTGCTGCGCCACAATTTTCGCGACGCGGGCCGACGAGCAATGCTGTATGCGGGCGACGGCTTCGACGGGATTCTCACGCTGTTGCCGCCCGCGCCGCGCCGCGCGCTGATCCTGCTCGACCCGTCGTATGAAGACAAGCGCGATTACGGGCGCACGCTGCGCTGTGTCGAGGAAAGTCTGAAGCGGTTTCCGACCGGCACGTATGCGGTCTGGTATCCGCAGGTCAAGCGCCCTGAGTCGCAGCGCTTTCCCGATCAACTGAAGCAGTTGCAGAAGGACAACTGGCTGCACGTCAGCCTGACCGTCAGCAATCCGCCGGAAGACGGCTATGGGCTGTTCGGTAGCGGCATGTTCATCCTGAATCCGCCGTATACGCTCGCCAAGACGCTGAAGGATCAGATGCCATGGCTCGTCAAAACGCTCGGCGAGGACAAGGCTGCGACGTTCAAGGTCGAATATCGCGGCAATTGAACGTGATGAGCGGCGCGTGAGCGTGCCGCGCGCGGTTCCCCGTCACCTGTCTTGCGCAACCCGATCTCCGCATACGCTCACTTGAACTGCGCCGCCGCCTTGCTCGCGAACTGGTTCGTATAGGTAGCACTCAGATCGATCTTCTTCGGATCGAGCCGGCTATCGAACGACGACAACGCGCGCAGCGACGTCGTCGGGCCATCAGCGGGCATCAGTCCGTCCGGCGAATACGCGTCGCGCACGTTGTGAAAGGCGTCGAGATAGAGCGTCGGGTCACCCAACAGATAGGCTTGCGGCACCATCTTCAGCAGATCCGCGTCGCTCGCAGTCTGCAGCCAATGATTCGCACGCACGATCGCGTTGGTCAGCGCCTGCGTTGTCTTCGGATTTTTCTGGATGAAGCTTTCGGCCGCGTAAAGCGTCGCCGCGGGCATCATGCCGCCGAACACCTCCTGCGTACCTTTCACCGTGCGCGTATCGACAAGCACCTTGATGGCGCCGCTACGCGTGAGCTTGGTCATCATTGGATCGACATTGGACAGCGCGTCGATCTGCCCACTGCCCACCGCGGCCAGCACCGTCGCGCCGCTGCCGACACCGATCGCCGAAATGTCGCTGCGCTGCACGCCGGCCTTGCGCAACGCAACGGTGAGCACCAGATCCGTCGACGAACCCGGTGCGCTCACACCGACCTTCGCGCCTTTGAAGTCCGCGAGCGACTTGATCTGATCGGCCTTCGACTTCACCACGCCGATCACGATCTGCGGTGCGCGGCCCATCAACACGAACGCGCGATAGTGCTGACCCTTCGCCTGCATGAACAACGTGTGCTCGAAGGCGCCCGCGCCGACTTCGGCGCTGCCGCCCACCACCGCTTCGAGCGCTTTCGAGCCGCCCGCGAAATCTTCGAGCGTGACGTTCAGGCCTTCGTCCTTGAAGTAGCCGAGCTGCTGTGCGGCGAGGACCGGCAGATAGTACAGGCCAGGTAAGCCGCCGACGGCCATCGTCAGTGACGGCATTTCCGGCGTGTCCTTCGCGAACCCAGCGCCGGGCAACGCAGCCAGTGCGAGCAGCATCACGCAGGCGCGCGTCGCACGCTGCATCCATTGATTGAGCATGGTGACGTCTCCTTGTTGTGTTTTCCGTTCGAAGCAGTGACGCAGGCGCACATGCCGAGATCGAAGCTCACGGCGGCGAGGCGCGCAACGATTGTCGTCGGACGGTTTCACGGACGCCATGCGCCCAAACCCGAATGAGATTGTCGGGTGCGAGGCAAGCTGGCGTATGGGGGAGAAACGGGACCGCGCAGAAGCACCGACGACGATCTCTCGCGCCGTCGGTGCCTATTGCGGAAGGGGCACCGCTCGAGGCACCGGCCGCGGCACGCCACCACCCGCCGGCAATTGGATATACGGCGCGACCACGAACGGCGGCGACGATTCCGGAGGCAGCTCGACCGGTGCCGCGATCGGCGGCGCGGCGACGATCGGCTCCGGTGCAGGCGGCGAGCTCAGCAGTACGGTACCGCTCTGGCCATTATTGACGCCGCCAAGCGTATCGAGGATCACGGGGGGACGCCCGTTATCGGACACCGCGAATGCGTCCGACGCGGCGCAGAGGGCGGCGAGCGTCGCCATGGCGGCCACGGCCATCACGGCTCGGAAAGTTTGCTGCGAACGGACGGAGGACATGGACAGCCCGATGGGTTATGAATGCCGTCTTGCGCGAAAAACGCCATACATTACCGCGGGCCGCGTTACGAAGCTAGTCGATATTCGCCATCAGCAGCTTTCTTGCGCCGTTCACTCGAAAAAACGTCGAAGGCACACGCGGATTTCGATGTCCAGATATGACAAAGCCCCGCTTTGACGGGGCTCGACATTGGTACTGCACGGCCGCGCAAAAGCAGGCGCCGCCAGGTCAAACTCAAAGCGGAAACTTACAGCGAATAGCCGTTGGTTTCGAGCGAACGGATGCGCTGTTCGAGCTGAACGATATCCGACGACGAGGCGAGATATGCCTCACGACGGCTACGTTCCGCGGTTTCGAACCAGGTGCTGAGCTTCTCAAGAATGAATGCAAACATGATGTTCTCCAAGGATCAGATCGAATCCCCGGTGATTTGACATCGGGGATTTCCCGTAAAAGGGTTAACCCGCATTATAGCCCTAAGGTGCAACCTGAACAGTGAAATGCCCGCATGGTGTGCATTCCGTTTTGGAATAGTGCACTGTAAAGGTGCGATGCAGTTCCTGATTTTATTGGGATTCATCCAGGCGTTCTTTAAGTGGACGTCATTTTCGCAAGTTTTATGCGCACTTTCGGTGCATGAATCGCTCGACCTTAAGAATCGGCAGGCCGGGTTGCACTTCGATTAGCCGCTAAAGCGGACGGCAACCTTGTCCCGATAAAAGATCGGTGTCCGCCAGTCGCTCGATAATCGGACAATCTGGCCGGTCATCACCATGGCAATGATCGGCCAGATGCGCGAGAGTGTCGCGCATGTCCGTCAGTTCGGCGATGCGTCGATCGAGTTCGGCGACATGTTCGAGCGCGATCCGCTTTACTTCGGCACTTGCACGCGAGCGGTCGTGCCATAGAGCAAGCAGCCGCCGGATATCCTCGACCAGAAATCCGAGCCGGCGAGCCTGGCGAATAAAGCGCAAGGAATGCACTTCCTGCGGGCCATACACGCGATAACCGGCACTCGTGCGCGCCTTCGCAGTCAATAGGCCGACACTTTCGTAGTAGCGGATCATTTTTGCCGTAACGCCCGACACGCGGGCCGCTTCGCCTATGTTCATGACTGTTTCCCCAAGGTTGCGGCTGAACTCCAATCGATCCTACACCTTCCCATGCTGGGAAGGTCAGCTACCCAAACAAGGTACGGCAGGCATAATTCGACTATCCGCAATCTGATTCCGCCGAGGTCTTTGCAATGACAATCGAACTCCATGTAGAAGGCATGAGCTGCCAGCACTGCGTTGCCGCTGTCACGAGCGCGATTCGCGAGCACGACGCCGCCGCGCAGGTTCAGGTGGATCTCGCGACCGGCCGCGTGCTCGTGGAGTCGGCGCAACCCGTCGATGCGCTGAAGGCCGCGATTGACGAGGCCGGATACACGGTCACGTCTGTGCGCTGAGGGTGCCGCGCATGTTCAAGGTTGCCGTAATAGGTGGTTCCGGATTGCTCGGCCGCGCGCTCAACGACGAACTCGCGCGCCAGACCGGCTGGCAGACCGTCTCCACCGCATATAGCCGAACGTCTCCGCGAATGGTCGCGTTGGATGTTCGCGATAGCGTTGCGGTCGAGCGTTTCATCGACCGCGTAGCGCCGGATGCCGTCGTGATTGCCGCGGCGGAGCGCCGTCCCGATGTATGCGAGCGCGATCCGGCGCTTGCTCGCGCGCTGAACGTCGATGCCGTGCGAATGATCGCCGGGGCGGCGAACCGACACGGCGCGTGGACACTGTCGATCTCGACCGACTACGTGTTCGACGGCACGCACCCGCCCTATCGTCACGACAGCACACCTGCGCCACTGAACGCGTACGGACAGAGCAAGCTCGAAGGCGAGCGAGCGCTGACCGACACGGCCGAGGGCGGATGCGTGCTGCGTCTGCCGCTGCTTTATGGTCCGATCGTCAGTTGGTCGGAATCGGCCGTGACTAGCCTCGTGCCGCCGATCGCAGCGGCGGCGGCGCCGGGGGCCCAGGCTGCCAGGATGGACGCTTGGGCGATCCGCTATCCTACGTTCACGCCCGATGTCGCTTTCGTGATCCGACAGATGCTCGAGCGGCACGCGCGCGGCGAAACGGTCTCTGGCATCGTGCAATGGTCGGGCGACGAACCGATGAACAAGTACGAGATCGCCGTGCGCCTGGCAGAAGCGTTGCAACTCGACGCGCGTCTGACGCCCCAGCGCACACCCACCGACGCGACGCCGCGCCCGCACAACTGTCATCTGGCATCGAGCCGTTTAGAGGTACTCGGAATCGGCCGACGCACGCCTTTCGATATGGCGATCCGGGAGGTGCTGGCCGCGTTTCCGTGGCAGGGACAGGCAACTTCCGTATGATCCGGCGCCTTGCGTGCGTGCGGTAAGCGGCTGGCGAACCCACGTTGACGAACGGTGAATCAGGCGACAGCGGTAAGAGGTTGCCAGTTATGTGGCAGCAATGCGGCGATGTCGCTTGCCCTGTGGGTGGGCGGCCGTGTCCCGATGTCTTTCAGATATGCGTGGGGTTCGTGACCGTTGAGTTGCGCTGAGCGGATGAGGCTCATGATTGCGGCCGCACGTTGGCCAGCGCGCAGCGACCCGGCGAACAATCAGATCCTCTCAAAAAACCCAATGGAAAAGGTTGGTTTTCATGGAGTCGGCGCGTTTGGCTGGAGCTGGAATCCGAGGGCGGAGGCACGTCGCCTGAGGGCTGCGATGCTGCGCTGGCGCTGCTGTTCCTGATAGCGCTGCTGCCCCTGGTCGACGAAGGCTTCGCCGCGCGTGAGCATGAAGTACACCATGCGGGCAAGCTTGTGGGCGACCGCGGTATTGGCGCGCGGCTTGTCCATGCGTGAGCACAGCCGGCGGTAGAACGCGCCGAGCGCCGAGTCGCTGCGCGACAGGCTCATGGCTGCCATTTTCAGCGCCTGCCGGGCGCGGTTGGCGGAGGGTCGTGTGCCGGAAGACAGCGTCTTGCCGCCACTGATCTTCGTGGCGGGGCACAGGCGCAGCCACGAACAGAAGTGCTTGACGCTGGCAAAGCGGCTCAGATCCGGGCCGATCTCGGAGAGGATCGTCATCACGGTGGCCACGGACAGGCCGTTGATGCGCGTCAGGTCCACGCCCGTCCAGCGCGCGAGCGCGGTACGCGCGTCGAACCGGGGGGCGTTCTTCTGGCGTTTCTTGTCCGGCCCGGCCAGTTGGACGTCGTGACGCCCCAGGGGGACCAGCAGCGCCTCGGTCTTCGCATCGCACTCGAGGATGCGCTCGGCGAGACTGTCGAACATTGCGAGCGCCTGCGCGAGCACGAACAGGTGCTCCTCGCGCCAGTTGCCGGTCAGCGCCCTGATGATGTCTTCGGTACTGGCCTCGACGAGACTGTGGCGGAAACGCGCGAGCACCTTCGGGTCGCGTTCGCCGGCCACGATCGCGCGGATGATCATCTGCAGCAGTGCCTTCTGCATGCGCTGCACCCAGCTACCTTGTTCGGTGAGCAGCAGCTCGCGCTGCCGCACCACCGCGCGCACCACGCAGACCTCGCCAGCGGGGCACCAGGCCGCACGCAGCAGTCCGAGACTCATGAGCTTCTGCAGCCACTGGCAGTCCTGTACGTCGCTCTTGCGCCCCGGCACGTACTTCATCTGCCGCGCATCGACGAGCCAGACTGTCAGCCCGCGCTGCTCGAGCACCTCATACACCGGGATCCAGTAGACGCCGGTGGATTCCAGTGCCACGGTATCGACGCCGCACGCGAGCAGCCAGTCGGCCATCGCGTGCAGGTCACCGGTCATCGTGCCGAACTCGCGCACCGGCTGGTGGTCGGCCGTCCGGGGGACTGCCACCCAGTGGCTGGACGCGCCCACATCGATCCCGGCGGCGTTCGGATACACCTCATCGTCTTCCCGCTTGCGCATGGCCATGGCCTGCTCCTGGCTGGTTGGTTCAGGGCAGCACCAGGGGGAAGCGTCTGAATCGACTCGATCTCTCAAACGGGATGCAGCTCGCGCCGCTCACCAATGTCACCGACGATTCCCGGACCATGCTATGTACCGGGCTCGCCACACGGCGTCCGGGGACGTCGCATGCGCGCACCAGTGATCTTCCGGTCATCACCGCGCTGCCGCCTGTGTTATAGCCCATCATCGTTTCTTCCGGAACACCGGGGACGATTGGCGGCCTTCGGAAGCTATGTAGCGTGAGAGTCGTCAAGGCCCGAGTCGTAAGATTGACCGTGCCAAGGTTTGCTCAACGGAGGGCATCATGGACGCAAATCACGTTACCGGACCACATGCTGAGGGCGTCATCCTGGCAGTGTCGCTTGAACTGTCTGCCGCCCAGTGGAAGGTCGCGCTTCACGACGGATTCAGGGAGAAGCCGGCGGTCCACACGGTCAGCGCGCCACAGGCGAACTTGCGACTGCAGGCCGTTCTCGAACTCATCGCGCAGCACAAGCAGAAGTGGTCGCTGCCGTCGAACGAGCTAGCGTCAAGACTAATGGGATGGACGCCCCCACCCGAAGCGGCATCAATGTGCAAAAGTGGATGTGTCGAAGCAACCACCTGACCGAGGGGAGCGCCCATCATGAAGATTACGACAGTTGCCATCGATCTGGCGAAGAACGTTTTTGCCGTCCATGGTGTAAATGAGCATGGTCGAACGGTGCTGAAGAAAGTGCTCAAGCGAAATCACGTTGCGGGCTTCTTCGCCAACCTCCCCGCCTGCGTGATCGGGATGGAAGCGTGCGCCAGCGCGCACGATTGGGCTCGCAAGCTGCAGGCCATGGGCCATATGGTCCGACTGATTGCACCGCAGTTTGTCAAACCGTACGTCAAGACGAACAAGAATGACGCGGCGGATGCTGAGGCAATCTGCGAGGCAGTCGCGCGGCCGAACATGCGTTTCGTGCCGGTCAAGAGCATCGAGCAGCAATCGGTGTATAGGCAACTTGATGAGCAGGGACTTCAGGCGGCGAGTTTCTGCTGAACCGGTTGATCGTCTTTCACCGGTCAGTACGCCAACCACGATGAAGCACGGCGCGACATCAACCAGTACATCGTCGGTTTTTACAACGCAGTACGCTTGCATTCGACTTTGGGCTATCTGTCGCCCGTTGCCTACGAGGCAAAACCGACAATAAAAGAACCTATCAGCCTGTCCGAAATAACTTGACCACTACAATTAAACCCGCCATTGCGCTTCGACCTTGAAACCGCCCTTTCCACGTAATGATTTGGCTTACTGATACGCATAAGACGTAAGCGACGTTTGGCGGCCGTCTTGACGATCAGAATTTGATCTCGAAGAGGCGTTGGTTGACGTCCTGGAGGTCAAAGGCAGCAGGATCGAAGCTACCGCCGCACCAGTCGAGCAACAGCTGGTGTTCCTCATGAGCGGGATCGATGATCGCGTCGAGGAACTCGATGTAGCCGGGTACGCCGCCAACATCTTCCGGTGGACAGGCATTGCGGCCGTCCAGGCAGATGGGCGAGCGCAACTCAGGATCAGGCGGCAGGACCTTCTCGACCTTCACACGATGCTGCCAGTTGTCACCGTAATCGTAGATGTAGGTGAATGACTTCAGCGCACCGAGCGCACGGCCCAGGTTCACCCGCGCTTCGTTGAGCATCGGCGGGTCACTCGGGAAGTCCGGATCGGGCACCCCGTAGTTGGTGTCGCCGAACACGAATTCGTGCAGGTGGCCGCCATCCCAGCCCATCGCCCACAGCAGCACGACGTGCAGCTTCGGCAGCCTGATCGAGGCGGGGGCCAGTACCCGTCTCCAGACCGCTGGCTTCAGATACTTCAGCTCGATGTGCAACTGGTAGACCGGTACCTGTGAATTGACCGCGCGTAACGCGGGTTTGCGAGTCGATGCCATCGTCATGCGGCCTGCTGGAATGGCTGCTCCACCGGCATCAAATGCCACGGCAGCAACGCGTCGATCCGGTTGATGGGATGATCGGCGATGCGCTCGAACACCATACGCAGATACGCATACGGTTCGATGCCATTCAGGCGTGCCGTGCCGATCAGGCTGTAGATGACCGCCGCACTCTGTCCACCGCCATCAGAACCTGCGAACAGATAGTTGCGCCTGCCGAGAACCAGCGGCCTGATCGATCGCTCCGCGGTGTTGTTATCTATCTCGATGCGCCCGTCTTCACAGTAGCGCACCAGCGCGTGCCAGTTCCCCAGCGCATACCGGATGGCCTTGCCAAGGCCCGACTTCGCCGAGACCTGCGCGAACGTATGTTCCAGCCAGTCCTTCAGTGTGCCTGCGAGCGGCAATGCCCGCGCCATGCGCACGGACTGCCGGACCTCCGGCTTGCGGCCGCGCACCTCGCGCTCGATGGCATACAGGGCTGCGATGCGGCTGAGTGCCTCCTGCGCCACTGGCGAACGCTCCAGTTCGTACAGGTCGTAGAACTTGCGCCGCACATGCGCCCAGCACGCTGCCTCGATGATCGTGCCATCGCGGTACAGCGCATCGTAGCCACTATAGGCATCCGCCTGCAGGATGCCTGACCATCCCTGCAGATGCGTACGGGGTCGCTCTCCCTTGCGGTCGGGCGAGTACTGGTACCAGACCGCCGGGGGTGCCCGGCTGCCCCCCGGCCGGTCGTCGCGTACATACGTCCACAGGCGTGCCGTACGTGTCTTGCCGCGTCCGGGTTCCAACACCGGGACGGGCGTGTCATCCGTATGGATTTTCTGCGCCTCACGCACATACCGGCCAACGGCATCCGCCAGCGGCTGCAGCAGTGCGGCGCACTCGCGAACCCACGAGGCCAGCGTGGCACGGTCGAGTTCAATGCCGGCACGGCGATAGATTCCTGCCTGCCGGTATAACGGCATATGGTCAGCGTACCTGGCGACCATCACCTGTGCCAGCAGGCCGGCTGCGGCCATGCCGCGTGCGATCGGGCGCGACGGCGCCGCCTCCTGGACGACCTTCGCACAACGGCTGCAGCTCAGCCGGGGGCGCACATGGCGAATCACCCGGAAGTACCCCGGCACGTAGTCCAGCATCTCGGAGGCGTCTTCACCCAGCTTGCGCAGTCGGCCACCGCATTCGGGGCAGTCGCAGCCCTGTGGCCTGTGCTCCACCACCTCGCGTGGCAGGTGCGCAGGGAATTCGCGCGAGCGGCGGCGCAGTGGAACCACCGGCGCTGTCGTGTCTGCGGGTTCATCCGACGCCGCTTCTGGCGCCGATGCCGGCACGGCACCCTGTTGCGGCAGTGTCCCGTCACCCAGTGCGAGCTGCAATTGTCCCGTCAGTTCTGCCATGCGTTCCGACGAGCGCCCGTACTGCCAGCGCTTCAGACGCGAGATCTCGGCGAGCAGGCGCGCGATGGTTTCTTCGCGCGAAACAAGCATGCGCTTGAGTGTGTCGATGTCGTCGGGGAGTCGGTTGACTGGCATGTCTGGGAGTTTACCAGGCACGTTCAGAAGTGGGAGCAAATTTACGCGGCGCATGTGGGCTTCCACGTCCGTTCGGGGCGTCGCCAGTCGATGCCTTCGAGCAGCATCGACAGTTGTGCCGCCGACAGATGGATGCATCCCGCGTCGGCCTGCGGCCAGATAAAACGGCCTCGCTCCAGGCGCTTGACGTACAGGTTCATTCCATCGCCACTCCACCACAGCAGTTTCACAAGATCGCCGCGCCGGCCCCGGAAGGCAAACACGTGGCCCGAGAACGGGTCTTGCTCAAGGGCCACCTGCGCCAGTGCAGCCAGACCATCCATGCCACGGCGCATGTCGGTGACGCCTGCGGCGAGCCAGATGCGGGTGCCTGTTAGCGCCGATGTAAAAATGACCCTGGCGCCGAAGTAAACCTGACCCACCTGGGAGACGATGGCGGCTTTTGCCGCCGATGCTGACTCAGGAGCAAGCAGTGGAAATCAAGGTATTGGCCCGGCGCGGGACGGCGGTGCGTGAGATAGCGAGGCAGACAGGTTTATCGCGCAACACCGTGCGACGCTATCTGAGGAACGAGCAGGCAAGCCGTTACAGCCAGCGTGAGCCGCGAGCAACGAAGCTCGACCCGTTCAAGGACTATCTGCTGGAGCGCGTCGCCGCCGCGCGGCCGCACTGGATTGCGGCAACGGTTCTGCTACGCGAATTGCAGGAGGCGGGATACGAAGGTGGCATCAGTCAGCTCAAGGCGTTTCTGGTGCCCCACAAGCGTTCTGAGGCCGAGCCAGTGGTGCGCTTTGAGACCGCGCCCGGCAAGCAGATGCAAGCCGATTTCACGGTTATCCCGCGAGGACGCGAGCCATTGCTCGCGCTGGTCGCGACGATGGGATACAGCCGCGCGAGCTTCGTGCGGTTCACCGCGCGTGAGGATGCCGCGACACTGTGCGAATGCCTGCGTGAGGCGCTCGTCTACTTCGGCGGCACGCCGGAGCATGTGCTGTTCGACAACGCGAAGTCGGTGGTCATCGAGCGCGATGCATTCGGCGAAGGCGAGCATCGCTGGAACCCACAGCTGCTTGCGCTGGCTGAGACCTACGGCTTCACGCCGAAGGTGTGTCGTCCGTATCGCGCCAAGACCAAGGGCAAGGTCGAACGGTTCAACCGCTATCTGAAGGAGAGCTTCGTTGTGCCGCTTGCCGCGACGCTCAGGTCATCGGGCTTGAGGCTGGATGTAGAGGCCGCCAACGCGCATATCGGTCGATGGCTGGCGGAGGTTGCCAACACGCGCCGTCATGCGACGACGGGCGAGCGTCCGGCAGTGAGGCTTGCTGCCGAGCAGGCGGCGCTTCTGCCGTTGCCGTTGCCGGTGCAGGCACCTGCGCTTGCTGTGCCGGACAACCGTCGCGTGCTGCCGCGTGAGAGCCTGCAGCATCCGCTGGCGGTATACGACGCGTTGCTGGAGGTCGCAGCATGAATCTGCAACATGAACGGATTGCCGGACTGTGTGCACAGCTGAAGCTGGACTGCATCGCCACCGACTGGGCGCCGCTCGCACAACGCACTGCGACGACCGATTCGAGTATGGCCGATTTCCTTGAACAGCTTCTGCAAGCGGAGCTCGGTGCGCGCGAGCAGCGCAAGCGTCAGGTGCTAACGAAGCTGGCGGCGCTGCCCGGCATCAAGACGCTGGAGCAGTACGACTTCAGCTTCGCCAGCGGCGCACCGCGTGCTCAGATTCAGGAGCTGGCGAGTCTGGCGTTCATTGAGCGGGCCGAGAATGTCGTGCTGCTCGGGCCATCCGGGGTCGGCAAGACACACATTGCGACCTCGCTTGCGTACCGCGCGGCGCAGGCGGGCATCAAGACGCGGTTCATCCCCCCCGCGTCACAATGGTTGTCGCCTGGATAAAATTGGAATCTGGGGGCGATAAAGAGAGAACAAGTTGGCGCGTTACGGAAAGACATTCAAGGACAGAGCGGTGGCGCGGTTGCTGCCGCCGGA
>NZ_VZQN01000054.1:0-37987 GCF_014397645.1 Paraburkholderia sp. 31.1
GAAAGAGCGACGGTGAACCGGGTGCCAAGACCATCTGGCGAGGGCTCGATCAGGTACTCGCTGCCGCTGACACGCTACGCGCGCTCCGCGACGGGCTCGGCTAAGGACTTATGTATAACGCTATGAGTTCAACCCGCAACGACCTAATGGACAACCACCGACTTCGGAAATATCAGCGCGAGAATCAAATGGAGAAATCCCCACACGAACAGCAGTGACAGTGAAATCGTCCCGATGCCAAGCAATGCGATCCAGCGCTTGCGAAGACCCGACATGCCTTCAACTTCGTCGGTCCGGCGCGCGAATTTCTTTGCCTCAGGTAGCCCCGGTTGAGTAGTTACTTCGCTTTGCATATATCAGCTTTTCCCGAAGAAAGCGTTTGAACAGCTTTGTGTATGGCACAGTTTGTCGCCGACTGAACGATTAATGCAATGTGCGCGCGACCGAACCGCATCAACTTGCGGACGCATGTACTCTACCGGCGCGGGGCAACCCGGTCTGTCAAGGTTTGTTAAAACTCGAAGGAGAGTTCGAGATGCGAATCGTAGAGAGCTGGCAGAACGACCACGAAGGTGCTTGACGCAC
The DNA here is from genome assembly GCF_014397645.1 of Paraburkholderia sp. 31.1. Classification (NCBI taxonomy): domain Bacteria; kingdom Pseudomonadati; phylum Pseudomonadota; class Betaproteobacteria; order Burkholderiales; family Burkholderiaceae; genus Paraburkholderia; species Paraburkholderia sp. 31.1. The sequence continues at coordinate 586 of NZ_VZQN01000054.1, forward strand.
GCTAGGACCAGCGCCCTTTTGGTCTCGTCCTGACAAGCGCATACCGGAATGCATCGCCTGACATCAGTGCAACCAGACGCATGATCCTCACCCCTTGCACGCCCGTCACAATCGCAGGTTTTGACGTGAGCCACGCCTCCATCGCTTCGAGTTGCTGATGCAATTCCGATATTGTTTTCGTCTTTAACTCATTCATTACGCGTCGCTCCCGTCGCCGCTAACAATTTCCAGAATCGTATCCAGGCTCTGGCGTGAAAATCTGATCGAATTCGATCAAACGCCGTCTGGCCAGGGAAACGACATCTGTATTTGTTTTCAGGGTGCTGTTACAAGATCGACCACTATCGATGGATAGGCGGTCGACTCCTCCGCCGCCTGTGCCACGTGGAGAAAATTAGCATCGCTGGACGCCCTCCCTTTCCACACATGATCGTTGACTTTCCGGCCTACCAGGTACAGCCGAAAATATGCCCCTAGAATGATCACGCCCATAGCAGTTATTACGAGACCGCCTTTCGCCATGCGTATCTTCTCCAACTGCACACTGGTGAGTCGAACCCCAACGCGTTTCTCGCCGTGGCCGGCCGCGAGCAAAAGCATGTCGTCATCCGCGGCAAGAGACCAATTCGGCGTCTCCGTGCCGAGGCGTAGATAGAGCAGATCCTCTGCAGACCATGCAACCATGCCAGGCACCTTCAGCAATCAAAAAATTTTGTAGTCGTGCGGAGCGGTTTCGCGATTGCGCCGGTCCTCGGCCAACACGCGACGCGCCTCGCGATGGACTGCCAGAATGCCGAACGACAACTCGTCAAGACCGGCAGCTCGCGCGGCCATCTTGAGTGAAGCGTAATCTTCGGGGTGAAGCGAAAGGGTCACTTGGACCTGATGCGGGGTTGCCATGGATAGCTCCAGTTTCGTTCGGTGCTCACAAGGTTCGGGTTAGAACACTCGCAACCGAATGTAACCGGACGCGTACGTGTGGGTTGCCAAGAATTGTGACATCGGCGGCCCTTGTGCGTCTGTCGGGTAGGGCTTGCGATTGATCCATTCCGCGAGGCCCCCGAGTCTGGCCCGAACGTGCCTAACGCTCCCAGCGTGAAACCCGTGCTTTCAGCCAACGCAATCTGTTAGCCAACCGAAGCTTGCGCCAGAACAAACTCGACACGGCGATTCGCAAAGCGACCGCCCGCCGTCGCATTGCTCGCGATCGGCGTCGCTGAGCCATAGCCGCGTGCCGTCAACAGGTCCGGCTTCACCCCCGCCTCGATCAGAAAACCGCGCACCGCGTCCGCACGCTGTTGCGAAAGCAGCAGATTGGCCTGCTCATCGCCAACGTTGTCGGAATATGCCTTGATATCGAGTGCCACGGGATGGCCGTCGTCAGAACATGCCTTAAGCAGTTGTGCGGACTCGGCAAGGTTCTCTTTGGCGGATAAAGGGATATGTCCACTGGATGCAGCGAAGTCCACAACCTGCAAGTTCAGAACTGTTGCGACATCCGGACCTTTGCACGCGTTGCCCGCATCGAGCATCTTCACCATCGTGCTCAGGAACAGCTGCGTGGCGAGATCGACGGCTTTTCCCGCGCTGAACTGACCGATTTCCCAGGACGGACCGAACACATTCTGCAGGCGCTGCTTCCAGCCAAGCGATGCATTCGCCGCCGCCCCGCCTAGCTCGATGTGCTGCGCGTCTATTCCGACTTCGGCGCGCGGCAGGGCCATCAACGACAAGAGCTCATCGATATGCGTCAGCCAGTCAGATGGGCGCAGGCTCGCGTCGACTTTCAGGTCGGCGGCGAAGCGTCCCGCGCCAAATCTTCGGTTCAACACATCGGTAAGTGTTTGCCGCTCCGCATCGCTACTCAGCGTACCCGTCAATGAAGGTACGCCGGCTTCATTGACGCTAAAAGCGATCTTTCCACTTCTCGTGGAAGCGTTCGCCGCCGGATTTGAAGCGGCTTCGGATACAGCATCGGCCGCCGGGGCAGACGCTGCACCTCCCGACGCCGTCATCGGAGCCGCCGCGCATCCCTGCGGTACGGATGAAGCCGCGTCCGGTCGCGCTACGACGCCAGGGACGGCCGACGCGATCGAGGGCGCGACGACGCCACTGGTCAAAACATTCGACGACGCGGTCGCTTCAACACCCGCCCTCTGCCCGAAAAATTGGGCATAGGCGAAAACCCCAAGCAGTATTGCCGTCAACACGGCAAACAGCAGCCATATGCCTCTACGCGAAGACCTCGCTCCGCCGACCGGCGCTGCGACTTCGTGCGCCGCGGCGGGTGCGGAACGTCGAAGTACGTTTTCATCGTCAGCCATCGGTTGCATCATATTGGCCGCTACTGACTCAAGCCTGCCTGCAATCGATCGAGCGAAATTGCCAGCATTTTCAAATCCGATCGATTCGGCGACGCCATCGGTCAAAAGCCTCGATACGACAGGTAATTGACCGCCGAGCAACGCAGGCAGTCCGGCCAACGTTCCTTGCTCAAGCAGAATGTGATGTTTGAGCACGCCGAACATCACCGAACCGACCAACGTGGTCATGACATGAGCGGCCTGAGGCGGTATGCCGGTCTGACGCGAGATCGGATCACTCGCCAGCGCGATACGCGTGCCGGTAGAACGCACGAAGAGCGACTCTCCTATTGTTTCAAGGTCTTTGATACTCGATGAAGCACTACACAGCCGCAGGAATTGCTCTTCGATACGGGCATTCGCTTCTGGCGACATCACAGCGGAGAATACGGCCTTCGCCCCATCGGGCGTCACCGCAGCCGCCATCAGCGAAGCAATCAGCGCAGGGCTGGCGTGGGTCGGAATCCTGCCGAGTATTTCCGACGAAAGGCCGATTTGCTCCGCAAGACACTGCCGGATCGAATCGGAAAATACCGCATCAATTGAGTTGGCAAGATCGATGCTCTTCATTTCTGTTCTCGTGAAATTGCTGCGCTTGAGCGCCTGGGCAAGGCCAGGCGATATTTCGAGCGTAAGGTAAGCACTTTTAGAGAGCCTGTGAAGCACGCTTTAACTCTTTTCTAATAACTGACGTAAATCCGCAAACTTTGACAGAAGTTCAGATTTTGGTCGCGAAGGACAGCAGTTGAGCGTTTCACCAAATCGCCTGCCCGTAAATCTCGTCGGACGGATTTACAAATTGTGGCAATTGCCAGGAATATGCACAGCTACAGTTCACGAACTCACGCGCAGGAGACCAAACAGAGCGTCGCTCTTTGGGTGGCCGCGATTGCACACTGAAAGAGTGTGGACGCACGGTGGTTGGCCGCGTCAATTGCCCACGGCATCAACCGCGACGACGCAACGAAAAACCGACGTGAATTCGTGCAGATGAAGAAAAAGACCAATGAGGCTCAATACTCCATGAAGTTCGACATGACAACGCAATTTGGAGCAGCGCTACTGGTTAGCGTGCTGCTCGCAGGATGTTCCGCCGCATCAGGCCCGACGTTTAGTGCATACTCGGTCAACCTGCCGAATAATGAAAAGGCGTTTCGGGTGGATTGCGATGGACTCATCTCGAGCCAGAACACCTGTTATTCGAAGGCTCGCGAAATCTGCGGCAAGAACCCCGTGCGTCCGATGCAGGAGATTGCGCCGCTTGCGGCCGCTGGAAGTCATCGCGACGTGCGCACGCTGACATTCCAGTGCGGAGCGGCGCCTGTCGCGCAGACAGCTCCGGTCGCAGCCCCTTCACCGATGCCTGCTGCTCCCCCCGTCGCGCGGGTTGCCGCTCCAGCACGCGTGCCGCCTCAGAAGCTGTCGTTGAACGGCGATGCAACTTTCGAACTCAATAAGGCGACGCTCACGACCGAAGCTCGTCTTCGTCTCGACGCGCTGATCAAAACTGCGGCAGGTGCGAGGTTCGACACCGTCATGGTGAATGGCTATACCGACGCGACGGCATCCAGCTCCTACAATCAGAAATTATCGACGCAGCGCGCGCAAAGCGTGGCGCAGTATCTGCAGAGCCACGGATTGAAGGCGCAGCAATTCGTTGTCAACGGACACGGCAGTGCCAATCCCGTTTCGCCGAATACGACGGCAGACGGACGCGCAAAAAACCGGCGCGTGGAGATCGTATTGAACTAAGGCATGAGGCAGACCCCGTCCAGTGCACACGAGATTCACTGGCGGCCTGTTGGCGCGGGCTCCGGCGTCGAAAATGCAAAAAAGCCCTTGGATTGACGCGTTTCTCCGATAATCATCACCAGCAACCAGGAGGTGACGATGAACGCGATCCACGAGCTCTACCCGTATCTGCGCGTGCGCAACGCCGCACGGGCTATCGAGTTCTACGCGCAGGCATTCGGCGGCGTCGAGCAGTTTCGCCTGACCGAGCCAGGCGGCCGCATCGGTCATGCCGAAGTGAAGATCGGTCCCGCGACCGTGATGCTGTCCGATGAATATCCCGAGCACGACATGCTCGGACCGACCGGCGACAGCCGGCCGAGTGTGCTGCTGCATATCCACTGCGACGACGTCGACCAGCTGTTCGCACGAGCGGTTGCAGCGGGCGCAACCGTGGTCCGCCCGCTAACCGATCATTTTTATGGCGAGCGCTCGGCGACCGTGCGCGATCCATTCGGCCACGAATGGATGCTCGGCGCGCAGATCGAAGCGCTCACGCCTGAAGAGATGCAGCGCCGTTACACGGCGCTGTTCGACAGCTAGTGGATTGTTATATTGGGCTCCTCGCGCTTAATCCCCCGATGCGTGAGCTCTTTTTACATCCCGCCGAACGGCTTTTCCACCGTGAGCTTGTTGGTCACCGAAGTCACCCCCGGAACACCCTTCGCGATCTCCGCGACCTGATTGATCTGGGAAGCGTCGGTGACCGTGCCGCTCAGCGTCACCGCACCGCCTTTTGCGATGACGCTTATATTGCCGGCGCTGATCTCCTTATGCTTGCCGATCGCGGCATACACCTGCCGACGCAGCGCGCGATTGGCTTGCCTCGAGCTGACGGGAGCGGCTGCGCTAGCTGACATCGCGGGTGCGCCCGAAGCTGCACTAGCCGTCTGGCCCGACTGCGACCATGCGTTGCTCGACGCGGCCAGAATCAATATGGCAATCGCCAACGCGCGTGCCTGAATGCTTTTCATCGAATACTCCAGTTGTTATAGGCGACGTAATCAGAAGTTATGGCGGATGCCGACCATGGCCGCCGTGGTGGACACGCCAGGCGCAACCGGGGCGCCATAGACGATGGTCTGGTTCATGGTCCCCCTGTTGTTGACATAACCCACCTGCGCGTAAGCCTTGGTGCGCTGGGACAGGTTGTATTCCGCGCCCACGGCGAACTCGCCCGAATGGTTCGCCGAGTTGTTCTTGTCTTTCAGGTAGTAGTACCCGGACGTGATCTTGAAACGCGGATTGAACTGGTAGCCGAGGCCCCCTGAGATCATTTCGAAGTCCGCGGTGTTGGTATGGGCCGGGTTCTTGCCGGCGCCGTACGAGGCCGACACCGAAAATCCGGCGATCGTGTACAACGCACCGAAATAGTAGAAACGGTTGTTCGCAAGCCCGGTCGCGGGGATAGCGGGCGCCGCCGGGTAGGTGATCGGGTACGGGTTGGTATCGTGGCCGTTGTAATACAACGCGGACAGATTCAGACCGTAGTTCGAATACTTGAGCACGGCCGACTCGCGCGTACCGCCCTGGAACTGACCGGCGACGCCGCCCGGCGCGTACTCGAGCGCGAGCGACGCGCCATGGAATTTCGGCGAGTTGTAGACGAGCGCGTTGCTGTCGTACAGCGCGCCGATCGGCGCGTTCGTGCTCGTGCCAGGCCAGCCGGCCGCCTGATTGATGCCCAGCCACGCGGTCAGAACACTGCCGAAATACTGCGCGCCGCGGACGTCGGTTTCCGCCATCGCGTAGATCATCGGAATGATCTGCCGGCCGGCGTCGAAGGTACCGAACGGCCCTGATGCGCCGACCGTCGCGAACTGGTTGAAGATCGCCGTGACGCCCGGGGTGTCGGACAGACCGAACTTGCCGTTCGTGGTGTTGAACGCGCCCTGCAGCTTGAAGTTGATCTTGTAGCCGCCGCCAATGTCTTCGCTTCCCTTCATACCCCAGAAGCTCGAATAGATACCGCCGTCCTTCAGCTGATAAATTTTGCCCGTGTTCGGCGCGTGCGGCAGAAAGGTAGCGGCCGATGTGCTCTGATACAGCAGCCCCGTATCGACTACGCCATAAAGCGTCACTGACGACTGCGCATGAGCCGCGGTGGCGAAAATGGCCAACACGACAGCGCTGCTTGACTTCAACTTCATTGTGTCTCCTTCGCGTACCGGCGGTGGCGCAAAAGCCGATGCTGCGGTCGCTTCAAATGGTTGGTGGTTTTGTGTGCGCCGGGCGTACCCGGTCGCGTTGTTGCGTGAATCGAACTGCGTTGCTGCGAAAGCCGTGCGTCAGGGCAGGTAGTAGTTGCCGAACTGATCGCGTAACTGGTTCTTCAGGACCTTGCCTGTTGCGCCGATAGGCACCGTGTCGACGAACACCACTGCATCGGGAGTCCACCAGCGCGCGACCCGGCCGTTGAAGAAGGACAGCAGTTCGTCGCTGGTCAGCTCGCTGCCCGGCTTTTTCACGACCAGCAGCAGCGGGCGTTCGTCCCACTTAGGATGCCGGGCGGCGATACACACTGCCGTCGAGACTTCCGGATGCAGATAAGCGACGTTTTCGATCGCCGCCGAACTGATCCATTCGCCGCCCGACTTGATCACGTCCTTGCTGCGATCGGTGATCTGCATGAAGCCGTGCCGGTCGATCGTCGCGATGTCGCCGGTCGGAAACCAGCCGTCGCACAATGGCGACTCGACGTCGGCGCCGAAGTACTGCTGCGTGACCCAGTGACCGCGCACCTGCAGATCGCCAGCGCTCTCGCCGCCCCACGGCAATTCATTACCGTTGGAGTCGACGATCCGCATGTCGATGCCGAACAGCGCGCGCCCCTGCTTCGCCTGAACCTTGTACTGATCCTCCATCGGCAGCGACTGCTGATGCGCCTTGAAGCTGCAGACCGTGCCGATCGGGCTCAATTCGGTCATGCCCCACGCGTGCAGTACCTCCACCCGGTGGCGCTTCTGGAACGCCTCGGTCATCGCGGTCGGACACGGCGCGCCGCCGATCACCGTGCGTCGCATCGACGAGAAGGTCCCGCCCATCGCATCGACATGCGTGAGCAGTCCCTGCCACACCGTCGGCACGCCGGCCGACAGCGTCACGTGTTCCGTTTCGATCAGTTCATAGAGCGACTTGCCGTCGAGCGCCGGCCCCGGAAACACCAGCTTCGCGCCGACCATGCAGGCGATATAGGGCAGTCCCCACGCGTTCACATGGAACATCGGCACGACCGGCAGGATCACGTCGCGCGCGGAACAGTTCAGCGAATCGGGCAGCGCCGCCGCGTAGGTGTGCAGCACGGTCGAACGATGGCTATACAGCACGCCCTTCGGATTGCCGGTGGTGCCCGACGTGTAGCACAGCGACGACGCGCTGTTTTCATCGAGCAGCGGCCATTCGAAAACGTCGTCGTGCAACTCGAGCAGATCCTCGTAGCACATCAGCATGCCGCTCAGGTCGTTCGCTTGCGGCATGTGCGCGCGATCGGTCATCGCCACGAATACTTTCGGGCTCTTCACCCGGGGCGCGACGCTCTCGATCAGCGGCAGAAAGGTCAGGTCGAAGAACACGACACGATCTTCCGCATGCTCGATGATGTACGCGAGCTGGTCGACGTGCAGTCGTGGGTTCAGCGTATGCAGCACGGACCCGGAGCCCGACACCGCGAAATAGAGCTCCATGTGGCGATAGCCGTTCCACGCGAGCGTCGCGACGCGCTCGCCCTGGCCGACGCCGAGCGTCGACAGCGCGTTGGCCATACGGCGCGCGCGCTGCGCGAGGTGCCGATACGAATAACGATGGATGTCTCCTTCCACGCGTCGCGACACGATTTCCTGTTCGCCGTGATGGCGCTCCGCGTGCGTGAGCAGCGCGGAAACCAGCAGCGACTGCTGCATCATCAAGCCTTGCATCTTTCCGTCTCCTGATTGGTTGTGGCGTCTCGGGCCCGGCCTACCGGCCTTACGTTGCCGCGCTGCCGGCTCGCGCTTGCGAGGGCGTCGGGTTCGGCGCGTCGAGACTCACCACCACCTTTGAATCCACTATGTCGACCGGGAAGGTCGTCACGCTCAATCCGCCTGTTCCCGCCATGCAGCCCGTGCGCACGTCGAAGCGCAGACCGTGCGCCGGACAGCGCAACATGCAGCCTTCCAGCTGGCCGCTCGACAGCGCGGCCCCGTTGTGCGGACATGTGTTGTCGATGGCGTGAAGCGAGCCTTCGATGTTGAACAGCACGATGCTGCGGCCATCGATGAAGGCCAGCTTGCGCTGGCCCGGCGCGAGCTCGCCGGCAACACCCACCACGATCCGACGCGACATCCCAGACTCCTTCTGATCCGACGCGGGCCGCGTCACATCAGTACCAGGCGGCGAATCAACGTCTCCGCCATCGGCCATTCGCCAAAGCCCGAAGCAGGGTTGAGGTGCCCCACTTCGCCCAGATCGACGAGGCGGCTGCCCCAGTCCTGCGCCATCTCCTGCACCTTCTCGAACCGCGCGAGCGGATCGTTGCGGCTCGCGCCGACGATGCTCGGAAACGGCAGCGGCTTGCGTGGAATCGGCAGCCAGCCGTTCTGCTCGAGCGTATCCAGCTCCGGATAGCCCGCCGGCATCGGCGTCTCGAGGTCCGCGGGCGCCGCGAGCAGCGCAGCGTGAATCTCGCGCTTGTGCTGCGCCGCCCAATGCACGGTGATCATCACGCCAGCGCTATGCGCGACCAGAATGACCGGGCCGTCGATCCGCGCGAGCGTGGCATCGAGCGCCGCGACGCGTGCCGCGCAACTGAGCTTGTCGTGCTCGAGCGGCGGCACCGACAGCGCTTTCGGCAGCCGTTGCTGCAGCAGGGTTTGCCAATGCTCCGCGACGTGGTCACGCAGACCCGGAACCATCAGAATGGTCGGTTTCAATTCGTAATTCATGGGAAGCTACCTGCTAGTTCAGTACGGCTTGTCGCCGACGATGCCGGCGCGTTCCATCTTGCGGTGGCACGGCGGGTAGTCCATCACCGCATAGTGCTGCGTGCTGCGGTTGTCCCAGATCGCGATGCTGTTCTTCTGCCAGCGCCAGCGCACCTGGTACTCGGGGATGTACGCCTGGCTGATCAGATAGCGCAGCAGATCGCCCGCGCCCGGATTCGCGTCCTGCCCGAAGCGCACTCGCTCCGGCGTGTGAAAGTTCGTGAAATGGCTCGTGAAAGCGCTCACGAACAGCACCTTTTCCTCCGTTTCCGGATGCGTGCGCACGACCGGGTGCTCCGCGTCCGGAAATTGCGCCTTCAGCGCGAGACGCTTTTCGATCGGCATCGCGGCACCGAAGCTCGCCTCGATGCTGTGGCGCGCGCGCAGGTCCGCGATCTGAGCCTTCACGTACGCGGGCAGATTCTCGTAGGCGAGGACCATGTTCGCCCACATCGTGTCGCCGCCGACGGGCGGACACTCGACGCAGCGCAGCACGGCACCGAACTGCGGCGCTTCGCGCCAGGTGGCGTCGGCATGCCACGCGTTTTCGTAACGGTCGTTGGGCTGATCGGGGGTCTTGTAGATACGCACGAGGCCCGGATTTTCCGGATCGCTGCCCGCGACCGGATGGTCTTCCAGTTCGCCGAAGCGGCGCGCGAACGCCACGTGTTCGGCACGCGTGATGTCCTGGTCGCGCAGGAACAGCACCCGGTGCTTCAGCAGCGCCGAGCGGATTTGGGCAAACAGGCCATCGTCGTAGACGGCGTGGGCGAGATTCACCCCTATCAGTTCGGCGCCGATCGAGCACGTCAGTTGTTCGACTCGCATGGCTAGCTCCTTAGATGACGAAGATCGACGAACCCGTCGTCTTGCGCGACTCCAGATCACGATGGGCTTGCGCCGCATCTTCGAGCGCATAGCGCTGATTCAGCTCGATCTTGATGCGTCCCGAGGCGATGAGCCCGAAGATTTCGCCGGCAAGCTCGTCCTTCTCGGCCGGGTCGGCGATGTAGTCAGCCAGAGCCGGGCGGGTCAGATAGAGCGAGCCTTTCATAGCCAGCAGTTGCGGATTGAACGGCGGGATCGGGCCGGAGGCCGTGCCGACGCAAACCAGCAGACCGCGGCGCTTCAGCGAATCGAGCGAAGCCTCGAAGGTGTCTTTGCCGACGCTGTCGAACACGACGTTCACGCCGACGCCATCGGTCAGTTCGCGCACGCGCCTGGCGACGTCTTCGTGGCTGTAGTTGATGACGTGGTCGCAGCCGTGCGCGCGGGCCACCTCGCCCTTGGCCTCGTTCGAAACCGTGCCGATCACGGTCAGACCCAGCAGCTTCGCCCATTGCGAAACGATCAGGCCGACACCGCCGGCGGCGGCATGCAGAAGGATCGTGTCGCCCGCCTTGAAGTCGTGAATGCGGCGCATCAGATACGCGCAGGTCAACCCGCGCATGGTCATGCCGGCAGCCGTTTCGCAGTCGATCGCATCGGGCAGCCGGATCAGCGGCGCGGCCGGAATCAGGCGTTCGGTGCTGTACGCGCCGAGCGTGTTGAGGAAGCCTGTGTAAGTCACACGATCGCCCACCGCGACGTTCGTGACGTCCGGACCAACGGCCTCGACCACGCCCGCGGCCTCCACGCCCATCCCCGCGGGCAGCGGGACCGGATACAGGCCGCTGCGAAAGTAGGTGTCGGCGAAATTGAGGCCCACTGCCTGATGGCGCAGGCGAACCTGACCGGGACCGGGGTTGCCCACTTCGACGTCCTCGTAGCGCAGCACGTCGGGACCACCGGTTTCATGAAAGCGAACTGCCTTTGCCATGTTGACTCTCCAATTCTTTACTTGATCTGCACTTTGCAGAATTCGTTGCGCCAGCGGCGCAGTTACAGGTTCGGTGCTCCGCGCCGTCCGCGCGGCACCATGCGAGGTCAGCGTGCCGCCTGCTCGCGCAGCGTGTTCAGCCGATCCAGATCGCCCGAGTAGTTCCGTTTGCCGATCATGAATGCGGCGGCCGCGACGAGCGGTGCGAACGGCACCAGTTGCAACGCGCCCAGCAGTCCGATCCGATCGGCGATGATCCCCGTGAGAACAGCCGCCGGCGCGAGGCCCAGCAGGTTGTTCGCGAGCGTCAGGGTCGCAAACGCCGAGGCGTGAATCGTCGGCGGCGTGAGGTTCGCCACCATCGCACCCGACGGGCCGCTCGCACCGGCGCAGAAGAACATGCCGGCGCCGATCACGACCAGTTGCCATGGCCCCGCGGGCATCCGCAAGCCAATCGCGAGCAGAACGAAACAGGCGAGGCAGAAGGCGATTGCGGCGCTCCACTTGCGTTCCCGCATGTTCTTGCTGAGCCGGTCGGCGAGGTTTCCGCACACCACCATGCCCACCCCGGTCACCAGCACGAACACCGCCGCGCACATCGCAGCCTTGCCGGTGGCCATGCCGTAGTAACGATTCAGGAAGCTCGGCATCCATGCCCACACAGCGGCAGGAACCAGCAGATGGAGGCCGCTGCCCACATAGGCGCACACCACGGACTTCGTCGAAAACAAGCCCTTCATCAGCGCGCGCAGGCTCATGCACATGCCGCGCGATTGCGCCTGCCTCGTCACGCTCGCCGGCTGCAGCGGCACGAGACGCTTTTCGGTGACGACGAGGCGGTAGATCACGACCAGCACGACCCCCATCGCCGCCATGGCGCCGAATGCCGAACGCCAGCCGAGGTGAGCCGCCACCGCGCCGCCGAGCGCCATGCCCAGCACCGAGCCGAACGCGCCGCCCGCCATGAAGGTGCCGGTCAGCGTGGAGCGCAGCCGGACCGGAAAGATGCTCAGAACAACTGCGATACCGACACTGCCATAGGCCGCTTCGCCGATTCCGACAAAGGCACGCGCCAGCAGCAACTGCCCATAGTTCGCCGAGATCGCGCAGCCCACCGTCGCGAGACTCCACATCGCCGCCATCAGCACGATGCTCTTCACGCGGCCCCAGCGGTCGGCCAGAACCGACAGCGGGAACGTGAGCACACCGACCATCAGCGCGACCACGCTGCTGAGCGAACCCAGCTGCGCGTCGGACAGATGCCATGCCGCCTTGAGCGGCGGAAACACGGCATTCAACACTTGCCGCGACATATAGTCGGAAAGCAGCAATCCGACCGTCAACGCAAACACCACCCACGCATAAGCGCGCACGTCCGTCTGAGCTGCCGAAACTTCGCCCGTCGTGGGCGCTGCATGCTGAACGAGCATATTTTGTCTCCTTCCACGCTGACTCCCTGGCGGCCGCCTTGCCCGCATGGGCCGACGACTGTTATGGATTCAGCTATCTGCTCCCCGCTATGCACCGGAAGCGTTAGCCATGAAGCCCGGCCTCGGCCAATGCGCCGGCCCGGGCTCCTGGTGATCACGCCGCGCGAAGCGGCAGGTTCCTGACACCGGCCTGGCGGTTCGGCGCCATGCCGTTGGCGACCAGCGTCTCTTCGACCGTCTCGTACTGCACACCAATACGATAGATCTCGCGCGCTTCTTTGCCAGTGGCAATTTCGCGTCCCAGTTCGCGCGCGACGCGCACGCACTGCTCGATCTGCTGCACCGACGTGAAGCGCTTGCCGTGCTGATCGATGATCGTGTCCTCGATGCCGCAGCGCGGATGCAGGCCCATCGACATCGCCATCATGTTGAACGGCAGCACGTTCTTCAGCAGCGACTCGGCGGTGAGCGTGCAGCCATCCGGCGCGCGATGCACGAAGTTGAAGAAGTTGAATGGATTGGGGCCGTCGAAGCCGCCACCGATACCGATCCACGTCAGGTTCAGCGGGCCCTTGTAGACGCCCTTGCGCACGAGGCGCTCGAGCGTTTCGAGCGCGTGGATGCCGGTGAGCTGGAAGTGCGGCTGGATGCCCGAAGCCTGCAGGCGCCGCAGGTGTTCCTCGACCCAGGCGGGGCCAGCCGGAACCGTCATTTCACTATAGGCGGCCATGAACCCGGGGTTGGAAAGCGAGGTGCCTGCCAGATACTCCGGATAGAGCAGCTCCATGATGTTCATCTGCGTGGTGTTGATCGCGACCGTCACCTGATCGGGCTTCGGATCGAGATCGGCCAGCATATGGCGCGTGTCGTCGGACAGCCACTTCGCGGCTTGTCCGTCGTCTTCCGGTGCAAACGAGATCGAGCCACCGACCTGAATGATCATGTCGGGCACTGCCGCGCGCACACCCGCGATCAGTTCGTTGAACTTCGACAGGCGCTTCGAGCCCTTGCCGTCCAGTTCACGCACGTGCAGGTGCAATACCGTGGCGCCGGCGTTGTAGCAGTCGACGGCCTTCTGGATCTGCTCGTCCATCGTCACGGGGATGTCTTCCGGGAAGTCCTCCGGCATCCATTCCGGGCCGTAAGGGGCGGTGGTGATGACTACCTTGTCCTGATTCTCAGGGTGCAACGAATCGTCGAGAAATTGCATTTGCTTGCCTCCATCCAGTTTTGAAGTGACGGTGTTCCGCTATCGCGAGGTCGCATGAAAATTTGCTGGAACACATCGAACGACATGTGCCCACAATACGGCAATCGCGCGCTACACTTTTATGATTGGACGCCATCCTTTTAGCGATTCGTGCCACTGCGCGTTAACACCAATAATTGCGCGAAGCATGTGTTTAATGACTAGAAAAAATACCCAGCGTGTGAATCGTCCGGAGAAACTACGATGGAAACGATGGTGACGTCGGTAGCCATGAGCGGCTATTTCGAAGTGACGCGACGGCTTGGACTCAATCCGGTCGAGCTCGCGAAGCAGGCCGGCATCGACGCCGGCGCGCTCGCGAATCCGGACGATCGCGTATCGGCCACCGCCTGTTGCCGGCTACTGGAAATGACGGCCGAAAAGGCGTCGTGCCCGACCCTCGCGCTGCAAATGGCGGAAACGCGGCAGACCTTCGGCAGCGGCGTGATCAATGTCCTGCTCGCGCACAAACGCACGCTGCGCGAAGTGTTGCTGGCCGCGGCCGAATACCGCCATCTGCTCAACGAAGCGCTGGCGGTGTACGTCGAGGACGCGGACAATACGGTCACCATTCGGGAGGAACTCGTCGTCGAACGGGGCACCCCGACAAGGCAGGCGATCGAACTGGCGCTCGGTGTCCTCGCGCGGCACTCCGGTGCTCTGCTCGGCAAGCTCTGGAAACCGCGCGAAGTCCACTTCACGCATCCGGCGCCCAAAGACCTGACGTTTCATCGACGCTTCTTCGGCTGTCCGCTGGTGTTCGGCAGCGACTTCAACGGGTTCGTCTGCGCAAGCGCCGATCTCGACTACCCGAATCCACTGGCCGATCCTGAACTCGTGCGCTATGCGGAAAGCCTCGCCTCTCCGCTGAACGTGAGCGCCGCGGAATCGGCCGCGCTGGAAGTGCGCAAGGCGATCTACCTGCTGCTGCCGCTCGAGCAGGCGAACGCCGAGCTGGTTGCACGTTATTTGCGTCTGAGCGTGCGCACCATGCAACGGCAGTTGAATTCGGCCGGCACCAGCTTTTCGGATCAGGTCGAGGAAGTCCGCGGCGAACTCGCCGTGCGCTACATGAGCAATCCCACCTATCCGATCGGACGGGTCTCGGCGCTTCTCGGCTACGCGCAACAGGGATCGTTCACGAACTGGTTCGTGTCGCGCTTCCACATGACGCCGCGCGACTGGCGCGCGAGCCACGCGAAGTGACGGTCGGTGGCAGTGAAGACAAAAAAAACGGAGGGTGATGCACTGAGCATCACCCCCCGTTGTCGCCGCACCCGCTATCGCCATCCGGTCACTCGGCGCGAAGCTTCACATAGCGGCCCGGTGCGCTCTCGATTGCCTTGTACTTCCTATTGCCGAGCTTCGTGCGCGCCTCGACCTGCTCGCCGGAATGCTGCTTGACCCAGTCGATCCAGTGAATCCACCAGCTGCCGCGCTGCTGAACCGACGTTGCGAGCCACTCGTCGGCGTTCTCGTCGCAGGTATCGTTGGTTCGGTAGCTGCGCTTGTTCTTCGAGGCCGGATTGATCACACCCGCGATATGGCCGCTTGCCCCCAGCACGAACTCGGTTTGACCGCCCAGTAGTTGCGTCGACTGATAGGCGGACCGCCACGGCACGATGTGATCTTCCTCGGCCGCCATCAGATAGCTTGGGATATCGATGTTGCCGAGATCCACCGGCGTGTCGCAGAACTTCAGTTTGTTCGGCACGCGCAGACTGTTTTCGAGGTACATGTTGCGCAGATAGAAGCTGTACATCGGACCGGGCAGATTGGTCGTGTCCGCGTTCCAGTACAGCAGATCGAACGCGGCCGGGGTTTTGCCTTTCAGGTAATTGTTCACGACATACGGCCAGATCAGATCGTTGGCACGCAGCGACTGGAATACGAAGCCGAGTTCGCGTCCGGGATAGAGCCCACCGCCACCGATCGCATGCTCGCGCATCGCCACGCCCTGCTCGTCGATGAACACGCCGAGATCGCCCGGGTCGGTGAAGTCGAGCAACGCCGTCAGCAGCGTCAGGCTGGCCACGGAGTCGTCGCCGTTCGCACGCATGACCGCCAGCGCCGACGACAGCATCGTGCCGCCCACGCACCAGCCCAATGCATTGACCTGGTCGGCCCGGCTAATCGCACGCGCGACGCTGATCGCCTGCATCACGCCGTCCTCGAGGTAGGCGTCCCACGTGGTCTGCGCCATGTCCTGCTGCGGGTTGCGCCAGGACACGACGAACACCGTCAGGCCCTGCTCGCAGGCGAAGCGCACGAAGGAATTCTCCGGCTGCAGATCCAGGATGTAGAACTTGTTGATGCACGGAGGAACGATCACGAGCGGCCGCGCGGCGACCTTCGGTGTCAGCGGCTCGTACTGGATCAGCTGAAACAGATCGTTCTCATAGACCACCGCGCCACTGGACGTGGCAACGCTGCGGCCCACTTCGAACGCGCTTTGATCGGTAATCGAAATCGAGCCGCTGCCCAGATCGTCGAGCAGATGCGTAACGCCTGCGAGCAGGCTCGATCCGCCCGATTCCACCGCCGCCCGGATGACTTCGGGATTCGTCGCGACGAAATTCGCGGGGCTGGCGAAGTCGATGAACTGGCGCATGAAAAAGCGCAGCTTGTGCTTGCCCTTTTCGTCGAGCGCGCTCGCCTCGACGAACTCCGCGAGTGCTCGGGCATTGATCAGATAGCTCTGTTTAAGAAGGCTGTACCAGCCGTTGCTGGACCAGTCGTCGGCGTGAAAGCGCCGGTCTCCCTGCTCGGGCTCGGCGACCGCCTTCAACTCCGTGCGCCCGCCGATCAATCCGGCGACGGCGTCGCTCCACAGTTGCGCCTGCTGTTGCAGATAGTGGGCGCTCGTGTGGGTCACGGAGCCTCGCGCAAACGGCCCGTTGAGATCGAAGTCCGAGCCGTCGGTGTCGGGCACCGTCGTCGCGTATTCATCCTTGACCGGCGAAAAACGCCATAAATCGAAGCCGGCATTGACCCAGCCCGTGGAAAACTCGTGTGGCATGCTGAATGGCATTCTCATGGCGGGGCTCGCTATCATGCTTTGCTGACGGCGCAAGCCGCGTCCTCGACGACACGGTCGCGGCAGGTTGTCGGCATGACCACGGCGTCGCCTTCGATCACCACCTTGCCGCCAACCGTGCAAACGGTGGACAGCACCACGCGGCGCTTGTCGTGAATCAGTTCCTTGACGGTCACTTCGGCCTGCACGGTGTCGCCGGGTCGAACCGGCGACTTGAAGCGCAGGTTCTGGCCGAGGTAGATCGTGCCCGGGCCGGGCAGCCGCCCCGCGATCGCCGCGGAGATGATGCTGGCGGTCAACATGCCGTGAGCGATGCGCCCCTTGAAGGGTGTGGTTTGCGCAAACTCCTCGTTGATGTGAACCGCGTTGATGTCTCCCGACGCGCCCGCGAAAAGCAGAATGTCCGCCTCCGTGATGGTCTTGGCGAACCGGGCACTCATGCCCGGTCGCAGGTCTTCGAAATCGTGTCCGTTAAGCTCATTCATGATTATTCCGCTTGCTGGGCGCGCATTTGCCCTCTCTTCTGGCACGTACTGCGCGTTGTGCCGGACGCGAACCGCTGGATGCGGTTAGCCGAGCGCCTGCTCGAGTTCCGGCACGAGGGTGAACAGATCGCCAACGAGGCCGTAATCGGCGACGCCGAAGATCGGCGCTTCTTCATCCTTGTTGATCGCGATGATGACCTTCGAGTCCTTCATGCCGGCGAGGTGCTGGATCGCCCCTGAGATGCCGACCGCGACGTACAGTTGCGGCGCGACGATCTTGCCGGTCTGGCCGACCTGATAGTCGTTCGGCACGAAGCCCGCGTCGACCGCCGCACGCGATGCGCCCAGTGCCGCGCCGAGCTTGTCGGCCAGCGGTTCCAGCACCTTCATGTAGTTCTCGCCATTGCCCAGACCACGGCCACCCGACACGATGATCTTCGCGCTCGTCAGTTCCGGACGATCGAGCTTCGTCACTTCGCGGCTCACGAACTGCGCGAGGCCTGCGTCGGCTGCCGCTTCGATCTTCTCGACCGCTGCGCTGCCGCCAACGGCTGCGACGGCATCAAAACCGGTCGAGCGCACGGTGATGACCTTGATCGGATCAGCCGATTGCACGATCGCGATTGCGTTGCCCGCGTAGATAGGACGCTCGAACGTGTCGGCCGAATCCACTGCCGTGATGTCGCTGATCTGCGCGACGTCGAGCTTCGCGGCGATACGCGGCGCGACATTCTTGCCGTAGGCGGTAGCCGGCGCGAGGATGTGCGTGTAGTGCTTCGCCGCATCTTGCACGAGCGTCAGCACCGTTGCTTCGACGTTTTCCGCGAGGCCTGCGGCCAGTTGCGGTGCATCGGCGAGCAGCACCTTGCTGACACCCGCGATCTTCGCGGCAGCATCGGCCGCGCCCTGCGCGTTATGCCCCGCGACCAGCACGTGAATATCACCGCCGATCTTCTGTGCCGCTGCGATCGTGTTCAGCGTCGCGGCCTTGATCGACGCATTGTCGTGTTCTGCAATTACCAGGTTCGTCATTTCTCGGGTCTCCTCACAGCACCTTCGCTTCGGTCTTCAGCTTCTCGACCAGCGTCTTCACGTCCGGCACCTTCACACCGGCCGAGCGCCTGGGCGGCTCGGCGACTTTCAGCGTCTTCAGACGCGGCGTGACATCGACGCCGAGGTCTTCGGGCTTGACCGTTTCCAGCGGCTTTTTCTTCGCCTTCATGATGTTCGGCAGCGTCACGTAGCGCGGCTCGTTCAGGCGCAGATCGGTCGTGACCACGGCCGGCAGCGTCAGCGACAGCGTTTCCGCGCCGCCGTCCACTTCCCGCGACACCGTCGCCTTGCCGTCCGCCACGACAAGCTTCGACGCGAACGTCGCCTGCGGCAGATTTGCGAGCGCGGCGAGCATCTGGCCGGTCTGATTGGAGTCGTCGTCGATGGCCTGCTTGCCGAGGATCACCAGTTGCGGCTGCTCCTTGTCGACGAGCGCCTTGAGCAGCTTCGCGACGGCGAGCGGCTGCAGGTCTTCACCAGATTCGATCAGGATCGCGCGATCCGCGCCGATGGCGAGCGCGGTGCGCAGCGTTTCCTGCGCCTGCGCAACACCGGCCGACACGGCGATCACTTCGGTCGCGACGCCCGCTTCCTTCAGACGCACCGCTTCTTCAACCGCGATTTCGTCGAACGGGTTCATCGACATTTTCACGTTCGCGATATCGACGCCCGTACCGTCCGATTTCACGCGGACCTTCACGTTGTAGTCGACCACTCGCTTGACTGCTACAAGAACTCTCACAACACTCTCCTTCCCACACCAATAGGGCCGAGCCCTACCGCTTTGAATGACACATTACGTCCGTTGATCGATCAGAACTGGTCTTCGCGCAGCGCCAGCGCGCCTTCGCCATCGCGAGCACCGCGAACCGCCGCTTCGAGCGCGATTGCACGAGGCAGCACCTGCGTCGCGTAGCTATGCGCGGTCGCGATCTTCGCGTCATGGAAGGACGGATCTTCGTCGCGCTTGTCGGCCGCCAGCACGAGCGACCGTGCGACTTGCCAACCCGCGAGCACGATACCCGCGAGCATCAGATAGGACACACTGCCGGCGAACACCGCATTCGGATCGCTTTTGACGTTCTCGACCACGTAGCGCACCGCGCTGTACAACGCCTCGCGGCCGGCGGACAGATGACGATGCATCGCCTGAAAAGCCGCGCTCGAACCATACGAGGGGTGCGCTTGCACCGCGGCCAGGGTCGCGTCGATCTGCGCGAGCAGCATCCCGGCCACCTCGCCGTTGTCGCGCATGGTCTTGCGGCCGACGAGGTCGTTGGCCTGGATCGCCGTCGTGCCTTCGTAGATCGGCAGAATGCGCGCATCGCGGTAGTACTGCGCGGCGCCGGTTTCCTCGATGAAGCCCATGCCGCCGTGCACCTGCACGCCGAGACTCGTCACCTCCAGCGACATCTCCGTGCTCCAGCCCTTCACGATCGGCACCAGGTATTCGTAGATCGCCTGATGATTCGCGCGCGTCGCGCCGTCCGGATGACGATGCGCGAGATCGCAATGCGACGCCGACACATAGGCCAGAGCGCGTGCGCCTTCGGTCAGCGCGCGCATCGTCGAGAGCATGCGCCGCACGTCGGGATGCTGGATGATGGCGACCGACTGCTTCGCGGAGCCATCCACGGGGCGGCTCTGCACGCGCTCCTTCGCATACGCGACGGCCTGCTGGTACGCGCGATCCGAGATCGCCACGCCCTGTACCCCCACGGCGAAGCGCGCGGCGTTCATCATGATGAACATGTACTCCAGACCGCGGTTCTCCTCGCCGACGAGCTGCCCGATCGCGCCGCCGTGATCGCCGAACTGCAGCACGGCGGTCGGGCTCGCCTTGATGCCGAGCTTGTGTTCGATCGATACGCAGTGAACGTCGTTGCGCTCGCCGAGCGAGCCGTCTTGGTTGACGAGGAACTTCGGCACGACGAACAGCGAAATGCCTCTCACGCCTTCAGGCGCGCCCGGCGTGCGTGCGAGCACCAGATGCACGATGTTTTCCGTCATGTCGTGCTCGCCCCAGGTGATGAAAATCTTCGTGCCGAAGATCCGGTACGAGCCGTCGCCCTGCGGCTCGGCGCGGGTGCGCACGAGCGAGAGGTCGGAGCCGGCTTGCGGCTCGGTCAGATTCATCGTGCCGGTCCAAACACCTGCGATCATCTTCGGCACGTAGCGCTGCTTCAGCTCCTCGCTACCTGCCGTCAGCAGCGCTTCGATCGCGCCGTCGGTCAGGAGCGGGCACAGCCCCAGCGACAGGTTGGCGGCGTTGAGCATTTCGATGCAGGGCGTCGACAGCAGCTTGGGCAGATCCTGACCGCCGTATTCAGACGGATGTTGCAAACCCTGCCAGCCGCCTTCGCTGAACTGGCGAAACGCGTCCTTGAAACCGGCCGTGGCGGTCACCACGCCGTCCTTCCAGGTGCTCGGGCTGCGGTCGCCGTCGACGTTCAGCGGCGCGAGCACGCCTTCGTGCAGCCGCGCGGCCTCTTCGAGCACCGCACGAGCGGTGTCGGCGGTTGCGTCCTCGCAGCCGGGCAAGCCCGCCAGTTGGTCGATTCCGGCCAGTTCCGTGAGTGCAAACAACATTTCTTTGAGAGGCGCGACGTAGCTCATTACCATTCTTCCGATCAGATAGTCCGTAGGGAAAGTCACCCGTCTGGCACCGATGCGGCCGGGGTAACGTATGGCTGAATCGTAGCGTCGGACAGGCCCTGCCCGGTTGTCCAAACCGGACGATCTATTGACATCTCTGGCCACGTCGGAGGGAGTAAGCGCCCCGTGGGAACTGCGTCGGCGGGTGTTGCCGACGCATCGATATGACGCGATCAGCCACCCCGGCGATAGGCCGCCGGGGTGCTGCCGGTCCAGTGACGGAACGCTCTGTGGAATGCGGTGGGGTCGCCGAAGCCGACGTCGCCCGCGATGATGGCGATGGGCTCGCGCGTGCCCGTCAGGCGCTGGATCGCGATGTCGCGGCGCAATTCGTCCTTGAGCATCTGGAACGCCGTGCCCTCGGCGGCAAGATGACGGCACAGCGTTCTGACCGAGCAGTGCAGGCCTTCCGCCGCCTCTTCGATGGACGGGACGTCGGGCAGCCGGGACGCGAGATGTTCCCGCACGCGATGACTGAACAACTGCTCGTTGAACGAAACGAAGATCCAGTCTTCCGGCGCGCGAGCGAGAAACCTGCGCAGGTTCGCCTTGCGCTGACGCACGGGCAGGTCGAAATAGCTGCTGCTGAACTGCATCGAGGTCTGATTGCAGTCGAACTTCGCCGGTCCGGGAAACAGATAAAGATACTCGAGCGCGTGAGCGGGACGGGGAAAGGCGAACTGCACCTGCAACAACGCAATCCGTTGACCGATCAGCCAGGACGCGATCCCATGCGCGAGCTTCAGCATCAGCTCCTGGCCCAGCATGCCGGGTTGCGCTCCCGTGCTTCCCGGACGCAGCGCCAGGCTCGCGACGAGGTCGCCGCGGCGCGACTCGAAGCGGAAGTCGTCCAGCACGAGATGGAAGAACTGGCCGAACCGGTGCATCGCGGATTCGAGATTCGGCGCATCCAGCAGGCTCAGGCAGAGAAACTTGAGCGCGCCGCTGCGCAGCGGGCGCGAGAAAACGCCGGGCATCTCATCGTCGAGTTCGATCGCGAGCGAGCGGTAGAGCGTGGAGAACTGTTCCTCGGTGACGCGCGCTCCAGGCTGGTCCAGAAGCGCGCGCGGAATGTTCGCGCCCGACAGATGCCGGTCGACGATATCCGGCCGCGTCCCGACGCTGCCGAGGAACCCGTTGACGAGCGAGATCGGTACGGTTGCGCCAGGAGCTTGCATGAGAAGGTTCCGCGAGGCAAAGACGCATCAGCATAGCGCCTCCCGCCGCATCGTGGCGAGGGTTCGGCGAATCGCTACGCGAGTGCCGCGTTCGGGGCCCGGTGGTTCCGGTAGCTTGCCGCCTATTGCGCCGATGCGTGCGAGCGCAGATATGGCACGTAGCCGTTCTGAATCTTCAGGATCTTCTCGGCGCACGCGTCATAGTCGTCGCCCTTCGCGCTGTCGGGCCCATACATGCCGCGGCACTGCGCGAACAGCGACAGCGTCGCGCCGCCCGTGCTCTTGTTCGCGCGGGTCGCTGAGAAAGCGGCTTTGCCCGAATCGTCGGGCACGTCGGTATCGATCGCGACCGCGTCCGCGCGGATCACGCGCGTGTCGGAATGCTGCTCGATATAGCGTTTCGTCGCCGCCCACGCGGCATCGCAATTCGCCGGTGTGCAGTCGATCACCGCATCGCGTTGCGCGGCGCGGAGGTTCGGCTCGCTATGAAGGATCTCCTGCTGGGCGCGTTGCGCCTGCTTTTCCGGGGACGAGCAGGCGGCGAGTGCACATGCGATGAGTGCGAAGGCAGCGATCTTTTTCATGAGTAGACTTCGGAGGCCATGGTCGAGCGCGATTATAGCGGTGCGGGGAAAGCGATTGCGTATTCACGACTCACATGCCGGGTTGGTAACTTCGGTTGGCGTCATCGCCCTTAGGTGTTCGCCACCAGCAACTCCTCCGCATTGCCCGGCGGTCGCAGCCCATCCGTCCGAGCCGCGAAGTAGCGCTGCGTCAGATCGGCCGCGGACACGTGCCGCGCGTCGTCAAAGCCCGCTTCGCGCGCCATGGCGATCATCCGCTGCGGCATGAAGAAGCTGATGAACGGTGTACCGCTCGCACGCGCGCCCTTCTCTGCCATTTCGAGTCCGGGGCGCACGTCCGGGTCCGCCATCTCCAGCGGCAACAGGAACGTCATCGCGAACGTCGAGCCGCGCGCCAGCCCGGCCACTTCGCGCAGCGTCGCGGCATTCGCCTCTTTCGTCAGATACATGCTGACGCCGGTCGACACGACGACGGCCGGCCTGGTTTCGTCGAAGCCTTCGGCGACGAGACGCTGCCGCCAGCTATCGCCCGCTTCGAAGTCGACCGGCACGAAACGCAGCCAGTCCGGCAGGCCGAAACCAAGCTCGCCGAGCCGCTGACGCTTCCACGTTTGCGGTCCCGGCGGGTCGACCTCGAACACGGTGAGCCGCGACGCAATGTCGGGCCGGCGTTGCGCGAAGCTGTCGAGACCGGCGCCCAGAATCACGTATTGATCCACACCGCGCCCGGTCTGCTCGACGACCAGATCCTCGATAAAGCGTGCGCGCGCGACGATCGACGCGCGAAACGGCCGCGTGAACCGCGGATCCATATCGCCACGGCTGCGCCAGTCTTCGGCGGGTGCCAGCAACTGCAAGCCGACTTCGTCTTCGAGCACGTGCGGCGGCGCGTCGGCCTGCACGTGCAGCGCACGCCATAACGCGACGCGCGCGGCGGTGCTGTCGGGTGCGATGTGTCGTGGATCGCTCATGGTATTTGCCCGCTTGGGTTGATGTGCCAATGCCACCGCTGCTCAATGGAAAAACGGCAGCGCGAGAAACAGTTTGATGACGATCGCGTTGACGATGTCCATGAAAAACGCGCCCGTCAAGGGCACGATCAGGAACGCGATATGAGAGTGGCCGAAGCGGTTCGTGATCGCCTGCATGTTCGCGATCGCGGTCGGCGTGGCGCCAAGTCCGAGGCCGCATTGCGCCGCGCACAACACGACCGCGTCGTAGTTGCGGCCCATCGCGGGGAACGTGATGAATACCGCGTAGAGCGCCATCAGCAGCGTCTGTGCCGCGAGGATCGAGATGATCGGCACCGCGAGCGCGGCAAGCCCCCAGAGGTCGAGCCGCATCAGCGCCATCGCGAGAAAGAGCGCGAGCGCGACGTTGCCGACAAGCGCGACCGCGTGCTGGTCGATCCGCACACGCACGAGCGCGAGCAGGTTGCTCAGGATCACGCCGATGAACAGCGTGCAGACGAACGTCGGCAATTCGAACGCGGTGTCCGCGATCCAGTCGGCAAACATTTCGCCGCCCGCGAGGCAGATCGAGATCAGCGCGAGCGTCGTGATGATCGCGGCGGGCGTGGTGGCCTGCTGCGCCTTCGGTTCTTCGAAGACCAGCGTTTCGTCCTTTAGCTGTTTGACGCGCAGCAACTCGTCGGCGCTGATCCGCCGCATCAGCAGCCGTGCGATCGGACCGCCGAGCACGCCGCCCATCACGAGGCCAAACGTCGCGCAGCCGATCGCGATCTCGGTCGCCGACTCCAGTCCGTGACGCTCGGTAAAGATCTGGCTCCACGCGGCGCCAGTACCGTGGCCGCCCGACAACGTGACCGAGCCGCCGAGAATCCCAAGCAGCGGATCGACGCCGAGGGCGAACGCGAGCAGCAAGCCGACCACGTTCTGCAGGATCAGCAGCCCGCAGACCAGCGCGAGAAAGCGGATCAACACCGGGCCGCCCGCCTTCAAACTCGATAGATGCGCATTCAGACCGATCGTCGAGAAGAACGCGAGCATCAGCGGCACCTGCATCGTCGAATCGAACCTGACCTGCACGTGGGTGGTGAGGCGCGTGATCAGCACGCAGATCGCGACGATGAGCCCGCCTGCCACCGGCGCCGGAATCGAATAGGTCCTTAGCACGCCGATCCACTGCACGAGCTTTTCGCCGAGCAGCAGCACGAGCGACGTCGCAACCAGCGTGGCATATACGCCAATAGTCATGAATGGCCTCCGAGCGGGAGCGTGACAACGTTTTCTGTTTTCCCGGCGCGACGCCGCGGCGCATCGGAATGCGGCAAGGCTGTGTCGTCATCCGGAGCGCGCGCGAACCTGCGACATCTTAGCCAATCCGTCCAGGCAAAGTATGTTTTTCCTTGGGTTTTATCCGGCAAGGTCGGAGCCCATATTGGGTTTCTCAGTACACGGAGTGACCGACAGATTCTCGCACTGACGTGAATTCAATGTAGCGGGAATAGGAGATGCGTAGCTCTGCAGGATAGCCCGACGAGCGCTGTCTGATTGCGTCGCAAGTATTGATCGGATGCCACCCAACCAGGAGATGTCATGAAACCAATCCTCTACCGCCGGCTTCTCGCGAGCCCGATCACGATCGCTATCGCCGCGATATGCGCGGGCTGCAAGCCCGCCGATAAGGCGGGTGGAACAGCCAACGCGGATTCGGCGGCGAGCAGTTCGCCGTCCGCCGCAAGTCAGTGACAAACAGATGAGCGCATTGCCGTGCGTGGACGTGGCAGTCCTGTCCACGCACGTCCACCCTGCTTCACCGCTTTGCTATTGCGGCAACGCATAGGCAATCACGTAGTCGCCGAGCTTCGTACCGAATGAGCCGTGACCGCCCGCCGCAATCACCACGAACTGACGTCCGTTGACCGAATAGCTCATCGGCGTTGCCTGCCCGCCGGCGGGCAGACGCGCCTGCCAGAGCTGCCTGCCGTTGTTCACGTCGAAGCCGCGAATGTAGTTGTCGGCCGTCGCGCCGATGAACGCCACCCCGCCCGCCGTGATGATCGGGCCGCCGAGCATCGGCATCCCCATCTTGAACGGCAACGGAAGCGGTGAGCTGTCCCGCACCGTTCCGATCCGCTTCTTCCATACGATCTGGTTGGTCTTCAGATCGATCGCCGAAATGAAGCCCCAGGCAGGTTGCTTGCAAGGAAGACCGACCGGCGACATGAACGCATTCAGTGTCACGCCGAACGGAACGCCGTATTGCGGCTGAATTCCGGTCTCCGTCCCCGAACCTTTCGCGCCCGGTACCGGCTGAATCGGATTGCCCGGGCCACGCGGAATCAGCCGCGATACGAACGGCAGCGCTATCGGATTGGCGACCGCAATCTGGCGATCTGTGTCGACCGCCATGCCGCCCCACTCGAACATGCCGAGATTGCCCGGAAAGACCAGCGTTCCTTGCTCTGATGGAGGCGTGAAGGTGCCTTCATAGCGCAGCTTGTGGAACATGATCCGGCATACCAGCTGGTCGTACATCGTGGCGCCCCACATGTCGGCATCGGTGAGATCCTTCGATGGCCGGAATGTCAGTCCGGAGAACGGCTGGGTAGGCGAAACATGGTCGCCGGGCGCCGCACCCTGCGGCACCGGACGCTCCGGAGCCGGCACCACCGGCACGCCCGTGCGCCGGTCGAGCACGAACAGGTTGCCGGTTTTGGCCGGCGCATACACGACAGGCACGGTATTGCCCTTGACGTCGGTAATGTCCGCTAGCGTGGGCTGCGATGGCAGGTCCATGTCCCACAGGTCGTGGTGGACCGTCTGATAGAACCACGCGAGCTTGCCCGTCGACGCGTGCAGCGCGAGCAGGCCGCTCGCGAAACGCTCCTGCTCCGCCGTCCGGTTGCCGCCCCAGATGTCCGGCGTGGTCACGCCCATCGGCAGATAGACGATGTCCAGCTTGGGATCGTATGCAGCGGGCGCCCACGAGTTCGGGGACGTGAGCGTGTAGTGACCGCCGGCCGGAGGATTCTGATTCGGGTCCTTCGCGCCTGAGTCGAATGCCCACAGCAGTTCGCCGGAACGCACATCGAAGCCGCGGATCACGCCCGACGGCTCGCGCGTCGAATAGTTGTCCTCGACCGCGCCCGCGACGACGATCACGTCGTTCGTGATGACCGGCGGCGAGGTCGGCTCATACATGCCGGGGGTCGTCACCGGCTGGTTGTGCTGGAGATCGAGATCGCCGCCGTTGGCAAAGGTTTTGCACAGCGCCCCTGTCTCCGCGTCGAGCGCATACAGGTGGCCATCGTTGACGGGCAGATAGATGCGGCGCATGCAGGTCGCGGCGGTCGCAGCAGTCGCAGCGGGCGCAGACGCTGGTTGCTGCTGAGCGGGCGCCGCGGCCGACGCTGCCTGCTGCTCCGGCGCCGCGGCCGATGCTGCCTGCTGCTCCGGCGCAGCGGCCGATGCGCCCGAGGGCTGATCAGCCGTCGGCGCGGGACCGGCCGCGGAAAGATCGACGTAAGCCACACCACGGCAGGTCACGTGCTGGAACGACGGATCGGCCTTCAGCTGCGGATCGAATTTCCATTTCAACTTGCCGGTCCGCGCATCCAACGCCCATAGGATCTGATGCGGCGAGCATAGAAACAAGGTCTCGCCGATCTTGATCGGCGTGACTTCGTCCGTAATCTCGACGGGGTCGTTGGGGCCTTTGCTATCCCCGGTCCGGAAGGTCCACGCGACCTGTAAGTCCTTGACGTTTGCAGGCGTGATTTGAGTCAGCGGGGAATAGCGGGTACCGGCCTGGGTGCGCGCGTAGGCCGGCCAGTCGGCGGCGCTATCACCGGTCTCTGCGGGGGCCGCCGATGCCGCACTGAAGCTGCCGTTGACCGTTTGCGGGTCGTTGAAGTTCGCGTAGATGAGCACGCCCGCCCAGACAGCCAATGCAACGACGAGCGAACCAATGCCGAGCCCGCGTGCGCCCTCCATCCGCCAGCTCACGAGCAGCAGTAGCCACACGCCGAAAATGACCAGCACCCCGGAGCGCGGAGCCAATGCCCAGAAGTCCGTGCCGGACTCCCACAGTGCCCAGACCGCCGTCGCAATCATCACGAGCGCATAGAGAACGAGCGCAGCGGGCTTGCGCCGGTAAAGCAACCACGTCACTACTGCGAGCAGCAGGCCCGTGATCAGGTAGTACCACGACCCACCTACGGCAATCAGCCATGCTCCGCCGATCACGAGGTAAAGCGAAGTGAGCGCGAGAAACACAAGTGTGATTGCACCGATGACGACTGACCAACCGGGCTGTCTCGACATGATGATCTTCCACCCTAACCAAGAACGACGTGCGCGCGCAGACCGCAAAAGATGGGCCTGGTCTGTCCTGTTGTTCGATGCAGGCGCCTGACTTCTCGCGGGTTATCGCGCGTGCAGCGATGAGATCGAACCTGCCGCGGACATGCAACCGATACCTCGCTATCTGACCTGTTGGCCCAGGTGGTCGAGAGCGTAGCGTCGGCAATGCTCAAGATATGCCGCTTCGTTGGCGACGGTCAATTGAATCATGCTGCGCCACAGCGATGATCGGTGAGCTTCCAGCCCGCTCGCTCCAACGCGATATGCACGGCTGGCACGGGACCGAGACCGAACATGCCGGATTGCCCGCCGTGATCGTGCCATCGGGACGGAACGCGGGACGCAGCTTTGCCAGCGTTTCCACGGTCGTTTCCGGACGCGGCTGCTCGTCGCGCGTGAACTGGATGCTGCCCTTGCGCCCTTCTATTTCGACGGCGACGAGTTCGGCATCGAATGCGCCGCGTTGCGCCAGGCGATCGCCATGGCCCTGAGGCGCGAGAAGATCGCCGTTTCGACCGCGCATCCGTTCGCCGCGTCGGCGCACGTAGCGCACGCGATCCGGCTCGCGCTCGGCTCGGTCAGATTGACGACGCTCGAGCAGTCGCTGCAAACGGTCGCGCGGGTCATTGCCGACCAGACCTACCGATCGAAGACTGCGCTGGGCCGCCCCCATCATCCCGGCGCGGCCCAGCGCGCATTGCGACGTATCGCCTGTGGCGGTTGTCCAAACGCTCGAGTGAACGCATCGCGCATGCGGCGCGGGTCGGAAAATCCGGTCTGCTGGGCGATCTGTTCGACCGTATGGCGGCTCCTTTCCAGCATGAGTCGCGCGGCTTCGAGACGCAGTCTCTCGACGGCCTTGGCGGGCGATTGCCCCGTCTCCGCCCGGAACGCGCGACTGAACTGACGCGGGCTGAGCCGCGCCACTTCGGCCAGTTGTTCCACCAGCAGCGGTTGCGCGAGATTCTTCCGCGCGTACGTCAGCGCGGACTGAATGCGATCCGATTTCGCATCGAGTTCCAGCAACGCCGAATGCTGGGACTGACCACCGGCGCGTCGATGAGAAACGACGAGCGTTTGCGCGACCGATCTCGCAGCGTCCACGCCCAGATCGGCCTCGACCAGCGCCAACGCGAGATCGATTCCCGCCGTCATGCCCGCCGACGTCCAAATCGAACCGTCGACCGCGTAAATCCGGTCTTCCTCCACACGGATGCGCGGAAAATGCTTCCGCAGCGCGGACGCATAGACCCAGTGCGTGGTGGCGCGCTTGCCGTCGAGAAGGCCCGCTTCGGCCAGCACGAAGGCGCCCGTGCAAATAGCGGCGACGCGCCGGGCCGTCGCCGCGCTGTGACGTGCGTAGGCGAGCAGCCCATGGGACGGCCGCGCCGCGCCCGGATCGCCGCCCGTGAAAAGGACCGTGTCGAACGTTCGCTCTTCGAAGGGTTCGGTCATCACCGTGGGACCACCGATCGGTCTGACCGGCGCGCCATGTTCCGACAGCGTGAGTACTTCGTAGAACGATTCACCGAATTTCCGATTGGCAAACGAAAACACCGGCTGCGCGGCGAGCGACATGGCGTGAAACCCATCGAACACGACGAACGCGACTGACGGCACGGCGATTCCTTTGAGTGGTGTCCTGAAACCGTAGTTTCTACGTCCTTTGCGATCTCGGCGGCCGCCCATATAAATGCGCTATGGATGCGCGGATTTGATTGAACGCGAATAAGCGGCCCTCGACGATCCTTCCGCACCAGCGGTCGACCGACTCTTTCAGTTCCCATTCTAGTCACCGTTTCCTTATCGCAGGTCAGGAGAACTCCTCATGAAAGTCCTCAAATCCCTACTCGTCACCGCGCTGATGGCGGCTCCCGCCATCGCGAACTTGCCGGCGACCGCGCTTGCGGCCGAAGCGCCCGCGACGTCGGCTGCGTCGACGGACGACACGGCGATCCGACCGTTCACGGCGCACTTTTCCGACGCGCAGCTAGCCGACCTGAAGAAACGCATCGCGCAGACGCGCTGGCCGCAACCGGAGACGGTGACGGATCGGTCGCAAGGCGCGCAGCTCGCGAAGCTGCAGGCGCTCGTGCAGTATTGGGGCACCGACTACGACTGGCGCAATGCTGAAACGAAGCTCAACGCGCTGCCGCAGTACGTGACCACGATCGACGGCGTCGATATTCACTTCATCTGGGTACGCTCGAAAAATCCCGGTGCGTTGCCGCTCATCATGACGCATGGCTGGCCCGGCTCGGTCTTCGAAGAGCTCAAGGTGATCGGACCGTTGACTGACCCGGTAGCGTACGGAGGACAGGCGGAGGATTCGTTCGATCTGGTTCTGCCATCGATGCCCGGATATGGGTTTTCGGGCAAGCCGGCAACGGCCGACTGGACGCCTGATCACATCGCGCGAGCGTGGGAAGAACTGATGCGGCGGTTGGGCTATCAGCACTACGTCGCGCAGGGCGGAGACTGGGGCTCGGTGATCGCCGACAAGATGGCCGCGCAAAAGCCGCCGGGCTTGCTCGGCATTCACGTCAACATGCCAGCGACTGTCCCGCCCGAAATCGCAAAACGGCTGAAGGCAGGCGATCCGCCGCCGCGCGGACTTTCCGACAAGGAGAAAATCGCCTACCAGTCGCTGAACAATCTGTACACGCGCGGCGGCGGCTATGCGGCGATGATGGTCACACGTCCGCAGACGATCGGCTATGCGCTCGCGGACTCTCCGGTCGGGCAGGCTGCGTGGATGTACGACAAATTCGCGGACTGGACCTACAGCGGCGGCGATCCTGAACGGTCATTGAGCAAAGACGAGATGCTCGACGACATCACGTTGTACTGGCTGACCAATACCTCCACGTCGGCGGCGCAGCTGTACTGGACCAACAACGCGAACAACTTCAATAGCGTGAACATCTCGATCCCAGCCGCCGTGACGGTGTTTCCCGGCGAGATCTATCAGGCGCCCCGCAGTTGGACCGAGCGCAGCTATCACCACCTCATCTACTTCAACGAAGTGAACAAGGGCGGCCACTTCGCGGCATGGGAACAACCGCAACTTTTCTCGGAAGAAATTCGCGCTGCCTTCAGGTCGCTGCGCTGATCGCTGTCTCGCACGGCGTAACGTTCGAAGGAGATTTGCAATGTCGGATGAAATCAACAGGCGTCGTCGACGCCTTCTCGGGAGCGCGACATCCACAGCGTCGCCCCCGCTTCGCTGCCGATCGCATCGGCGGGCTATCGGGTAATCGTTCCGCACTTGCGCGGTTATGGCACTCACAGGCGAAGTCGGCAAGATTGAACCAGTACTGCACGAAGTGGATCCGCAGCATGCGCTCAAGACCAACAGACGGGCGGCCATTGCCGCGCTTCGGATAATGCGGCTCGATCACCGCGCACAGTTGCGCCCATGGCACGATCGCGTTCATCGTGTCGAGAAACTCGTCGCGCCGCGTGCGTTTGCGGTGCGTCTCGAAACCCGTTCCTTGATCGGCTGCCATCGCCAGCGTCTGCTGCTTCATCCTGTTTCGCCTTCCTCGTTCGATCCGATCTCTGACGCCTGACGTACCGGTTCGGTGGACTTAATTAGCGTTGCCCTGGACGGGTCTGGCTTGGGTAGTCCCACATAGCATCTCTGCCTTGGCCAACGGACGGACAGCAGCGCGAGGAAGTGCTCGTGCTGCTCGCAGTTACGATGAAGCGTCTGGATGGGCGGGCACCGTGAATTGAAAGATCGCGCCGCGCGGCACGTTCGCGCTTGCCCACAATCGGCCGCCGTGTGCCTCGACGATCGAACGGCAGATCGGCAGCCCCATCCCCAAACCGGTCGGCTTGGTGGTGTAGAAAGGAGCGAAAAGGCGCTCGGCACTGTCCGCGGCAAAGCCAGGCCCCGAATCGAGCACCGTCACGAGTACACAGCCCGAGTCGGCTCTTGCCGTGCTGATGAGCAATTCCCGCACGCCATCGCTGACACCGCTCATAACCTCCATCGCGTTGATGAGCAAATTAAGGAGGACTTGTTGCAACTGGACCCGATCTCCTTCAATTAGCGGTAATCGGTCCGCGAGATGCGTCTGCACCAAGGCGCCGTGCTTCCACGCTTCGCCACGGGTGAGCTCAATCACCTCGCGGATTGCCTTGTTGATGTCCACCGGTTCCTTCCGTGGCGGCGTCTTCCTGATCAGTTCATGGATGCGGCCGATTACGTCCCCCGCTCGGTTACCGTCGTTGACGATCCGGCCGAGGGCCTGCCGGGCCTTCTCGACTTCAGGAGGCTGGCCGGCGAGCCATCGCAGCGCCGCCTGGGCGTTGGTGACCGTCGCGGCGATCGGCTGGTTGACTTCATGAGCGATCGAGGCCGTGAGTTGGCCCATGGTCGCGACACGGTTCGCGTGCGCCAGCTCCCTTTGCACCTCCCGGTAACGCAGCTCGCTCTCGTGGGCTTCGGTTTCGGCACGCTTGCGCTCGGTCAGATCCACGACGAATGCCACACCTTCCGTCCCGCTTGCGTCAAACGTGGCCAAACCGACCATAACGGGCACACGGCTACCGTCCCTCCTGATGTACTCCTTCTCGTAAGGCTGGGCGCGCCCCGTCTGCCCGGCCTCCACCAGGGCCCGTTCGCTGCGCGGGAGCCATTCCTGCGGCGTCAGATCCCTCCAGCCTACGCGACCTGAGCCTATATCTTCACGCTCGTATCCCACGATGCGCAGAAATGCGTCATTGGCCTCGAGAATCTCACCATCGAAATTCCAGACAATGATCCCGATGATGTTGGCATCCACGAGGCGCCGGATCTTCGACTCGCGTTCGAGCAGTGTTTGTTCGGTGCGTTTGCGCTCGGTGATATCCATTACCGCGCCCACGAAACGGAAGCGATCCGGATCACAGCCGTTCACGCCATGCGCCACAGCTCGAACATACTTGATAGAAGCATCAGCCATCAGCAGACGATGCTCGATCGTAAATGCCTTCCTTTCGCTTGCGGCGCGGTCAATGATTTGCTGCACACGGACACGATCGTCCGGATGCGTCCGGTCGATGATGGCCTGCACGGTGGGCTTGATGGCAGCGTCGAGCTCGAATATTCGATAAGTCTCATCTGACCAATAGATCTCGCCGCTCAACAGGTACCAGCCAAAACTCCCTGTATGGCTCAGTCGTTGGGCTTCCGCCAGATACATCTCGCTCCGGTGTAGCGCCTGCTCGACGTTCTTGCGTTCGGCTCGCTCACTTGCTTCGCGCAGCGCGCGCCGCACTGCGGGCACGAGCCTCGACAGCCGCGTCTTCAGAACGAAATCGGTAGCGCCACTCTTCAGCGCCTCTACCGCCAGTTCTTCGCCAAGCGTGCCGGAAACCAGGATAAACGGCACCTCGGGACGTTCGCGCAGAGTGACCTCCAATGCCGAGAGGCCGTCGAACGCCGGAAGTTTGTAATCCGCGAGAATCAGGTCGATTCCAACGGTTTTCAACGCAGCCTCGAAGTCCGCACGCGATTGCACGCGAACGATTTCGCAGCAGAGATGATCGGCTTGAAGGAACTCTTGAATGAGTTCGGCGTCATTCGCGTTATCTTCCAGCAACACAATGCGAAGCCCCGACATTATTGCCCCTTCCTCATGCTGCCTGGCGGCGGCTCATTGATCAGTGCCCAGAATACGCCTAGCTCCTTGATGGCATTTATAAATTCATGAAAGTCGATCGGCTTTACTACGTACGCGTTTACCCCGAGTTTATAGCTTCGCATCATATCTTTCTCTTCGTGCGACGATGTGAGCACCACCACGGGAATGAGCTTCAAACGTTCGTCCGACTTCACTGTGTCCAGGACTTCCAAGCCATCGACCTTGGGGAGTTTCAGATCCAGTAACATGACTGAAGGGTTCTCGTCGTAGCGATCGACAAATTCCTCCCTGCAATAGAGGTAATCCAAGGCTTGCTGTCCGTCTCTGGCAACCACTACCTCGTTTGCCAAGTTACAGTCTGACAGCGCGGCCAGAGTGAGTTCGACGTCTCTCGGGTCATCCTCGACGAGCAGAATGCGTCCTAGTTGGTCCATGGTGTCCTCGCAGTCTTTGCCGTTGCACCGTGTGCCTTAGGCACTGAAAAATAGAAAGTAGCGCCCTGATCCACCCCGCCCTCTGCACGGACCTTGCCTCCGTGGCGGACGATGATGCGTTGAACGATAGCTAGTCCGATGCCAGTACCTTCAAACTGCTCCGGGAGATGCAGACGTTGAAAAACGCCGAACAGTTTATGCGCATACCGCATGTCAAAGCCTGCACCATTATCTTTCACAAACACCTCCACCACGTCTTTATTTGGGTCCACGCAACCAATCTCGATTTCGGCCCGCGTTCGCATGCGTGTGAATTTGACCGCATTGGCGACGAGGTTGGCGATAACCAGTCGGAGCATGGGACGATCCCCGTAGCAGACCGGAAGAGGGTTGATTGTCCATACAATGTCTCGCCCGCTCGTTTCTTGCCCGATCTCCGCAACGACCTCCTTGACGAGCTGATCGAGGCTCACCGGCGTCTTTGTGGTCTCCACCTGTCCGACCCTGGAAAAGGCCAGCAAATCGTCGATCAGGTTACTCATTCTTTTTGCCGCGTCGACAATCGTTTGTATGTAGCGACGACTTTTATCATCGAGCGAAGAGGCCGCCTGTTTTTGTAGTAGCTCGGAGTATCCGATCACATGGCGAAGTGGCGCGCGTAGATCGTGCGAGACGGAATAGGCGAAGGATTGCAGTTCCTTGTTACTCGTTTCAAGCTGCTCAGCCCGCGCGGTGACTTCCTGATTGAGCCTGTGAATCTCGCTTTCTTTATGCTGACTCTGTTGCAATTCGGCCTGAAGGCGATCGCTGGTGTGACGAAGCTCAGTTTCGATTCGCCGTCGCGCAGCGACGAAACCGGCAAAGATCAAGCCCCATGCCGTGAAAACTAAAAAACGCGGAAAATCTTTGGTTTGAAGACCGATGGTGTACAGCGGCGCAGAAAGAAAATAATCGTAGGATGCCACCGATAGCACGACTGCCAGCACGGAAGGTCCTGCCCCTCCGTACCAGCAAGCAACCCCGATGGCGAAGTTAAAAGGGGACCCGTAGATGTCGTGGATCCCGAAAAACCGGAACACGAGCGCCAGCCCAAGTGCAGCCCCAACGCAGACGACGGATAAGCCGTAGCGCAGAATCGGTGAGCGACTTTGCAAGTCCAGGTGCAAGTGCGCCAAGCTTCGCCTCATTGCCAAAGGTGCGGATCCCCTGAACTAAAAATTATAGTCGTCCCAGTTCCGATCGTTGAGCAGGCGGGGACGCCCCAACGCGGATGCGTTGGCGAGCCGGCTCATGCTTGTGCCCGTTGTCCGCCTCGATCATCGCGATGGTGCGGGCGTGGTCCACCAACGATTCGTCTGCCAAATAGACCGCCGGAAGTCTTCCGTTAAACCGCTCAACACCGCTTGACAAACATGGATAAGCAAATCGGCGAATGGCAGCTCAGGGGTTCAGTAGCTGCCGCAGATGGGGTGCCGGGTTCAATGGGTCGGAAGTACCCATTCGGCTCTCTGGAGAAGCGGTCATTGGCAGGCTCCAGCCTGACTTCGGCGCCGAAGAGGCGTGGCAGACAGGAAGCCTTGCACCGTGAAGGTACGGACGCCGCGCGTCAAGACGGGCTGCAGACCACCGCGGTCAGCAACAACGGAATCACCATGCGCACGGTAGCGTTGCTGCCAGCATCGCGCACGCGCGATTCGACCGCGTCGCTGGGAGCGGACAGCACAGCGCCGTACAGCGGGCCCGCGAACGCATTGCCGCGGCCCTTCTTGAACGTCCCGTCGTCCTGCTCGTATCCAAGCACGGCGTAGACACGAAAGCCGAAGGCCGTTATGTCGCTGCCTTGCGTTGGCCGAAACGCGTTGACCGAATTCGCCTCAACGTGCATCGGATCCGGGTTGATGGCAAGCGCACGGACGTCCTTGGCGGGCACGCCGGTTTCGCCCTCCTGCCACTCGGGCGTCTTGGGAACGCCGTCGGTTTCGCCCAGAAGATAGGCCCTCCACTCGTCGAACCCGGTCGTGCGGGTGGCGATGTAATCCTCGTCGTACAGGCCCTCCACGGCCCACACATACATGATGGCGGTGGCGAGAGCAGCATCGGTTTGCGGTCGGACCGGAATCCAGCGCCCGCCCAGCAACTGCGCGGTGGGGTTGCAGTGCGGGTCGATATGAACGAACTCAATGCCGAGTTCCTTGGCCCACAGGCGCCGCGGAGTCCCCTCGAATCCCGCATAGGCCCCGTTGGTACTTTCGGTGTCCAAAGCGACCGCACCGCGCCGAACAGCGTGGCCTCGGACGCCATACCCTTAGCTTTGAGTTCTATGACAGGGAAAGCCTGCGCTATACAAAAAGTAATCAACCCCGCAAGGGTCACAGCGCAGATCCAGTCAAGCGGCAGCCCGGTGCCATGCATCCCTTTCAGGCTCGCACCGCAGCGCGAACAGCTGGCAACCTGCCCTTTCAGAAGCGTAGGTTTGCGAAATAGCAGATCGCATTCGTGGCAGGCAATCAGTTTCTGATGCTCCATAGGACCGACCAGGATGAATTTTCTGGTGTCATTCGACGCGGCTGAAATGCCGGCTCATTTATGTTGTGGGTGCCTAACTAGCGCCTGGCACCACAGCTACTCTCGATGGATGGCGACCCGGTCAAGGGCCGCTCATCCCGAACTCATCGAGGGACGATCATTCTCTTGACGCGGCTACCGACTGACCGGCCGGCAGTTCGCCCATCGACTGGAACAGCGCCGCAGTATCGCTCATACGCTGGCTTGCTGCGCGAATCGAGCTGAGCTGTGCACTTAGAAACCGCTGCTCACTGGCATACTGTGCCGTAGAAGACAGGGAGCCCATGCGATGGCGCGACGCCGTATCATCGAATGCCGCCCTCGCGGCCTCCGCCGCCGCTTCCGTCGACGCGAGTGTCTGTGCGTCGTTTTCCAGTGCGGCAAGCGAATCCGCGACATTCTGGAACGCCGACAGAACGGTGGACTTGTAGTTCAGCACGGCCGCATCGTAAGCGTCGATCGACGCCTTGCGGTGCGCGAGCAGCGCGCCGCCATGGAAAATCGGTTGCGTCAGGCTCGCACCAATGGCCCAGAGTCCGCCCGCGCCTGAGAGCACCGCCGGCCAGCTAAAGCCGCCGCGGCCCATCGAGCCCGTCAGTGACAGGCTCGGAAAGAGCTGCGCGGTCGCAGCGCCGACATCGGCGGCTGCGGCCTTCAGGGCGGCGTCGGCTGCCTGAACGTCGGGGCGCGAACGCAGCAGGACCGACGGCACCTCGACAGGCACGTGTTCGGGCAACACCAGGCTGTCGAGATCGGGAACGGCCGGGGCGTTGTCCGGCGTGCGGCCCATCAGCACCGCGAGCGCATGGATGGCTGTGGCGCGCTGCTGGCGTAATGCAGG
>NZ_VZQN01000055.1:0-35999 GCF_014397645.1 Paraburkholderia sp. 31.1
CATGCCTGATGACCATAGCGAGTCGGCCCCACCCCTTCCCATCCCGAACAGGACCGTGAAACGACTCCACGCCGATGATAGTGCGGATTGCCCGTGTGAAAGTAGGTAATCGTCAGGCTCCCCCCAGTCAGAAACCCCACCCGCCGCGGTGGGGTTTTTGCGTTTACGGACGGCTAACAGCCAATCACTATATAAGTGAGAGCGTTGGGATCGGAACGGTCAAGCAGCCCTTGACAAAGAGACATTGTTCCCCCATAATCATCAGTTCTCTGCGGAGGGGTGCCCGAGTGGCTAAAGGGGGCAGACTGTAAATCTGTTGGCTTACGCCTACGTTGGTTCGAATCCAACCTCCTCCACCAGAATGCAAGATGTAGCAGTTGTTGGGAATCCATGATCCTTGCGGGTGTAGCTCAATGGTAGAGCAGAAGCCTTCCAAGCTTACGACGAGGGTTCGATTCCCTTCACCCGCTCCAGCAACACAGAGGTAGCGCCCATGTGGCTCAGTGGTAGAGCACTCCCTTGGTAAGGGAGAGGTCGGCAGTTCGATCCTGCCCATGGGCACCAGAAGTAATCGGTGATTGTTTGCGCCCGGCGCAACGTACGGAAAATCCTCTTAGGAGTCGAAAATGGCCAAGGGTAAGTTTGAGCGGACCAAGCCGCACGTGAACGTGGGCACGATCGGTCACGTTGACCACGGCAAGACCACGCTGACGGCAGCGATCACGACGGTCCTGACGCAGAAGTTTGGCGGCGAAGCGAAGGCGTACGACCAGATCGACGCGGCGCCGGAAGAAAAGGCGCGTGGCATTACCATCAACACCGCGCACGTCGAGTACGAAACGGCTAACCGCCACTACGCACACGTCGACTGCCCGGGCCACGCAGACTACGTGAAGAACATGATCACGGGCGCGGCGCAGATGGACGGCGCAATCCTGGTGTGCTCGGCTGCCGACGGCCCGATGCCGCAAACGCGTGAGCA
Organism: Paraburkholderia sp. 31.1; assembly: GCF_014397645.1. Classification (NCBI taxonomy): domain Bacteria; kingdom Pseudomonadati; phylum Pseudomonadota; class Betaproteobacteria; order Burkholderiales; family Burkholderiaceae; genus Paraburkholderia; species Paraburkholderia sp. 31.1. Next base: position 983 of record NZ_VZQN01000055.1, read on the forward strand.
CATCCTGCTGGCGCGTCAGGTTGGCGTTCCGTACATCATCGTGTTCCTGAACAAGTGCGACATGGTGGACGACGCCGAGCTGCTGGAGCTCGTCGAGATGGAAGTTCGCGAACTTCTGTCGAAGTACGACTTCCCGGGCGATGAGACGCCGATCATCAAGGGTTCGGCCAAGCTGGCGCTGGAAGGCGACAAGGGCGAGCTGGGCGAGGTAGCGATCATGAACCTGGCCGATGCGCTGGACACGTACATCCCGACGCCGGAGCGCGCGGTTGACGGTGCGTTCCTGATGCCGGTGGAAGACGTGTTCTCGATCTCGGGTCGCGGCACGGTGGTGACGGGTCGCGTCGAGCGCGGCGTGATCAAGGTTGGCGAGGAAATCGAGATCGTCGGTATCCGCGCAACGGCCAAGACGACCTGCACGGGCGTGGAAATGTTCCGCAAGCTGCTCGACCAGGGTCAGGCAGGCGACAACGTTGGTATCCTGCTGCGCGGCACGAAGCGTGAAGACGTGGAGCGTGGTCAGGTTCTGGCCAAGCCGGGTTCGATCAACCCGCACACGCACTTCACGGCTGAAGTGTACGTGCTGAGCAAGGACGAAGGCGGCCGTCACACGCCGTTCTTCAACAACTACCGCCCGCAGTTCTACTTCCGTACGACGGACGTGACGGGCTCGATCGAGCTGCCGAAGGACAAGGAAATGGTGATGCCGGGCGACAACGTGTCGATCACGGTGAAACTGATCAACCCGATCGCGATGGAAGAAGGTCTGCGCTTCGCAATTCGCGAAGGTGGCCGTACGGTCGGCGCTGGTGTCGTCGCCAAGATCATCGAGTAACGCCAGAGAGTTCTCGATAATCGGTTGTATCGGGGTTGGCGGTGTTGTCAACCCTAAATGGTTTAGGGGTATAGCTCAACTGGCAGAGCGTCGGTCTCCAAAACCGAAGGTTGGGGGTTCGATTCCCTCTGCCCCTGCCAACGATCGCGCCGTAGTGGCGCTTGTTAAGGTGTTATGGCGAATCCTTCCGTCGAAACTGTAAATACATCCGGCGACAAGTTGATGTTGATCGCAGGTGTGTTGCTGGTCTTGGCCGGGTTCGTGGGGTTCTTCTGGCTTAATGGCCAGGAATGGTACATCCGTGGAGCCGCCTTGGCTGTTGGTGCGATCGCGGGTGTCGCAGTCGGTCTTCTCTCGGCGCCTGGCAAGGGTTTCATCGCTTTCGCCAATGACTCATACAAAGAGGTCCGCAAGGTAGTTTGGCCGAGTCGCAAAGAGGCGACCCAAACAACACTCGTGGTCTTCGGCTTCGTAGTCGTGATGGCTATCTTCCTCTGGGTTTGTGATAAATCCATTGAGTGGGCGATTTTCTCGGCGATTCTGGGTTGGAAATGATATGAGTGATACTCCGGCATCCCCGAGCGGCAAACGTTGGTACGTAGTGCACGCATATTCCGGTATGGAGAAGAGCGTGCAACGAGCGCTTCAGGAGCGCATCGAGCGGGCTGGTATGCAGGATCAGTTCGGCCAGATCCTCGTTCCAACGGAAGAGGTTGTTGAGGTAAAGGGCGGTCACAAATCAGTAACCGAACGTCGTTTCTTCCCGGGCTATGTTTTAGTCGAAATGGAAATGACAGACGAAACGTGGCACCTCGTGAAAAATACGGCGAAGGTGACCGGCTTCGTCGGCGGGGCGCGTAATCGGCCGAGCCCGATCTCCCCTCGGGAAGTTGAAAAGATCATGTCGCAGATGCAGGAGGGCGTGGAGAAGCCGCGTCCGAAGACCCTGTTTGAGGTAGGCGAGATGGTGCGCGTGAAAGAAGGCCCGTTCACAGATTTCAACGGCAGCGTCGAAGAAGTGAACTACGAAAAGTCGCGAGTCCGTGTTTCCGTTACAATCTTCGGCCGCGCAACGCCGGTCGAGTTGGAATTCGGCCAAGTCGAAAAGTTGTAGTCTAGATTTTACGGAACGCACCGCTAGGTGCGTTCCGTATTTCGCGCTTACGGTCCGCGTAATGGCCGTTGAGGAGCGTAACTAGCCAGTTTGTCGGCGAACACGCGCTACTACTCACTGAGCGTCCGCCCGTAAGGCGGCGTTCCACAGAGGTTCTCGAAATGGCAAAGAAAATTATCGGCTTTATCAAGCTGCAGATTCCTGCAGGTAAAGCCAACCCGTCGCCGCCGGTTGGTCCGGCACTGGGTCAGCGCGGCCTGAACATCATGGAGTTCTGCAAGGCGTTCAACGCGCAGACTCAAGCGATGGAACCGGGTCTGCCGATTCCTGTCGTGATCACGGCATTCGCGGACAAGAGCTTCACGTTCGTTCTGAAGACGCCGCCGGCTACGGTTCTGATCAAGAAGGCAGCGAAGCTCGACAAGGGTTCGAGCAAGCCGCATACCGACAAGGTGGGCAAGATCACCCGCGCCCAAGCTGAAGATATCGCCAAGACCAAGATGCCCGATCTGACGGCTGCTGATCTGGATGCAGCGGTTCGTACGATCGCTGGTAGCGCCCGCTCGATGGGCATCACCGTGGAGGGCGTGTAAATGGCTAAGCTTTCGAAGCGTCTGCAAGCATTTGCAGCCAAAGTGGATCGTCAGAAGCTGTACCCGATCGAAGACGCTCTGTCGCTCGTGAAGGAATGCGCAAGCGCGAAGTTCGACGAGTCGATCGACGTCGCCGTGCAACTCGGCATTGACGCAAAGAAGTCGGATCAAGTGGTTCGCGGCTCGGTCGTGCTGCCCGCTGGTACCGGTAAGTCGGTCCGCGTCGCTGTGTTCGCGCAGGGCGAAAAGGCTGAGCAGGCTCGTGCCGCTGGTGCTGACGTCGTCGGTATGGAAGACCTGGCCGAACAGGTCAAGGCCGGGAACCTGAACTTCGACATCGTGATCGCTTCGCCGGACACGATGCGTATCGTCGGTACGCTCGGGCAGATTCTCGGCCCGCGTGGCCTGATGCCGAACCCGAAGGTTGGCACGGTCACGCCGGACGTCGCGACCGCGGTCAAAAACGCCAAGGCTGGTCAGGTGCAATTCCGTGTCGACAAGGCCGGCATTATCCACGCAACGATCGGCCGCGCTTCGTTTGAACCGGCAGCACTGCGCAACAACCTGAATGCGCTGATCGAAGCGCTGCAGAAGGCGAAGCCGGCAACGAGCAAGGGCGTGTATCTGCGCAAGGTCGCTCTGTCGAGCACGATGGGTGTTGGTGTTCGTGTCGACCAGACGTCGATCGCTGCCCAGTAATGAATTTCGCCGCTCCGGCGCGAGTTGGGGCGGCTTTTAAGGGCTTTGGGCGGTTGCGAGGTGGCAGTCTGCATCGCGCGACCGGTTGTCAAAGACCGTTGGTGGGCACGCAGCAAGTAGGCGGGTCCTTAATGTAAAGCCAACGCAGATGGCGAACCCGAAAAGGTTTTGTAGTGATGAAGCCGTTGGATGTCTGTAGCGATACGGATTTTTGACGGTCGAAATACTCCTGACTGGTCGGACGCCGTTATTGAATGCGGTACACAAGGCGCACGCTGCGTGTATCGAATCTGGAGGTTAACCGTGCCACTAAACAAAGAAAGCAAGCAGGCCGTCGTCGCTGAGGTTGCCGCGCAAGTCGCGAAAGCTCAGACCGTGGTTCTGGCTGAGTATCGTGGAATCGCGGTTGGCGATCTGACCAAGCTGCGCGCGAAAGCGCGTGAGCAACAGGTTTACCTTCGCGTGTTGAAGAACACGCTGGCGCGTCGCGCCGTCGAGGGTACCCCGTTTGCTCCGCTGGCAGAGCAGATGACTGGCCCCCTGATCTACGGCATCTCGGAAGATGCGATTGCTGCTGCTAAGGTCGTCAATGACTTCAGCAAGAGCAATGACAAGTTGGTCATCAAGGCTGGTTCCTACGAAGGCAAGGTGATGGACAAGGCTGGCGTGCAAGCGCTGGCAAGCATCCCGAGCCGCGAAGAACTGCTCTCCAAGCTGTTGTACGTTATGCAGGCACCTGTTTCTGGCTTCGCGCGCGCTCTGGCCGCGCTGGCAGAAAAGAAGCAAGGCGAAGAAGCCGCTGCGTAATGCACTTCAGTCGAGCGTGATTGATCGCTGGCTGTATCCGAATTCAATTTAGGAGTATTTCAAATGGCAATCGCAAAAGAAGACATCCTCGAAGCCGTAGGCTCGATGTCGGTTCTGGAACTGAACGAGCTGGTCAAGGCGTTCGAAGAAAAGTTTGGCGTCTCGGCAGCTGCTGTTGCAGTGGCTGGCCCGGCAGGTGCAGCCGGCGGCGCTGCTGCTGCTGAAGAGCAGACCGAATTCACGGTCATCTTGGCTGAAACCGGTGCAAACAAGGTTTCGGTGATTAAGGCTGTTCGCGAACTGACGGGTCTCGGCCTGAAGGAAGCGAAGGATCTGGTCGACGGTGCACCGAAGCCCGTTAAGGAAGCGGTGCCCAAGGCTGCTGCTGAAGAAGCCAAGAAGAAGCTGGAAGAAGCCGGCGCGAAGGTTGAAATCAAGTAAGCTTCAACGCGCTGTGCGAAGGCTGGCGGTTTTTCACCGCCGGCCTTTTTGTGCTTTGTGGAGGACGCGTTTTTGCGGGCGTATGCCGGCAGGAATGTGATTCCCAGAAGCCAAAGAAAAACGCCCACGGTAATTTTGACCGGCATTTCTCTTTGTCTTCTGAAGCGACTGCAGAAGGCAAGTTTGGTCGGGTAGCGGGCAACACAGGCATCCGCTGCCGTCAGCCAGCGGTTGGTAGCGGCCAACCACCAAGCTTCTAGGCTCGTTCAAGCCATCGGACGGCCATCGGGTCTCAGTCGGTGAACACTCGGGTTGTCTCATCAAGGTATCCTGCCTCGACAACTATGCCCGCCGTGATTCGGAGATCGTATGCAATATTCCTTCACCGAGAAGAAGCGTATTCGCAAGAGTTTTGCGAAGCGCCCCATCGTTCACCAAGTACCTTTCCTGCTGGCTACCCAGCTTGAATCATTCAGCACGTTTCTGCAAGCAGATACGTCATCTACGCAACGCAAGCCGGAAGGCTTGCAGGCCGCGTTTACTTCCGTTTTTCCGATCGTTTCGCACAACGGCTTCGCGCGTCTTGAGTTCGTCAGCTACATGCTGTCGCCGCCGGCATTCAACATCAAGGAATGCCAGCAGCGCGGTCTGACGTACTGCTCGGCGCTGCGCGCCAAGGTGCGTCTGGTGCTGCTCGACAAAGAATCACCGAGCAAGCCGGTCGTCAAAGAAGTGAAGGAACAGGAAGTGTACATGGGCGAAATCCCGCTCATGACGCCGACCGGTTCGTTCGTCATCAACGGCACGGAACGTGTGATCGTTTCGCAGCTGCACCGTTCGCCGGGTGTTTTCTTCGAACACGACAAGGGCAAGACGCACAGCTCGGGCAAGCTGCTGTTTTCGGCACGTATCATTCCCTACCGTGGCTCGTGGCTCGACTTCGAGTTCGACCCGAAGGACGTGCTGTACTTCCGCGTCGACCGTCGTCGTAAGATGCCGGTTACGATCCTGCTAAAGGCAATCGGCCTGACGCCGGAACAGATCCTCGCAAACTTCTTCGTGTTCGACAATTTCACGCTGATGCCGGAAGGCGCGCAGATGGAATTCGTGCCGGAGCGTTTGCGCGGTGAAGTCGCGCGCTTCGATATCACGGACCGCGATGGCAACGTGATCGTCCAGAAGGACAAGCGGATCAACGCCAAGCACATTCGCGACCTCGATAACGCGAAGACCAAGTTCATCTCGGTGCCGGAAGATTATCTGCTCGGCCGCGTGCTCGCGAAGAACGTGATCGACGGCGATACGGGTGAAGTCATCGCGAACGCCAACGACGAAATTACCGAATCCGTGCTCGAGAAGCTGCGCGAAGCGAAGATCAAGGACATCCAGACGCTCTACACGAACGATCTGGACCAAGGTCCGTACATCTCGTCGACGCTGCGTATCGACGAAACGGCCGACAAGATGGCCGCACGTATCGCGATCTACCGCATGATGCGTCCGGGCGAGCCGCCGACCGAAGAAGCGGTCGAGGCACTGTTCAACCGTCTGTTCTACAGCGAAGAAGCGTACGACCTGTCGAAGGTGGGCCGTATGAAGTTCAACCGGCGCGTCGGCCGTGATGAAATCGTCGGTCCGATGACGCTGCAGGACGACGACATTCTCGCGACGATCAAGATCCTCGTCGAGCTGCGCAACGGCAAGGGCGAAGTGGACGACATCGACCACCTCGGCAACCGTCGTGTGCGCTGCGTCGGCGAACTCGCTGAGAACCAGTTCCGCGCGGGCCTCGTGCGTGTCGAACGTGCTGTGAAGGAACGCCTCGGCCAGGCCGAAAGCGAAAACTTGATGCCGCACGACCTGATCAACTCGAAGCCGATCTCGTCGGCGATTCGCGAGTTCTTCGGGTCGTCGCAGCTGTCGCAGTTCATGGACCAGACCAATCCGCTGTCGGAAATCACGCACAAGCGTCGTGTTTCTGCACTAGGCCCGGGCGGTCTGACTCGTGAGCGCGCAGGCTTCGAAGTCCGCGACGTGCACCCAACTCACTACGGCCGTGTGTGCCCGATTGAAACGCCGGAAGGTCCGAACATCGGTCTGATCAACTCGCTCGCTCTGTACGCGCACCTGAACGAATACGGCTTCCTCGAAACGCCGTATCGCAAGGTGGCGGACGGCAAGGTGACCGACCAGATTGACTATCTGTCGGCGATCGAAGAAGGCCGTTACGTGATCGCTCAGGCGAACGCGGCGGTGGCCGACGACCGCACGCTGACCGACGAACTCGTGTCGTCGCGTGAAGCGGGCGAAACGCTGATGGTCACGCCGGACCGCATTCAGTACATGGACGTGGCGCCGTCGCAGATCGTGTCGGTCGCAGCTTCGCTGATTCCGTTCCTCGAGCACGACGACGCGAACCGCGCATTGATGGGCTCGAACATGCAGCGTCAGGCCGTCCCGTGTCTGCGTCCGGAAAAGCCGGTCGTCGGTACGGGCATCGAACGCACCGTGGCGGTCGACTCGGGCACGACGGTTCAGGCACTGCGTGGCGGTGTGGTCGATTACGTCGACGCGGGCCGTATCGTGATTCGCGTGAACGACGACGAAGCGGTCGCGGGTGAAGTCGGCGTCGACATCTACAATCTGATCAAGTACACGCGTTCGAACCAGAACACGAACATCAACCAGCGTCCGATCGTGAAGATGGGCGACAAGGTTGCGCGCGGCGACGTGCTGGCTGACGGCGCATCGACCGATCTGGGCGAGCTCGCGCTCGGCCAGAACATGCTGATCGCGTTCATGCCATGGAACGGCTACAACTTCGAAGACTCCATCCTGATTTCGGAGAAGGTCGTTGCGGACGACCGTTACACGTCGATTCACATCGAAGAACTGAACGTCGTTGCACGCGACACGAAGCTCGGACCGGAAGAAATCACGCGCGACATCTCGAATCTCGCCGAAGTGCAGCTTGGCCGTCTCGACGAGTCGGGCATCGTGTACATCGGCGCGGAAGTCGAAGCGGGCGACGTGCTGGTCGGCAAGGTCACGCCGAAGGGCGAAACCCAGCTGACGCCGGAAGAAAAGCTGCTGCGCGCGATCTTCGGTGAGAAGGCGTCGGACGTGAAGGACACGTCGCTGCGCGTGCCGTCGGGCATGAGCGGCACTGTGATCGACGTGCAGGTATTCACGCGTGAAGGCATCCAGCGCGACAAGCGCGCGCAACAGATCATCGACGATGAACTGAAGCGCTATCGTCTCGACCTGAACGACCAGCTGCGTATCGTGGAAGGCGATGCGTTCCAGCGTCTCGCACGCATGCTCGAAGGCAAGGTGGTGAACGGCGGTCCGAAGAAGCTCGCGAAGGGCACGAAGATCGACCGCGCTTACCTCGAAGATCTGGACCACTATCACTGGTTCGACATCCGCCTCGCGGATGAAGAAGCAGCGGCCCAGCTCGAAGCGATCAAGAACTCGATCGAAGAGAAGCGTCACCAGTTCGACCTCGCATTCGAAGAGAAGCGCAAGAAGCTCACGCAAGGCGACGAACTGCCGCCGGGCGTGCTGAAGATGGTCAAGGTGTATCTGGCGGTGAAGCGCCGTCTGCAGCCTGGCGACAAGATGGCAGGCCGTCACGGTAACAAGGGTGTCGTGTCGAAGATCGTGCCGATCGAAGACATGCCGTACATGGCCGACGGCCGTCCGGCTGACGTCGTTCTGAACCCGCTCGGCGTGCCGTCGCGGATGAACGTGGGTCAGGTTCTCGAAGTGCATCTGGGTTGGGCCGCGAAGGGTCTCGGCTGGCGTATCGGCGAAATGCTGCAGCGTCAGGCGAAGATCGCTGAACTGCGCGAATTCCTGATCAAGATCTACAACGAATCGGGCCGCGCCGAAGAGCTGGACAGCTTCAGCGACGACGAAATCCTCGAACTGGCGAAGAACCTGCGCGAAGGCGTGCCGTTCGCAACGCCGGTGTTCGACGGTGCGACGGAAGAAGAAATGTCCCGCGCGCTGGACCTGGCGTTCCCGGACGACATCGCTGAAAACCTCGGCATGACGCCGTCGAAGAACCAGGTGCGTCTGTTCGACGGTCGCACGGGCGAGATGTTCGAACGTACGGTGACGGTCGGCTACATGCACTACCTGAAGCTGCACCACCTGGTCGACGACAAGATGCACGCGCGTTCCACGGGCCCGTACTCGCTCGTCACGCAGCAGCCGTTGGGCGGTAAGGCGCAGTTCGGTGGCCAGCGTTTCGGTGAAATGGAAGTGTGGGCGCTCGAAGCGTACGGCGCATCGTACGTGCTGCAGGAAATGCTGACGGTGAAGTCGGACGACGTGACGGGCCGGACCAAGGTTTACGAGAACCTGGTCAAGGGCGATCACGTGATCGATGCCGGCATGCCTGAGTCGTTCAACGTGTTGGTGAAGGAAATCCGGTCGCTGGGTATCGACATCGACCTGGACCGGAACTAATCGGACTACTGGAGAGAAGCGATGAAAGCTTTGCTCGATCTATTCAAGCAAGTCCAACAACCTGAAGTTTTCGACGCGATCAAGATCGGTCTGGCCTCGCCGGACAAGATCCGTTCGTGGTCGTTCGGTGAAGTCAAGAAGCCGGAAACCATCAACTACCGCACGTTCAAGCCGGAGCGCGATGGTCTGTTCTGCGCGAAGATTTTCGGTCCGATCAAGGACTACGAATGCCTTTGCGGCAAGTACAAGCGCCTGAAGCACCGCGGTGTGATCTGCGAGAAGTGCGGCGTCGAAGTGACGCTCGCGAAGGTGCGTCGTGAGCGAATGGGCCACATTGAGCTGGCCTCGCCGGTCGCGCACATCTGGTTCCTGAAGTCGCTGCCGTCGCGTCTGGGCATGGTGCTCGACATGACGCTGCGCGACATCGAGCGCGTGCTGTACTTCGAAGCATATGTGGTGATCGATCCGGGCATGACGCCGCTCAAAGCGCGGCAGATCATGACCGAAGAGGATTACTACAACAAGGTCGAGGAATACGGCGACGAATTCCGTGCCGAGATGGGCGCGGAAGGTATTCGCGAACTGCTGCGCGCGATCAACATCGACGAGCAGGTCGAGCTGCTGCGCACGGAGCTCAAGAACACCGGCTCGGAAGCGAAGATCAAGAAGTACGCGAAGCGCCTGAAAGTGCTCGAGGCGTTCCAGCGTTCGGGCATCAAGCCGGACTGGATGGTCCTCGAAGTGCTGCCGGTGCTGCCGCCGGAACTGCGTCCGCTCGTCCCGCTCGACGGCGGCCGTTTCGCGACGTCGGACCTGAACGACCTGTATCGCCGCGTGATCAACCGTAACAACCGGTTGAAGCGTTTGCTCGAGCTGAAGGCGCCTGAAATCATCGTCCGCAACGAAAAGCGGATGCTGCAGGAAGCCGTCGACTCGCTGCTCGACAACGGCCGTCGCGGCAAGGCGATGACCGGTGCGAACAAGCGTCCGCTGAAGTCGCTCGCGGACATGATCAAGGGTAAGGGCGGTCGCTTCCGTCAGAACCTGCTCGGTAAGCGTGTCGACTACTCGGGCCGTTCGGTGATCGTGGTCGGCCCGACGCTGAAGCTGCATCAGTGCGGTCTGCCGAAGCTGATGGCGCTCGAACTGTTCAAGCCGTTCATCTTCAACAAGCTCGAAGTGATGGGTGTCGCTACCACCATCAAGGCTGCGAAGAAGGAGGTCGAGAACCAGACACCGGTGGTGTGGGACATCCTCGAAGAGGTGATCCGCGAACATCCGGTCATGCTGAACCGTGCGCCGACGCTGCACCGTCTCGGCATCCAGGCTTTCGAGCCGGTGCTGATCGAAGGTAAGGCAATCCAACTGCACCCGCTCGTTTGCGCGGCGTTCAACGCCGACTTCGACGGTGACCAGATGGCCGTTCACGTGCCGCTGTCGCTCGAAGCGCAGATGGAAGCGCGCACGCTGATGCTCGCGTCGAACAACGTACTGTTCCCGGCTAACGGCGATCCGTCGATCGTGCCGTCGCAGGATATCGTGCTCGGCCTGTACTACGCGACGCGTGAAGCGGTGAACGGCAAGGGCGAAGGCCTGACGTTCACAGGCGTGTCGGAAGTGCTGCGCGCGTACGAGAACAAGGAAGTCGAACTGGCCTCGCGCGTCAACGTGCGGATTACCGAAATGGTCCACAACGAAGACAAGTCGGAAGGCGGGCCGGCGTTCGTACCGAAGATCACGCTGTATGCGACCACGGTTGGCCGCTCGATCCTGTCGGAAATCCTGCCGCCGGGTCTGCCGTTCTCGGTGCTGAACAAGCCGCTGAAGAAGAAGGAAATCTCGCGTCTGATCAACACCGCGTTCCGCAAGTGCGGTCTGCGTGAGACGGTGATTTTCGCCGACCAACTGATGCAGTCGGGCTTCCGTCTGGCAACGCGTGCTGGTATTTCGATTTGCGTCGACGACATGCTCGTACCGCCGCAGAAGGAAACCATCGTTGGCGACGCCGCGAAGAAGGTGAAGGAATACGACCGTCAGTACATGTCGGGTCTCGTCACTGCGCAGGAGCGCTACAACAACGTGGTCGACATCTGGTCGGCGACGTCGGAAGCGGTCGGCAAGGCAATGATGGAGCAGCTGTCGACGGAACCGGTCACGGACCGCGACGGCAACCAGACGCGTCAGGAGTCGTTCAACTCCATCTACATGATGGCGGACTCAGGCGCTCGTGGTTCCGCGGTTCAGATCCGTCAGCTGGCCGGTATGCGCGGTCTGATGGCGAAGCCGGACGGCTCGATCATCGAGACGCCGATTACGGCGAACTTCCGCGAAGGTCTGAACGTGTTGCAGTACTTCATTTCGACCCACGGTGCACGTAAGGGTCTGGCTGATACGGCACTGAAGACCGCGAACTCGGGTTACCTGACGCGTCGTCTCGTCGACGTGACGCAGGATCTGGTCGTCGTCGAGGAAGATTGCGGCACGTCGAACGGCGTGGCGATGAAGGCGCTCGTGGAAGGTGGTGAAGTGGTCGAAGCGCTGCGTGACCGTATCCTGGGTCGCGTGGCCGTGGCTGACATCGTCAACCCGGAATCGCAGGAAACGCTGTTCGAAGCGGGCACACTGCTCGACGAAGACGCGGTCGAAGACATCGAACGCCTCGGCATCGACGAAGTGCGCGTGCGCACGCCGCTGACCTGCGAAACGCGCTACGGTCTGTGCGCGGCCTGCTACGGTCGCGACCTCGGCCGCGGCTCGCTGGTGAACGTCGGCGAAGCGGTCGGCGTGATCGCGGCGCAGTCAATCGGTGAACCGGGCACGCAGCTCACGATGCGTACGTTCCACATCGGTGGCGCGGCGTCGCGTGCGGCGGTGGCATCGTCGGTCGAAGCGAAGTCGAACGGTACGGTGCGTTTCACGTCGACGATGCGTTATGTCACGAATGCGAAGGGCGAGCAGATCGTCATCTCGCGTTCGGGTGAAGCGATGATTACCGACGATCACGGCCGCGAGCGCGAGCGTCACAAGGTGCCGTACGGCGCCACGCTGCTGCAGCTCGACGGTGCGCAGATCAAGGCTGGCACGCAACTGGCCACGTGGGATCCGATGACGCGTCCGATCATCACCGAGTACGGTGGTACGGTGAAGTTCGAGAACGTCGAGGAAGGCGTGACGGTCGCGAAACAGATCGACGACGTGACGGGTCTGTCCACGCTCGTCGTGATCGACGTGAAGCGTCGTGGTTCGCAGGCGTCGAAGACGGTGCGTCCGCAGGTCAAGCTGCTCGATGCGAACGGCGAGGAAGTGAAGATCCCGAACACCGAGCACTCGGTGCAGATCGGCTTCCAGGTCGGCGCGCTGATCACCGTGAAGGACGGTCAGCAGGTGCAGGTCGGCGAAGTGCTCGCACGTATCCCGACCGAATCGCAGAAGACGCGTGACATTACCGGTGGTCTGCCGCGTGTGGCGGAACTGTTCGAAGCACGTTCGCCGAAGGACGCGGGTATCCTGGCGGAAGTCACGGGTACGACGTCGTTCGGTAAGGACACGAAGGGCAAGCAGCGTCTCGTTATCACGGACCTCGAGGGCAACCAGCACGAGTTCCTGATCGCGAAGGAAAAGCAGGTTCTGGTGCACGATGGTCAGGTCGTCAACAAGGGCGAAATGATCGTCGACGGACCGGCGGATCCGCACGACATCCTGCGTCTGCAGGGCGTCGAGGCGCTGTCGCGCTACATCGTGGACGAAGTGCAGGACGTGTACCGTCTGCAAGGCGTGAAGATCAACGACAAGCACATCGAAGTGATCGTGCGTCAGATGCTGCGCCGCGTGCAGATTTCGGACAACGGCGACACGCGTTTCATCCCGGGCGAACAGGTCGAGCGGTCGGACATGCTTGACGAGAACGACCGTATGATCGCGGAAGACAAGCGTCCGGCAACGTACGAAAACGTGCTGCTCGGTATCACGAAGGCGTCGCTGTCGACCGATTCGTTCATCTCCGCGGCGTCGTTCCAGGAAACGACCCGCGTGCTGACCGAAGCGGCGATCATGGGCAAGCGCGACGACCTGCGTGGCCTGAAGGAAAACGTGATCGTCGGCCGCCTGATTCCGGCCGGTACGGGTCTCGCGTTCCACAAGGCGCGCAAGAGCAAGGAACTGGCCGACCGCGAGCGTTTCGATCAGATCGCAGCGGAAGAGTCGTTCGAATTCGGTACGCCGGAAACGCCGGCTGCCGAACAGCAACACTCGGGCGAGTAAGTGCTGGCGGCGCTAGCCGCCTTGCCTTACGAGCCACGAAGGCCGCTCAGTTTCGACTGAGCGGTTTTTTTTTGCTCTTTTTGCGCGTGCATGGGTGCGACGTGCCGGAGCAGTCCTAGGCCCGATGGCTAACGTTGTCGCAAAGCGCGGGCGCGGCACGAATGGGTTGGTAAAATCCGTCTCACCGCCTGCGTGCCGTTCCTTTCGCCGTCTCTCTCAAATACATGTCCCGACCGCTCGAAATCCTCAATGAAGTCTTTGGTTATCCCGCGTTCAGAGGGCAGCAGGGCGAAATTGTCGAGCACGTCGCCGACGGTGGCGATTGCCTTGTGCTGATGCCGACGGGCGGCGGCAAATCGCTGTGCTATCAGATCCCGTCGCTGGTGCGGCGCGAATGCGGCTTTGGCGCCGGCATCGTGGTGTCGCCACTGATCGCGCTGATGCAGGATCAGGTGGCCGCGCTGACCGAAGTCGGCGTGCGGGCCGCGTACCTGAACTCAACGTTGTCGAGCGCGGAGGCGGTGGCCACCGAGCGGGCGCTCCGCGACGGCGACATCGATCTGCTCTACGTCGCACCGGAGCGGCTGATGACGCCGCGCTTCCAGGAACTGCTCGAACGCACGCGCATCGGTCTTTTCGCGATCGACGAAGCGCACTGCGTGTCGCAATGGGGACACGATTTCCGGCCCGAATATATTCAGCTGTCGGTGCTGCACGAGCGCTTTCCGAATGTCCCGCGCATCGCGCTGACGGCGACCGCCGACGCGATCACGCGCGACGAAATCATCCACCGTCTCGCGCTCGAAGATGCGCGCGTGTTCGTGTCGAGTTTCGATCGGCCGAACATCCGCTATCGCATCGCCGAAAAAGACAACGCGCGCACGCAACTGCTCGACTTCATCCGCGCCGAGCATACGAAAGCCGACGGTACGACCGACGCGGGCGTCGTTTATTGCCTGTCGCGCCGCAAGGTCGAGGAAACCGCGGAGTGGCTGAAGGAAAAGGGCATGCGCGCGCTGCCGTACCACGCCGGCATGGAGTTCGAGGTGCGCCAGAAACATCAGGAGATGTTCCAGCGCGAGGAAGGCATCGTGATGTGCGCGACGATTGCGTTCGGCATGGGCATCGACAAACCCGACGTGCGGTTCGTCGCGCATCTGGATTTGCCCAAGAGCGTGGAAGGGTACTACCAGGAGACCGGCCGTGCGGGCCGCGACGGACTGCCGTCGAACGCGTGGATGGCCTACGGGCTCGGCGACGTCGTGCAGCAGCGCAAGATGATCGACGAATCCGAAGCAGACGACGCGCACAAGCGCGTCCAGACCGGCAAGCTCGACGCGCTGCTCGGTTTGTGCGAAACGGCGACTTGCCGGCGGGTGCGCCTGCTCGCGTACTTCGGCGAAACGAGCCAGCCGTGCGGCAACTGCGACAACTGCCTCGAGCCGCCGCCGACCTGGGATGCAACGCGCGAGGCTCAGATGGCGCTGTCGTGCGTGTTTCGCGCGCAGCGTGCGAGCGGCTTTCATTTCGGAGCCGGACACCTGATAGATATTTTGCGTGGCAACCGCAGCGAAAAAATCCTGCAGCGCGGCCACGAGAAGCTGACCACGTTCGGTATCGGCGCGGCGCTCGGTGAGCCGGAGTGGCGTGCGATCTTTCGCCAACTCGTCGCGTTCGGTTACCTGACGGTCGACCACGAGGGCTTCGGTTCGCTCGTGCTGACGGAGGCGAGCAAGCCGGTGCTCAAGGGCGAGCAGAAGGTGACGATGCGCCGCTACGTCAAGCCGACACGCACGCGTCAATCGTCGGGTCGTACGAGCGAGCGCGCCGATCCGACCATTGGCATGGGCCCTCGCGAGCGGGCCCGCTGGGAGCGTCTACGCATGTGGCGCACAGAAACCGCGAAGAGCGACGGAGTGCCGGCTTATGTGATTTTCCATGACGCGACGCTCGCGGAAATCGCCCGTCTCGGCCCCGATTCGATCGACGGTCTGCGCGGGATTCCGGGCATGGGGGCGCGTAAACTGGACCGTTTCGGCTACGAATTGCTGCACGTCGTAGCGGCAGACTGACGTCGTCTGGCTGTTTAGCCGGATTGACAGGGACGAAACACCGCAACCTGTTGACTCCCTTAGTATTTTCGGAATATTATGTTAGGTTCCGGTTCTTGGAATGCCTACGCGCAACTTCAGTTCGTGCGTGAGCGGGCCAGCCGGAAGTTCGATGCGCGGGCGTTTCCGCTTTGCCCGGAAACCGATGCGTCGATTTTGTTCAATTTCAGGAATAATCAATGCCAACCATCAATCAACTGGTTCGCAAAGGCCGCACGTCGGAAACGACGAAGAGCAAGAGCCCGGCTTTGCAGGACTGCCCCCAGCGTCGGGGCGTGTGCACCCGTGTGTACACCACGACGCCGAAGAAGCCGAACTCGGCACTCCGTAAGGTCGCCAAGGTTCGTCTGACGAACGGCTTCGAAGTCATTTCGTACATTGGTGGCGAAGGCCACAACCTGCAGGAACACTCGGTCGTGCTGATTCGCGGCGGCCGTGTGAAGGACTTGCCGGGTGTGCGTTACCACATGGTTCGCGGCTCGCTGGATACCCAGGGCGTCAAGGATCGTAAGCAGGCTCGCTCGAAGTACGGTGCGAAGCGTGCCAAGGCTGGCAAGTAATTTAGCCGGTCGATCGTAGTTTCAGGTCGCCTGCAAAGGCGGTAATAGCGATGGTGCCGGAATCGCCGGTGCTATCGAGTAAGTGGTCACCCGACCAGGCTGGTTAGTCTTACGGATGAATCGGGTTAGTTGGTGGCCGCGGGGCTGTAAACAGCTCCAACTGAAAAGTAAAGGAAGAAACATGCCGCGTCGTCGCGAAGTCCCCAAGCGGGAAGTGTTGCCGGATCCGAAGTTTGGCAACGTTGATGTAGCAAAATTCATGAACGTGCTGATGCTCTCCGGCAAGAAGTCGGTTGCCGAGCGTATCGTGTACGGCGCTTTCGAACAGATCCAGACCAAGGGTGGCAAGGACCCGCTGGAAGTGTTCACGGTGGCGCTCAACAACGTCAAGCCGGTGGTCGAAGTGAAGAGCCGCCGCGTTGGTGGTGCGAACTATCAGGTTCCGGTCGAAGTGCGCCCGTCGCGTCGTATGGCATTGGCGATGCGCTGGCTGCGTGAAGCCGCGAAGAAGCGCAGCGAGAAGTCGATGGCCCTGCGTCTGGCAGGTGAGCTCTCCGAAGCGGCCGAAGGCCGTGGCGGCGCGATGAAGAAGCGCGACGAAGTTCACCGGATGGCAGAAGCCAACAAGGCGTTCTCGCACTTCCGTTTCTAAGCTTCCCCACCCCGGGTTTAGCGGAAAACGGAAAGAAATTCCGGGCGGGTGCGCTTCAAAGGCGCCTCGCCCGTTTGTGTTACAGCGCGATGGGCATCTCTCGCATCGCGTCATCCCAATAGAGGATCAAAGTGGCTCGCAAGACTCCTATCGAGCGCTACCGTAACATCGGTATTAGCGCTCACATCGACGCCGGCAAAACGACGACGACCGAGCGCATTCTGTTCTACACGGGCGTGAACCACAAGATTGGTGAAGTTCACGACGGCGCTGCCACCATGGACTGGATGGAGCAGGAACAGGAGCGCGGCATCACGATTACTTCCGCTGCTACCACGGCGTTCTGGAAGGGCATGGCGGGCGACCGCGCCGAACACCGCATCAACATCATCGACACCCCGGGTCACGTCGACTTCACGATTGAAGTCGAGCGCTCGATGCGCGTGCTCGACGGCGCGTGCATGGTGTACTGCGCTGTGGGCGGCGTGCAGCCCCAGTCGGAAACCGTGTGGCGTCAGGCTAACAAGTACAAGGTTCCCCGTCTCGCGTTCATCAACAAGATGGACCGTACCGGCGCGAACTTCTTCAAGGTCTACGACCAGCTCAAGCTGCGTCTGAAGGCGAACCCGGTTCCGGTCGTCGTGCCTATCGGCGCGGAAGAGAACTTCACGGGCGTCGTCGATCTGATGAAGATGAAGGCGATCATTTGGGACGACGCGTCCCAAGGCACCAAGTTCTCGTACGAAGACATCCCGGCAGAGCTCGTCGACACATGCAACGAATGGCGTGAAAAGATGGTCGAAGCCGCGGCGGAAGCGAACGAAGACATGATGAACAAGTACCTCGAGTCGGGTGAGCTGACCGAAGAGGAAATCATCAAGGGTCTGCGCGACCGTACGATCGCTTGCGAAATCCAGCCGATGCTGTGCGGCACCGCGTTCAAGAACAAGGGTGTGCAGCGCATGCTGGACGCCGTGCTCGACTTCCTGCCGTCGCCGGTCGACATCCCGCCGGTTACCGGCGAGCTGGAAAACGGTGAAAAGGGTGAGCGCCGCGCTGCTGACGACGAAAAGTTCTCGGCACTGGCATTCAAGATCATGACCGACCCGTTCGTCGGCCAACTGATCTTCTTCCGTGTCTACTCTGGCGTTGTGAATTCGGGCGACACCCTGCTGAACGCGACCAAGGACAAGAAGGAACGTCTGGGCCGTATTCTGCAGATGCACGCGAACCAGCGCGAAGAAATCAAGGAAGTGCGCGCAGGCGACATCGCCGCTGCGGTCGGCCTGAAGGACGCGACCACGGGCGACACGCTGTGCGATCCGACGAGCCCGATCGTGCTCGAGCGCATGGTTTTCCCGGAACCCGTGATTTCGCAGGCTGTTGAGCCGAAGACGAAGCCGGACCAGGAAAAGATGGGTCTGGCCCTGAACCGTCTGGCGCAGGAAGATCCGTCGTTCCGCGTTCAAACGGACGAAGAATCGGGTCAAACCATTATTTCGGGCATGGGCGAGCTCCACCTGGAAATTCTGGTCGACCGGATGAAGCGTGAGTTCGGCGTCGAAGCCACGGTTGGCAAGCCGCAGGTGGCTTACCGCGAAACGATTCGCGGCAAGGCGGAAGACGTTGACGGCAAGTTCGTCAAGCAGTCGGGTGGTCGCGGCCAGTACGGTCACGCGGTCATCACGCTCGAGCCGAACGAGCAAGGCAAGGGCTACGAGTTCCTGGACGAGATCAAGGGCGGTGTCATTCCGCGTGAATACATCCCGGCAGTCGACAAGGGTATCCAGGAAACGCTGAAGGCCGGCGTGCTGGCGGGCTTCCCGGTCGTGGACGTGAAGGTTCACCTGACGTTCGGTTCCTACCACGATGTCGACTCGAACGAAAACGCGTTCCGCATGGCCGGTTCGATGGCGTTCAAGGAAGCGATGCGCAAGGCACAGCCGGTCATCCTCGAACCGATGATGGCTGTCGAAGTCGAAACGCCGGAAGACTACATGGGCAACGTGATGGGCGACCTCTCTGGCCGTCGCGGTATTGTTCAGGGCATGGATGACATGGTTGGCGGCGGCAAGATCGTTCGCGCCGAAGTGCCGCTGTCGGAAATGTTCGGCTACTCGACGTCTCTGCGTTCGCTGACGCAAGGCCGTGCAACGTACACGATGGAGTTCAAGCACTACGCTGAAGCTCCGCGTAACGTGTCGGAAGCGATCATCAACGCGAAGTCGAAGTAATCGCGCGGCAAAGTCATTCAACGATTAACTTTCTGAAAGAAGAGAAACATGGCTAAAGGTAAATTCGAGCGGACCAAGCCGCACGTGAACGTGGGCACGATCGGTCACGTTGACCACGGCAAGACCACGCTGACGGCAGCGATCACGACGGTCCTGACGCAGAAGTTTGGCGGCGAAGCGAAGGCGTACGACCAGATCGACGCGGCGCCGGAAGAAAAGGCGCGTGGCATTACCATCAACACCGCGCACGTCGAGTACGAAACGGCTAACCGCCACTACGCACACGTCGACTGCCCGGGCCACGCAGACTACGTGAAGAACATGATCACGGGCGCGGCGCAGATGGACGGCGCAATCCTGGTGTGCTCGGCTGCCGACGGCCCGATGCCGCAAACGCGTGAGCACATCCTGCTGGCGCGTCAGGTTGGCGTTCCGTACATCATCGTGTTCCTGAACAAGTGCGACATGGTGGACGACGCCGAGCTGCTGGAGCTCGTCGAGATGGAAGTTCGCGAACTTCTGTCGAAGTACGACTTCCCGGGCGATGAGACGCCGATCATCAAGGGTTCGGCCAAGCTGGCGCTGGAAGGCGACAAGGGCGAGCTGGGCGAGGTAGCGATCATGAACCTGGCCGATGCGCTGGACACGTACATCCCGACGCCGGAGCGCGCGGTTGACGGTGCGTTCCTGATGCCGGTGGAAGACGTGTTCTCGATCTCGGGTCGCGGCACGGTGGTGACGGGTCGCGTCGAGCGCGGCGTGATCAAGGTTGGCGAGGAAATCGAGATCGTCGGTATCCGCGCAACGGCCAAGACGACCTGCACGGGCGTGGAAATGTTCCGCAAGCTGCTCGACCAGGGTCAGGCAGGCGACAACGTTGGTATCCTGCTGCGCGGCACGAAGCGTGAAGACGTGGAGCGTGGTCAGGTTCTGGCCAAGCCGGGTTCGATCAACCCGCACACGCACTTCACGGCTGAAGTGTACGTGCTGAGCAAGGACGAAGGCGGCCGTCACACGCCGTTCTTCAACAACTACCGCCCGCAGTTCTACTTCCGTACGACGGACGTGACGGGCTCGATCGAGCTGCCGAAGGACAAGGAAATGGTGATGCCGGGCGACAACGTGTCGATCACGGTGAAACTGATCAACCCGATCGCGATGGAAGAAGGTCTGCGCTTCGCAATTCGCGAAGGTGGCCGTACGGTCGGCGCTGGTGTCGTCGCCAAGATCATCGAGTAAAATCGACGGTTGCTGTAGCAGTCTGTAGCGCCCGGGCTCGGACACTCGCTCTGCGCGAGCGTCCGAGCCTACGTTCTTTTTCTAATCGGCGGTGCAATATCGCCTCGCTCTTTTCAAGGAATTTGTCATGCAGAACCAGAAAATCCGCATTCGCCTGAAGGCTTTCGACTATCGCCTGATCGACCAATCGGCAGCTGAAATCGTCGATACGGCAAAGCGGACTGGCGCGATTGTTCGTGGTCCCGTACCCCTGCCGACCCGCATTCAACGCTTCGACATCCTGCGTTCGCCGCACGTCAACAAGACGTCGCGTGACCAGCTCGAAATCCGCACCCACCAGCGTCTGATGGACATCGTTGACCCGACGGACAAGACCGTCGACGCGCTCATGAAGCTGGATCTCCCGGCTGGCGTGGACGTTGAAATCAAGCTGCAGTAAGGCTTCCAGCCCTTGCCCGGCCACCCGGGCGATGCTAAGTCATTGATTGCTTGCGGAAAACGAAAAGGCTCGCTATACTATTGAGCTTTTCGCGCATTTGCGTAAAAAAGTCGGCGTCCTGCAGCATGGTTTCATGCCCGAAGCGGTGCCGGCATTTTGTAAATTAGCCCCGACCAATCGCAGTCGGGAATGGAGAAAACGATGAGCCTTGGACTCGTAGGTCGCAAGGTTGGCATGACCCGTATCTTCACGGCTGAAGGGGATTCAATTCCCGTCACCGTGCTGGACGTGTCCGACAACCGCGTGACGCAGATCAAGACTGTTGAAACCGACGGCTACACGGCCGTGCAGGTTGCCTTCGGTACGCGCCGTGCATCCCGCGTGACGAAGCCGTTGGCAGGTCATCTCGCCAAAGCCGGTGTTCAAGCCGGTGAAATCCTCAAAGAATTCCAGATCGATGCCGCTAAGGCTGCCGAACTGTCGAGCGGCGCCGTGGTTGGTCCCGAGCTGTTCGAAGTGGGCCAGAAGGTCGACGTGCAAGGCGTGTCGATCGGTAAAGGCTACGCCGGTACCATCAAGCGTTATAACTTCTCGTCTGGCCGTGCATCCCACGGTAACTCGCGCTCGCACAATGTGCCGGGCTCGATCGGTATGGCGCAGGATCCGGGTCGTGTTTTCCCGGGTAAGCGCATGACCGGTCACATGGGTGATGAGAAGGTAACGGTGCAAAACCTCGAAATCGCTCGTATCGACGCTGACCGCAAGCTGCTGCTGGTCAAGGGCGCCGTTCCGGGTGCGAAGGGTGGCAAGGTATTCGTTACGCCGGCCGTGAAGACGCGTGCCGTGAAAGGAGCGAAATAATGGAACTTAAGCTCCTGAATGCCAATGGTCAGGAAAGTGCAGGCGTTAGTGCGTCGGACGTCGTGTTCGGCCGCGACTACAACGAAGCCCTGATTCACCAGGTGGTGGTTGCGTACCAGGCGAATGCCCGTAGCGGCAACCGCGCGCAGAAGGATCGTGAGCAGGTCAAACACACGACCAAGAAGCCGTGGCGCCAGAAGGGTACGGGCCGCGCCCGTGCCGGTATGTCGTCGAGCCCGCTGTGGCGCGGCGGTGGCCGTATTTTCCCGAATTCGCCGGAAGAAAACTTTTCGCACAAGGTCAACAAGAAGATGCATCGTGCAGGTCTCTGCTCGATCTTCTCGCAGCTGGCCCGCGAAGGCCGCATCTCGGTGGTCGACGAGTTGACGCTCGAAGCGCCGAAGACGAAGCTGCTGGCCGAAAAATTCAAGGCGATGGGTCTCGATTCCGTGCTGGTGATTACCGACACGGTTGACGAAAACCTGTACCTCGCGTCGCGCAACCTCGCCCACGTGGCGGTTGTGGAGCCGCGTTACGCCGACCCGCTGTCGCTGATCTACTTCAAGAAGATCCTGATCACGAAGGCTGCGGTCGCCCAGATCGAGGAGTTGCTGTCATGAGCGAGATTCGCAAGAACGATCATCGTTTGATGCAGGTCCTGCTCGCGCCGGTGGTCTCCGAAAAGGCGACGCTGGTGGCCGACAAGAACGAACAGGTTGTGTTCGAAGTCGCGCCGGATGCCACGAAGCAGGAAGTGAAAGCTGCAGTCGAGCTGCTGTTCAAGGTGGAAGTCGATTCCGTCAACGTGCTGGTCGCGAAGGGCAAAGCCAAGCGCTTTGGTCGCTTCATGGGCAAGCGCAAGGACGTGAAGAAGGCGTACGTCTGCCTGAAGCCCGGCCAGGAAATCAACTTTGAAGCGGAGGCCAAGTAATCATGGCAATCGTGAAAGTTAAGCCGACTTCGCCGGGTCGCCGCGCGATGGTCAAGGTGGTCAACAAGGAACTGCACAAGGGCAAGCCGTTCGCAGCGCTGCTCGACACGCAGTCGTCGACCGCCGGCCGTAACAACAACGGTCACATCACCACGCGTCACAAGGGTGGTGGTCACAAGCATCACTATCGTGTCGTCGACTTCCGTCGCACGAAGGATGGTATTCCCGCAAAGGTCGAGCGTCTCGAGTACGACCCGAACCGTAGCGCGAACATCGCGCTGGTTCTGTACGCAGACGGCGAGCGCCGCTACATCATCGCTCCGAAGGGTATTACCGTCGGTCAACAGCTGATGTCGGGTTCGGAGGCGCCGATCCGCGCAGGTAACACGCTGCCGATCCGCAACATCCCGGTCGGTACGACGATTCACTGCATCGAAATGCTGCCGGGCAAGGGCGCGCAAATGGCGCGTTCGGCGGGTACGTCGGCGATGCTGCTGGCTCGCGAAGGCATCTACGCGCAGGTTCGTCTGCGTTCGGGCGAAATCCGCCGCGTTCACGTTGAATGCCGCGCAACGATCGGTGAAGTAGGCAACGAAGAGCATAGCCTCCGTCAAATCGGTAAGGCTGGTGCGAACCGCTGGCGCGGTATCCGCCCGACGGTGCGTGGCGTTGCAATGAACCCGGTCGACCACCCGCACGGTGGTGGCGAGGGCAAGACTGCGGCAGGCCGCGATCCGGTGAGCCCGTGGGGCACGCCGACGAAGGGCTATCGCACCCGCAGCAACAAGCGCACGACGAGCATGATCGTCCAGCGCCGTCACAAGCGTTAAGGAGTAGGCAATGGCACGTTCTATTAAGAAAGGTCCGTTCTGCGACGCCCATTTGCTGAAGAAGGTTGAGGCGGCTGCAGCATCGCGTGACAAGAAACCGATCAAGACCTGGTCGCGTCGCTCGACGATCCTGCCGGACTTCATCGGCCTGACGATCGCCGTTCACAACGGCCGTCAACACGTTCCGGTGTATGTCACGGAAAACATGGTCGGCCACAAGCTTGGCGAGTTCGCACTGACCCGTACGTTCAAGGGACACGCGGCCGACAAGAAGGCCAAGAAATAAGGGGCAATCAAGATGGAAGTGAAAGCAATTCATCGCGGTGCCCGCATCTCGGCGCAGAAAACGCGCCTTGTGGCTGACCAGATCCGCGGTTTGCCGGTCGACAAGGCGCTGAACGTTCTGACGTTCTCGCCGAAGAAGGCTGCGGGGATCGTGAAAAAGGTCGTGCTGTCGGCGATCGCGAATGCGGAGCACAATGAAGGCGCCGATATCGACGAGCTCAAGATCAAGAGCATCTACGTCGACAAGGCAGCATCGCTGAAGCGTTTCACCGCGCGCGCTAAAGGCCGCGGTAACCGCATCGAGAAGCAATCCTGTCACATCACTGTGACGGTCGGGAATTAAGGGGTCATACGATGGGACAGAAAATTCATCCGACTGGCTTCCGTTTGGCCGTCAGCCGCAATTGGGCTTCGCGTTGGTACGCGAACAACAACAATTTCGCGGCGATGTTGCAGGA
This sequence comes from Paraburkholderia sp. 31.1, assembly GCF_014397645.1. Taxonomy (NCBI): domain Bacteria; kingdom Pseudomonadati; phylum Pseudomonadota; class Betaproteobacteria; order Burkholderiales; family Burkholderiaceae; genus Paraburkholderia; species Paraburkholderia sp. 31.1. Next base: position 24,808 of record NZ_VZQN01000055.1, read on the forward strand.
AGACATCGGTGTTCGTGAATACCTGAAGAAGAAGCTGAAGAACGCGTCCGTCGGCCGCGTTGTGATCGAGCGTCCTGCAAAGAACGCGCGTATCACGATTTTCAGCTCGCGTCCGGGTGTCGTGATCGGCAAGAAGGGTGAAGACATCGAACTGCTGAAGTCCGAGCTGCAAAAGCGCATGGGCGTTCCGGTTCACGTCAACATCGAAGAAATCCGCAAGCCGGAAACCGACGCGCAACTGATCGCTGATTCGATCACGCAACAGCTCGAGCGCCGGATCATGTTCCGCCGCGCGATGAAGCGTGCGATGCAGAACGCGATGCGTCTGGGTGCTCAAGGCATCAAGATCATGAGCGCTGGCCGTCTGAACGGTATCGAAATCGCCCGTACGGAATGGTATCGCGAAGGTCGCGTGCCGCTTCATACGCTGCGTGCGGATATCGACTACGCCACGTCGGAAGCAAAGACGACGTACGGCATCATCGGCGTGAAGGTGTGGGTCTACAAGGGCGACACGCTCGGCCGCAACGACGCACCGGTGGTCGAAGAAGTCGCCGAAGAAAAGCGTCCGCGCCGCAATGCACGTCCGGGTGGCGATCGCCGTCCGCGTCGTGATGGTGAAGGTGGTGGCCCGGCAGGTGCACGCCGTGGCGCTCCCCGACGTGCTGGCGGTGCCGGCGGCGACGGGAAGACTGGAGAATAACGATGCTGCAACCGAAACGCAGAAAGTATCGCAAAGAGCAGAAAGGTCGTAACACCGGCGTTGCTACCCGCGGCAACGCGGTGTCGTTCGGTGAGTTCGGCCTGAAGGCTGTCGGTCGTGGCCGTCTGACCGCGCGCCAGATTGAAGCGGCGCGTCGTGCAATGACGCGTCACATCAAGCGCGGTGGCCGCATCTGGATCCGGATCTTCCCGGACAAGCCGATCTCGACCAAGCCGGCGGAAGTGCGTATGGGTAACGGTAAGGGTAACCCGGAGTACTACGTCGCTGAGATTCAACCGGGCAAGATGCTGTACGAAATGGACGGCGTAACCGAAGAACTGGCGCGCGAAGCGTTCCGTCTGGCTGCAGCGAAGCTGCCGCTGAAGACGACGTTTATCGTGCGTCAGCTCGGCGCCTAAGGAGCAAATGATGAAGGCTTCCGAACTTCACCAGAAAGATCAGGCCGCGCTCAACAAGGAGCTGTCGGACCTGTTGAAGGCGCAATTCGGCCTGCGCATGCAACTCGCGACCCAGCAGCTCACGAACACGAGCCAGCTGAAGAAGGTCCGTCGCGACATCGCGCGTGTGCGGACCGTCCTGACTGAGAAGGCGAACCAGAAATGAACGATAGCGTAAAAACCTCGCTCAAGCGGACGCTGGTCGGCAAGGTCGTCAGCAACAAGATGGACAAGACGGTTACCGTGCTGGTCGAGCACCGCGTGAAGCACCCGATCTACGGCAAGTACGTCGTGCGGTCGAAGAAGTACCACGCGCATGACGACGCGAACACGTACAACGAGGGTGACCTCGTTGAAATCCAGGAAACTCGTCCGATTTCGAAGACGAAGGCTTGGGTTGTGGCTCGCCTGGTCGAGGCTGCTCGCGTCATCTAATGTCGCAAAGCTGTAGAAGTAGTTGAAATCGCAGTAAGTTTCGCTTGCAAGACCGAGATTATTTGATATAATTTCGGTCTTCCCTCTTTGTGGGAGCCCCGTCGCGGGCGAAGTTGGTGGGGGAAGCGGTTCGGGCGCCAGCCTAGACCGAAGGATTCACCGGATTGCGATGGCGGGTTTCGTTTGCCGTCGCTGCTGTTCTAACCCAAGCAGCCGATCGGCTGACGGGACCAAGACTGACCGGGAAGCGCCATGGTGGTGTGACCGGATTAAGTTGGGAAAGATAAACCATGATCCAGACCGAAACTCGGCTTGAAGTGGCCGACAACACGGGTGCACGTGAAGTCATGTGCATCAAGGTGCTCGGCGGCTCGAAGCGTCGTTATGCCAGCATTGGCGACATCATCAAGGTGACTGTCAAAGAGGCAACGCCGCGCGGGCGCGTGAAGAAAGGCGAAATCTACAACGCCGTGGTGGTTCGCACCGCCAAGGGCGTGCGTCGTCAGGACGGCTCGCTGATCAAGTTCGACGGCAACGCGGCTGTGTTGCTCAACACCAAGCTCGAACCGATCGGTACCCGTATTTTTGGGCCTGTCACGCGCGAGTTGCGTAGCGAACGATTCATGAAGATCGTTTCGCTGGCGCCTGAAGTGCTGTAAGGAGTCGCGATGAACAAGATTCGCAAGAGTGACGAAGTTATCGTCATCACCGGCAAAGATAAGGGCAAGCGTGGCGTGGTGCTGGCCGTTCACGGCGAGACCGTGACTGTCGAGGGCATCAACCTCGTCAAGAAGCACGTCAAGCCGAACCCGATGAAGGGTACGACGGGCGGCGTGGAAGCCAAGACGATGCCGCTGCAAATTTCGAACGTCGCATTGGTGGACGCGAATGGCAAGCCATCGCGTGTAGGCATCAAGGTCGAAGGGGGCAAGAAGGTCCGTTTCCTGAAGACGACCGGTGCCGTACTGAGCGCCTGACGCTGCGGAGTAAAAAATGGCTCGTTTGCAAGAGTTTTACAAAGAGAAGGTTGTACCCGGCCTCATCGAGAAGTTCGGTTACAAGTCCGTGATGGAAGTGCCGCGCATCACCAAGATCACCCTGAACATGGGCCTTGGCGAAGCCGTCGCTGACAAGAAGATCATCGAAAACGCCGTTGGCGATCTGACGAAGATCGCGGGCCAGAAGCCGGTGATCACGAAGGCACGCAAGGCAATCGCTGGCTTCAAGATCCGTCAGGGCTATCCGATCGGTGCAATGGTCACGCTGCGTGGCCAGGCAATGTACGAATTCCTGGACCGTTTCGTGACGGTTGCGCTCCCCCGTGTGCGCGACTTCCGTGGCGTGTCGGGCAAGGCGTTCGATGGTCGCGGCAACTACAACGTCGGTGTGAAAGAGCAGATCATTTTCCCCGAAATCGACTACGACAAGATCGACGCACTGCGTGGGCTGAACATCAGCATCACGACGACTGCGAAGACTGACGACGAAGCAAAGGCTCTGCTCGCCAGCTTCAAGTTCCCGTTCAGAAACTGAGGTTACCGTGGCTAAACTGGCACTGATCGAACGTGAAAAGAAGCGTGCTCGCCTCGCCGCCAAGTACGCTCCCAAGCGTGCAGCATTGAAGGCAATCATTGGCGATACGAGCAAATCGGAAGAAGAGCATTACGCAGCACGCCTGGAACTGCAGCAACTGCCGCGAAACTCTAACCCGACCCGTAAGCGCAACCGTTGCGCAATTACCGGTCGTCCGCGCGGCACGTTCCGTAAATTCGGGCTGGCGCGTAATAAGATTCGCGAAATCGCGTTCCGCGGCGAGATCCCTGGCCTGACCAAGGCGAGCTGGTAATAGGAGAAACATAAATGAGCATGAGTGATCCTATCGCCGATATGCTGACTCGCATCCGCAATGCGCAGATGGTCGAGAAGGTTTCGGTGACTATGCCCTCGTCGAAAGTCAAGGTTGCGATTGCGCAGGTCCTGAAGGACGAAGGTTATATCGACGATTTCGCAGTGAAGTCCGAGGGTGCGAAGTCGGAATTGAACATCGTGTTGAAGTATTACGCTGGCCGTCCCGTCATCGAGCGCATTGAACGCGTCTCGAAGCCTGGTCTGCGTGTGTACCGCGGCCGTAACGACATCCCTGTGGTCATGAATGGCCTGGGCGTGGCAATCGTGTCGACGCCGAAGGGCGTGATGACGGACCGCAAGGCACGTGCAACGGGCGTTGGCGGCGAAGTCATCTGCTATGTCGCTTAAGGCCGAAAGGAGAGAAACATGTCTCGAGTAGGTAAGAGCCCAATCGCGCTGCAAGGCGCGGAAGTGGCCCTGAGCGCCGACAGCATTACTGTCAAGGGTCCGCTGGGTACAATTTCGCAGGCTGCCAACAGCCTCGTGAAGGTAGTGAACGACAGCGGCACGCTGAAGTTCGAGCCGGTCGATGAAAGCCGCGAGGCGAATGCGATGTCGGGCACGATGCGCGCGCTGGTTGCGAACATGGTGCACGGCGTGACGAAGGGTTTCGAGCGCAAGCTGACGCTGGTTGGCGTCGGTTACCGCGCACAAGCGCAAGGCGACAAGCTGAACCTGTCGCTGGGTTTCTCGCACCCGGTGGTGCACCAGATGCCGGTTGGCGTCAAGGCAGAAACCCCGTCGCAAACCGAAATCGTGATCAAGGGGATCAACAAGCAACAAGTCGGTCAAGTCGCTGCAGAAGTGCGCGGCTACCGTCCGCCGGAGCCCTACAAGGGCAAGGGCGTGCGTTACGCCGATGAGGTTGTGATCCTCAAAGAAACGAAGAAGAAGTAAGGGTGCGCAATCATGGATAAGACTCAATCTCGCCTGCGCCGCGCTCGTCAGACGCGTATCAAGATCGCTGAGCTGCAGGTCGCGCGTCTCGCCGTGCATCGCACGAACACGCACATCTATGCGCAAGTGTTCTCGCCGTGCGGCACCAAGGTGCTCGCTAGCGCGTCGACGCTCGAAGCCGAAGTGCGTGCGCAACTGGCCGATCAATCGGGAAAGGGCGGCAACGTTGCTGCTGCCACCCTGATCGGCAAGCGCATTGCAGAAAAGGCTAAGGCTGCCGGCATCGAATCCGTCGCCTTCGACCGTTCGGGTTTCCGTTACCACGGCCGCGTGAAAGCGCTGGCTGACGCGGCGCGCGAAGCCGGACTCAAGTTCTAAGGGAAGAATTCGTCATGGCAAAGATGCAAGCTAAAGTTCAGGCTGACGAACGCGACGACGGCCTTCGTGAAAAAATGATCGCGGTTAACCGCGTGACCAAAGTCGTGAAGGGTGGCCGTATTCTCGGCTTCGCTGCACTGACCGTGGTTGGCGACGGTGATGGCCGCGTCGGTATGGGCAAGGGCAAGGCGAAGGAAGTGCCGGTCGCTGTCCAGAAGGCGATGGAACAGGCTCGCCGCAACATGTTCAAGGTGCCGTTGAAGAACGGTACCTTGCAACACGAAGTGCACGGTAAGCACGGCGCATCGACGGTCCTCCTCGCTCCGGCGAAGGACGGTACCGGCGTGATCGCAGGCGGCCCGATGCGCGCCGTGTTCGACGTGATGGGCGTGCAGAACGTTGTGGCCAAGAGCCACGGCTCGACGAACCCGTACAACCTCGTTCGTGCGACGCTCGATGGTCTGCGCAAGCAGTCCACGCCGGCCGACATCGCTGCGAAGCGTGGCAAGTCCGTCGAAGAAATTCTGGGCTAAAGGTGGACACCATGTCTGATAAAACTGTCAAGGTCCAGCTCGTCAAGAGCCTGATCGGCACCCGTGAATCGCACCGTGCAACGGTGCGTGGCCTGGGCCTGCGCCGACTCAACTCGGTTAGCGAGTTGCAGGATACGCCGGCTGTGCGCGGCATGATCAACAAGGTTTCGTACCTCGTTAAGGTCATCAGCTAAGTGGCTGACCAGGACTCAAGGAGTTGATAATGGAATTGAATAACCTGAAGCCGGCCGAAGGCGCGAAGCACGCAAAGCGCCGCGTTGGTCGCGGCATCGGCTCCGGCCTCGGCAAGACCGCTGGCCGTGGTCACAAGGGTCAGAAGTCGCGTTCGGGCGGCTTTCACAAGGTTGGCTTTGAAGGCGGTCAAATGCCGCTGCAACGTCGCCTGCCGAAGCGTGGCTTCACCTCGCTGACGAAGGAATTCGTCGGTGAAGTACGTCTCTCGGATCTGGAGAAGCTGCCGGTCGACGAAATCGATCTGCTGGCTCTCAAGCAAGCCGGCCTCGTCGGCGAGCTGATCCGTAGCGCCAAGATCATTGCAACGGGCGAGCTCAAGCGCAAGGTCGTTGTGAAGGGTCTGGGTGCGACGAAGGGCGCACGTGCTGCTATCGAGGCAGCCGGTGGCTCTTTTGCCGAGTAACGCGCGAGTTAATTGCCGTCACTAGCACTTGCATCGGAGAAGGTACTTGGCTAACAGCCCGAGTCTCGCAAAACCTGGTCGCAGCGCGGCGAAGTTTGGCGATTTGCGCCGGCGAGCAGTGTTCCTGCTGCTGGCGCTAGTCGTCTACCGTATCGGCGCGCATATTCCGGTGCCGGGTATCGACCCGGACCAACTGGCGAAACTGTTCCAAAGCCAGTCGGGCGGCATCCTTGGCATGTTTAACATGTTCTCGGGTGGCGCACTTTCGCGGTTCACGATTTTCGCGCTGGGGATCATGCCGTACATTTCGGCGTCGATCATCATGCAGTTGCTGGCGATTGTTTCGCCGCAGCTCGAAGCGCTGAAAAAGGAAGGGCAGGCAGGTCAGCGAAAGATTACGCAGTACACGCGGATCTTCACGGTTGTGCTGGCGACGTTCCAGGCGTTCGGTATTGCCGTCGCTCTGGAAAATCAGCCGGGCCTCGTGATCGATCCGGGGATGGTTTTCCGCTTGACGACGGTCGTGACGCTGGTGACCGGCACGATGTTCCTGATGTGGCTGGGTGAGCAGATCACGGAGCGCGGGCTTGGCAACGGTATCTCGATCATCATATTCGGCGGTATTGCGGCGGGTTTCCCGAACGCAATCGGTGGTCTCTTTGAACTGGTGCGAACCGGCTCGATGAGCATCATCTCGGCGATTATCGTCGTCGCGCTGATTGCTGCTGTGACCTATGTGGTGGTGTTCATCGAACGCGGCCAGCGCAAGATACTTGTGAATTATGCGAAGCGGCAGGTGGGCAACAAGATTTACGGCGGCCAGTCTTCGCATTTGCCGCTGAAGCTGAATATGTCGGGCGTGATTCCGCCGATCTTCGCATCGTCGATCATTCTCTTCCCGGCAACTATCCTGAACTGGTTCAGTTCGGGTTCGCGTACCAGCTGGTTCGCAGACACGTTGCACAACGTTGCCGAAGCCCTGAAGCCCGGTCAACCGGTGTACGTGTTGCTGTACGCGTTGGCGATCGTCTTCTTCTGCTTCTTTTACACTGCACTGGTGTTTAACAGCAGGGAAACGGCCGACAACCTGAAAAAGAGCGGCGCTTTCGTCCCAGGTATCCGCCCGGGCGATCAGACGGCGCGATATATCGACCGCATCCTCACGCGTTTGACGCTTGCCGGTGCGATCTACATCGTGTTCGTTTGCCTGCTGCCTGAATTTCTGGTGCTACGCTGGAACGTGCCGTTTTATTTTGGTGGAACGTCGCTGCTGATCATTGTCGTCGTCACAATGGATTTCATGGCGCAGGTGCAGTCGTACGTTATGTCGCAACAGTATGAATCGCTGCTGAAGAAAGCTAATTTCAAAGGCGGCGGCGTCCCGATGCGTTGAAAGGACTTATGGCCAAAGACGATGTTATCCAGATGCAGGGCGAAGTAATCGAGAACCTGCCTAATGCTACCTTCAGGGTGAAGCTGGAAAACGGCCATGTCGTGTTGGGACACATATCCGGCAAAATGCGGATGCACTACATCCGGATCTTGCCGGGCGACAAGGTGACGGTTGAATTGACGCCTTACGATCTGTCGCGTGCGCGGATCGTGTTCCGGGCGAAGTGATTTGAAAAAAGGGTAATATCATGAAAGTGATGGCATCGGTTAAGCGCATTTGCCGCAATTGCAAGATCATCAAGCGCAAAGGCGTTGTGCGCGTGATTTGCAGTTCTGATCCGCGCCACAAACAGCGTCAAGGCTGAACGCCGCGCTTTTGCTTGCGCTTTTTGTTTGAGGAAAAACAATGGCTCGTATCGCAGGGGTTAACATCCCGAATCACCAGCATACTGAAATCGGCCTGACGGCTATTTACGGTGTCGGTCGCACGCGCTCGCGCGACATTTGCGTCGCTGCTGGTGTGGCATTTTCGAAGAAGGTCAAAGACCTGACTGACGCAGACCTCGAAAAGCTGCGTGAAGAAGTCGGCAAGTTCATCGTTGAAGGCGATCTGCGCCGTGAAACGACGATGAACATCAAGCGCCTGATGGATCTCGGCTGCTATCGTGGCGTGCGGCATCGTAAGGGTCTGCCCCTGCGCGGCCAGCGTACGCGTACGAATGCCCGTACGCGCAAGGGTCCGCGTCGTGCAGCGCAATCGCTGAAGAAGTAAGCGGAACTGACAGTTACAGGAAAACGTAATGGCTAAGGCTTCGAACAACTCCGCGGCGCAACGCGTTCGCAAGAAGGTCAAGAAGAACGTCGCCGAGGGCGTGGTTCACGTTCACGCGTCGTTCAACAACACCATCATCACGATCACTGACCGTCAAGGCAACGCGCTTGCCTGGGCAACGTCGGGCGGTCAGGGCTTCAAGGGTTCGCGTAAGTCGACTCCGTTTGCAGCTCAAGTCGCAGCTGAATCAGCTGGCCGCGTGGCGATGGAATACGGCGTGAAGAACCTCGAAGTGCGGATCAAGGGCCCCGGTCCTGGCCGGGAATCGGCGGTGCGCGCGCTGCATGGTCTTGGCATCAAGATCACCGCGATCTCCGACGTGACGCCGGTCCCGCATAACGGCTGCCGTCCGCCGAAGCGTCGTCGTATCTAAGACGCTGGTATTTCGAGCGCCTGTTGCCGCCTTGCGCGGTGGCGGGCTGCGCGCGTTATTTGAATTGACTAAGCCCACCGTTCGACTCAAAGGGTTCGGACTAGCGCGAGTGGAAGCATTCGCGTGACAAATCACAGAAGGAATCAACGTGGCACGTTATATCGGCCCCAAGGCCAAGCTGTCCCGCCGTGAAGGCACTGACCTCTTCCTGAAGAGCGCGCGCCGTTCGCTCGCTGACAAGTGCAAGCTTGACAGCAAGCCCGGCCAGCACGGCCGTACCTCGGGCGCACGTACGTCCGACTATGGCACTCAGCTGCGCGAGAAGCAAAAAGTAAAGCGTATCTACGGTGTCCTCGAGCGCCAGTTCCGTCGCTACTTCGCTGAAGCAGACCGCCTGAAGGGCAACACGGGTGAGAACCTGCTGCAACTGCTCGAATCGCGTCTGGACAACGTCGTGTATCGCATGGGCTTTGGCTCGACGCGCGCTGAAGCACGTCAGCTCGTTGGCCACAAGGCAATCACGGTGAACGGCGTCGTGACGAACATCCCGTCGATGCAAGTGAAGGCTGGGGACGTCGTCGCCGTGCGCGAACAGAAGCGCAAGCAGGCTCGCATCATTGAGGCGCTGTCGCTCGCTGAGCAAGGCGGCATGCCGAGCTGGGTCGCGGTCGACGCGAAGAAGTTCGAAGGTACCTTCAAGCAGAAGCCGGAACGCAGCGACATCGCTGGCGACATCAACGAAAGCCTGATCGTCGAATTGTATTCGCGGTAATCGGATTGACGGCCGGGGCGCCCTGATTGCGTTGCGCAAGGGGGCGTCTCGGCTGTTTATTTTCAGGTTGTTACCGGTCAGCCTTATCGGTGTAACGAGCCGAGGGTATTGAAAAGGAAAACCTATGCAAACCAGTTTGTTGAAGCCCAAGATTATTGCAGTTGAATCGCTTGGCGAAAGCCACGCGAAAGTGGTCATGGAGCCGTTTGAACGCGGTTATGGCCACACCTTGGGCAACGCGCTTCGGCGCGTGCTGTTGTCGTCGATGGTGGGCTATGCCCCGACCGAGGTGACGATTGCAGGCGTCGTGCACGAGTATTCGACGCTCGACGGTGTGCAAGAGGATGTGGTCAACCTGTTGTTGAACCTGAAGGGCGTCGTCTTCAAGCTGCATAATCGTGACGAAGTGACGGTTACGCTGCGGAAGGAAGGCGAAGGCGTGGTCACGGCCGGCGATATCGAACTCGCACACGATTGCGAAGTCATCAATCCCGATCACGTGATTGCGCATCTGTCGAAGGGCGGCAAGCTCGACGTGCAGATCAAGGTCGAAAAGGGCCGCGGCTATGTGCCGGGCAATGTGCGTCGTTACGGTGAAGAGTCGGCCAAGATCATCGGCCGGATCGTGCTGGACGCCTCGTTTTCGCCGGTTCGTCGCGTGAGCTACGCGGTCGAAAGCGCTCGCGTCGAGCAGCGCACCGACCTCGACAAGCTCGTGATGAACATCGAGACCAACGGTGTGATTTCGCCGGAAGAAGCGATCCGACAATCGGCGCGCATTCTGGTCGATCAGTTGTCGGTGTTCGCGGCGCTGGAAGGTACCGAAGCAGCGGCGGAAGCGCCGTCGCGCGCACCGCAGATCGATCCGATCCTGCTGCGTCCGGTCGACGATCTCGAACTGACGGTTCGTTCCGCGAACTGCCTGAAGGCCGAGAACATCTACTACATCGGCGACCTGATCCAGCGTACCGAGAACGAACTGCTCAAGACTCCGAATCTGGGTCGCAAGTCGCTGAACGAGATCAAGGAAGTTCTGGCATCGCGTGGGCTGACGCTCGGCATGAAGCTCGAAAACTGGCCGCCGGCTGGTCTCGACAAGTAAGCGGACAACTCGGTCGGGTGTGGCCCGCGAATTGCACCGCCGTACTGTACTGGCAAAGGCGCGGATTTTCCTTTAAAATCCGCGTCTTGTCTTTTGTCACTACCGGCCCGTGCGCTCACTGTTTGTAGTCGATGCTGCAGAACGAGTGCGATAGAAGAGCTGGACCAAAACTTTGAACTGAAGGAATTAACATGCGTCACCGTCATGGTCTGCGGAAACTGAACCGCACGAGCAGCCACCGTTTGGCAATGCTCCGTAACATGTCCAACTCGCTGATCGAGCACGAAGTCATCAAGACCACGCTGCCGAAGGCCAAGGAACTTCGTAAAGTCGTCGAGCCGCTGATCACGCTCGGCAAGAAGCCGTCGCTCGCAAACCGTCGTCTGGCGTTCAACCGCCTGCGCGATCGTGACTCGGTCACGAAGCTGTTCGACGTGCTCGGCCCGCGCTACGCAAACCGTCCGGGCGGCTACCTGCGCGTGCTGAAGTTCGGCTTCCGCGTTGGTGACAATGCGCCGATGGCACTGGTCGAACTGCTCGACCGTCCGGAAGTTGAAGAAACGGAAGTGCAAGAAGCTGAGTAAGCTTTCTGCTTCGACAAAAAGCCAGGCGCATCGCTTGGCTTTTTTGTTGTGTGCCGAGCATGCTCAACAGCTCGGGGGTGAAAGTCCCCTATCCAGCCTGATGGTGGTGAAGGATTAGCGAAGCGCAAGGGCGTCGTCGTGAGGCGGGGTCTGAAAGAAGCGCGTAG
>NZ_VZQN01000056.1:0-35032 GCF_014397645.1 Paraburkholderia sp. 31.1
TGGTCGGAAGAAGCTCGCTGCGCTGGAGCGCGCCTGACCCGGCACGACACGCTGCGGCGCTTGGAATGATTCGCGCGTCGTTGTTGATCGTGGCGCTACGGTACGCATGATTGCGGCCGGTTGAACGAGCAAGAGGCGAATCCAATGACTACGACTACGCAGATCAACGTATTGCCGGTGCTCAAGACCGGATCAATGACATAGCGAAGGGTGCAACCATGGTCATAACTGCGACGGCGCTATGACGATTCCCTAATCTTACTGTGTCAGATAATTAGTTGCGCGCTCTATTGCCATACAGGAAGAGAGCCATCGTTGCATGAGCCTTAGCCCAAGCAGGATGCGCAACGTAGTAGTGGAATCAGGAACGTGACGTTGAGCGCGCTGGACTGCCCCGGGGGATGTAATCCGGGGGAAGGGCAGACAGCGCGCGTTCAAGGAAGTTTTTTATCGCGTCCATCTGATTGCATTCGGAGTCGCTGAGCCATCAGAAACCCATACGCAGCGATACTCAGTGTGGCGTGGTGGTGAAAGCCACGCCAGCCTCGCCCTTCATAATGACCGAGCCCGAACTCCTGTTTCAGGTCCTGATAGTTGCGCTCGATGCGCCAGCGCATTTTGGTCACGAACACAAGCTGCTCAAGTATCGCCTCCTCGGGGGCGGTAGTGAGAAAGTATTTGAGCGGCTCCGTATCGCCATCAGGCCATTCAATAAGCAGCCACTCTTCGTCGCGAACGGTGCTTCGCCAATAGTCGCGATGTGCGGGACGAACCCGTACGGCGGCAAAGCGCGAGGAAAGTGCTGCGTTGCTGCCTTCGCGCCAGGTTACGGATTGCCTGGCGCTTACGGGTAATTGCATGGCCAGTTCCTTCACGGCGATCGGCTCGTGGCCGGGCGCACGGCGCAACAATGTCGGTGGCTTGCCGCGCCCGCTCCAGGGCTTGGGCGGAAGCGGCGCCGTACCTGGTGCCCTTCCTTGGGGACATACAGCTGCCAGGCAATCGGCAGGCTGCCGCGTTGCGTCGCGATCGACAGGCTCACTGCAACCTGGCAGTTGTCCTGCTTTCCGAGTTGCCCACAGTACTGACGTGCCACCCCGACCGAATGACGTCCCTTCTTTGGAAAGCCGGTGTCGTCAATGATCCAGTAGTAGCCGTTTTCTTCAGCACCGTGTTAAAGGAAGAGACGTCTGTCGGCGTAATTGCGGGCGACTAAGGCGGGTTTGGGACTGTCATTTGCTGAACGCGAGAAGTGTCCGCTCGCCAACATCTGCCTGCGAACGGCAGCGAAGCGACCTGCAGCCTTCGCCGTCAAACGGGCGAGCGTCAGCTTTGGCCGACGTGGCGACCGGATCAGTCGGCGCGCGACCCGCAACGGTGGATCGGATTTGGTCCTTCGGTCGGCGGGGGGTATGCCGGGAGAGGCGCAATTCGAGCATTCGGAGCGGGTTGCCGCACTGACATCCACCTCCCGATAACGCCTTTAGCTGGGTTGTGCCCGAAAATCGGAGGCTCTACATCTTTCGTTTTGCTTGCATTTTTCGTTCTTTATTGAGTCGCGTCGGCAACGGTTTTTTCATCTTTATTGTTTTCTTTTTTCTTTTTTCTTTTTTTTGTGGGCAAACACGAGCGTGACCAGCAGGTTCAGGTCGAGTCTTCTGAGATTAACCACGGCAATACCTGACATATTGGGAATTCATTTCCAATATACCTCGGCGATGCCTATCGTGACTGTTTTCAGCCACGAAGGTCCCATCATGAACGTTCTCATCATCTATGCGCGTCCCGAACCGAAATCGTTGAACGGTTCGCTGAAGGACTTCACTGTCCGCCATCTCGAACGCGCCGGCCATACGGTGCAGGTGTCCGATCTGTACGCGATGAACTGGAAAGCGTCGCTAGACGCACACGACACCAGCGAGCGTCACAGCGGCGAGCGCTTCTTCGCCTCGCTCGAATCGAAGCATGCGTTCGAGAACGGCTTGCAGAGCGAGGACATCGCGCGTGAGCAGGACAAGCTGAAGTGGGCCGATGCGGTGATCCTGCAGTTTCCGCTGTGGTGGTTCTCGATGCCGGCGATCATGAAGGGCTGGGTGGAACGTGTCTATGCGTACGGTCTCGCGTATGGCGTCGGCGAGCATTCCGATGCGCGCTGGGGCGAGCGTTATGGCGAGGGCCGTTTCGCGGGCAAGCGCGCGATGCTGATCGTCACGACGGGCGGCTGGGAGTCGCACTACAGCGCACGCGGCATCAACGGTCCGATCGACGACGTGCTGTTCCCGATCCAGCACGGTGTGCTGTATTACCCCGGCTTCGAGGTATTGCCGCCGTTCGTCGTCTATCGCACGAGCCGCGTCGACGAGGCGAAGTATGCCGAGGTCAGCGAGGCGCTCGGGCGACGGCTCGACACGCTGTGGACGGCCGCGCCGATCGCGTTCCTGCCGCAGAACGGCGGCGCGTATGAGATTCCGGCGCTCACATTGCGGGACGATCTGGCGCCGGGGCGGGTGGGGTTTGCCGCGCACGTTGAAGATGCGGGCGCAGAGACGGCAACTGAAGCCGATGAAGCGACCGAAGCCTGACTGGATCGTATGTTTCGCTGAAATTTGGTTGTAAGTCGCCATTGCTACAGTCGTTCGCGGACATAGGCCGAGGCATGCTGGGGCGCTCTTCTTCGGATGCCTGACGAACGTAAGCAGCCGGAAGCAAGCGCAAGGGGCGACTCACCATGAATCCAGTCCATACGTTCTGGCTCATTCTGATGCTGATCGCATCGCCGGCGTGGGCGTTCCAGTCGCGCGTCGTCACGATTCCGAGCGCGGCGATGCATCGTACGTTCGACGCAACCGTCGTGCTGCCCGATCGATACGCGCGTGGCAACCAGGCCGCGCGCTTTCCGGTCGTCTACGTGCTACATGGCTCGGGCGGCGATTACACGGACTGGACCGCGAATTCGCATATCGGCAAGCTCGCCGACCGCTATCACGTGATCCTCGTGATGCCCGACGGCGGCCGCGACAGCTGGTACATCGATAGCCCCGTCGATCCGCGCAGCCGCTACGAAACCTACGTGGGTACGGAAGTGGTGGCCTATATCGACAGCCATTTCCGCACGATCGCGACGAAGCAGGCGCGCGCTATCACGGGCTTGAGCATGGGCGGCTTCGGTGCGCTACGCATTGCGCTCGACCGGCCCGACGCTTTCGGCGCGGCGGGCAGCATCAGCGGTGCGGTGGACCCGCGCGGGAGCGAGGACGAGCCCGGCATCGAGCGGGTGTTCGGCGACCCGATGCAATATGCGGACTTCTGGAACAGCAAAGCGATCGTCGCGAGTGCCGAGGATTTCGGCCGCGACCATATCGCGCTGACGATCGATTGCGGCGTGAACGACTCGCTCGTGCAGTCGAACCGGCTGCTGCACGAGCGGCTCGTCGAACTCGGCGTGCCGCACGATTACGCCGAGCGGCCCGGCGGCCATACGTGGAAGTACTGGTCGAACGCGGTCAAATATCAGGTGCTGTTCTTTGCCGGCACGTTCAGGCAGGCGGCGCGCGAAATGCGTGACGCGCGGGCCGCGGCCTGACGGCGGACGGCTATCCGCGTCAATCGATTCCGTGAAACACCGCGTCGTCAGGTCCCAGGTAGACCGGCGGGCGCCACGCGGCATCGCGCATCGAATGCTGGACCTGTTTGTCGACACCGAGCAGCACCGCGAAAATCGCCATCCGCACCGGAATGCCGTTGTCGGTCTGCCGGAAAATCGCGAGCCGCGAATCGTGATTGAGGTCGGTGCTCAAATCGTTCGCGTCGGGCCGGCTGTCGCGCGGCAGCGGGTGCATGATCAGTGTTTCGGCGCCGCACACGCTATCGACGAGCGCCTGGTTGATCTGGAAGTCGGGCGTGTAGCCTTCGAACGATTCGTCGGTGAAGCGCTCCTTCTGGATGCGCGTCGCGTATACGACGTCGGCGCCGCGCAAGCCAGTGCGCAGGTCGTGCGTCTGTTCGATCACGTGAGCGTTGCGCGAAATCTGCTCGATGATATAGCCCGGCAATTCGAGCATCGGCGGCGAAATCAGCGTGAACTTGATGCCGCGATAGAGCGCCAGCAGCTTCACGAGCGAATGCACGGTACGTCCGTACTTGAGGTCGCCGACCAGCGCGATGTGCGCGCCGTCGACGATCTTGCCGAGCCGCGAAAACTCGCGCTGGATCGTGTAGAGATCGAGCAGCGCCTGGCTCGGATGCTCGCCGGGACCGTCGCCGCCGTTGATTACCGGCACGTTGGTCGCGCGCGCGAATTCGGCCACCGAGCCTTGCTCCGGGTGGCGGATCACCAGCGCGTCGACATAGCCGCTCATCACCCGGCTCGTGTCGTAGATCGATTCTCCCTTCGCCATCGACGAAAACGTGAAGCCGGTCGTGTCGCACACCGAGCCGCCGAGCCGGCAGAACGCCGCGCCGAAGCTCACGCGGGTACGCGTGCTCGCCTCGAAGAACAGATTGCCGAGCACCGCGCCTTCGAGCACGCGCGAGATTTTGCGGCGCCGGGCGATCGGCTGCATGATGTCGGCGACGCGAAAGAGCGCCTCGACCGAGTCGCGCGAAAACTGATCGACCGACAGCAGCTGCGGCTTGCCCTCGAACAGAATCTGGCTTGCGAGCGATTGCGAGTCTACGCTTTGCGTATATCCTTCGCCCGGCTCCGTGTTCGCGACGATCTCCGACACGAAACGCTCGACGATTTCCGGCATCGCCCGCGATTCCTGCGAGTCGTCCGGCAGCAGCCACGTATCCAGCGCCCGGCGCGACACGCCGATGCGGTTAGCGAACGTATCGCGCGTCATGTTCAGGCGACGCATCGCATCGCGTAGGAAGGCTTGTTGCGGAACGCTCATGAGGGCACCTGTCGCAAAAGTGGGGTCGGCGGGAGTAAGGCAGCAAAACGCGTCGATGTACGCGGTGCGTATATTAGTTTCCGGCGCGTAGAAGTCAAGCGTTTTCCTTCGCGAGGGTTCGTCGGCCCTCGCAGGACGGCATCGTCGCGCATTTCAGCGCGCTCGCGGACGCGAGCGTGCATCCGCGAATTCAGGCGATCAAGGATTGCGCCGGTTCGCTCGACACGACGCTCGCGCTGATTCGCGACGGCCGTCTGCAAGTGCTCGCGGGCAACGACCTCGAGCTCTTCTCGACGGTGTGCGCGGGTGGAAGCGGGGCGATCGCGGCGTCGGCGCATTGGCGGCCCGAGCGTTTCGTCGCGCTTTATCGCGCGTTGACGCAGGGGAAGCTCGACGAAGGACGACGCATTTTTCACGCGCTCGTGCCGCAGATCCAACTCGCGTTCGCGGAACCGAATCCCGCGCCGGTGAAGGCGCTGCTCGCGGCGAGGGGATGGGTGCGCAACGAATTGCGTTTGCCGATGACGCGTGCGAGCGAGGCGTTGACCGAACGGCTCGCGGCGTTGGGCGAGACGCTGCTCAGATAGAGACGCCGCTTGCGGCCATCGTTCTGCCGCGGAGCATTGCGCCGAAGTCGTCGGCGTTGATCGGCTTGCCGAGCAGGTAGCCCTGCACTTCGTCGCACATCATCGAGCACAGCTTGTCGAGTTGCGATTGGGTTTCGACGCCCTCGGCGACCACGTCCATTTCGAGCGAGTGCGCGAGCGCGATGATCGCCGACACGATTGCGCTGCCCGCGGCGCCGTTCGCGTCGAGACCGTTGATGAAGAAGCGATCGATCTTCAGCTGCTTCACCTGGAAGCGCTGCAGATACGCGAGGCTCGAATAGCCGGTGCCGAAGTCGTCGATCGAGATGTCGAAGCCGCTCGCCTGAAACGCGCGGATTACTTCGACGGTGCGCGCGGCATCCTGCATCGCTACGGTCTCGGTGATCTCGAACATGATCTGCTCGCACGCGACGCCCTCGCTCCTGACGATGTCGAGGATCGTCTCGACGAGCTCCGGTTGCAACAGCTGACGCGGCGACAGGTTGATCGCCACCTTCATCGCCGGCAGGCCCTGTTCGATCCAGCCGCGAATGCGCCGGCAGGTTTCGCGCACGACCCAGTAGCCGATCTGCACGATCTGCCCGGAGCGCTCGGCGACCGGGATGAACTCGGCCGGCATCAGCGCGCCCATCTCCGGATCGTGCAGGCGGATCAGCGCCTCGGCGCCCGCGAGCGCGTCGCCGCCGCGCTCGAACTTCGGCTGGAACAGCAGCGAGAAACGATCATTCGCGAAGGCGTCGTGCAGCACTTGCTGGATCCGCAGCGTGCGCGTGGCGGCCTCGTTCATGCTGCGCTCGAAGAAGCGGTAGGTGCCGCGGCCGGCGCGCTTCGCTTCGTACATCGCGGCGTCCGCGTGCTGGAGCAGCGTCTCGACGCTGTCGCCATCGCGCGGATAGAGCGCAATGCCGATGCTCGGCATCACCTGCAGCGGTTGTTCGTCGCTCCACGTGCCTTGGCGCATCCGGTGAAGCACGCCGTCGGCGAGCGCGGCCGCGTCGTCGCCGCACGTAAGATGTTCCGTGAGCACGACGAACTCGTCGCCGCCGAGCCGCGCGACGGTGTCGCTCGAACGCACGCATTGCTGCAGGCGTTGCGCGAATGCGGACAGCACCGCGTCGCCAGCCGAGTGACCGAGCGAATCGTTGATCGTCTTGAAGCCGTCGAGATCCATGAACAGCACCGCGAATGACGTACGCTGGCGACGCGCGCCGCTGATCGCGCGTTCGATCCGCTCGGTCAGCGTCGCGCGGTTCGGCAGGCCCGTCAGCGCGTCGAGCGTCGCGAGCCGCACGATCTGGCCGTTCAGCCGCGACACCGCGCCGAGCAGGAAGGTGGTGCGCACGTCGAAGCGCGATAGCATCAGCGTGACGATCAGCACCGCGAACGTGAGCAGGACCACCGAGGTGGCGAGCCATTGCGCATTCATGTCGTTGGCCGCGCCACAGATCGCGCCCGGCGCGAAGTCGGCGGCGGCCATGCCGGTGTAGTGCATGCCGCTGATCGCGACGCCCATCACCAGCGCCGCGGCGAGACGTTTGCGCGCGATATGGCGCTCGTCTTCGTTGCTGAGCGCGCGCGCCATCCACAGCGCGGCGCTCGACGCGCCGATCGCGATCGCGATCGAGGCCGCGAACCATGCCGGCTGGTAGTGGATCGCGGGCGCCATGCGCATCGCCGCCATCCCGGTGTAATGCATGCCGGCGATAGCGATCCCCATCGCCACGCCGCCCATTAGCAGCCGGACCGGCGTGAGGCGCTGCTGGGTCGTCAGCGAGAGCGCCAGATACGAAGCGCCGATCGCGAGGGCCAGCGAGCAGGCGGTCGTCGCCAGGTCATACCCGAGCGGGATAGGCAGCGAGAACGCGAGCATCGCGACGAAGTGCATCGACCAGATGCCGACACCGAGCGCGAACGCGCCGCCGAGCCGCCATGCATGCCGACGGCGCGTCGAGCCGAGCAGGAAGATGCGGCCCGTCAGATCGAGCGCGGTGTACGACGCGAGGGTCGCGACCGCGAACGAAATCGCGACGAGCCAGAAATTATATGAACTCTGCATATTGGGTCCGCCGGGAGGAGTCCGGCTGGACATCTTATCGGCACTTTTCGAACTTTTGTTTAACTTATTTGCGATTTGCGAACAGGGGGCAAAACGGGCGCGCCGACGGCGGCGGATGCCGCGCTGGAACGCGTGTCGGATTGCGAGTCACGCTATGCATCGGAGCGTGGATCGGACGGCGGATCGGCGTCCTCGCGGCTCAGCGGGAAGCCTTCGTCCAGCCAGCCGGTGACGCCGCCCGCCATCAGCTTGACGGGCCGCCCCAGCTGGGCGAGCCGCAGTGCGCCGCGCGCCGCGCCGTTGCAGTGCGGGCCCGCGCAGTAGGTGACGAACAGCGTGTCCGGCGCATAAGCCGCGAGCTTCGACGTGACGATCTTGCCGTGCGGCAGATTCAGCGCGCCCGGCACGTGGCCCTGCGCGAACAGCGCGGGACTGCGCACGTCGAGCAGCACGAAGCCGGGCGCGCCGCTCGCGAGCGCGGCGTGGACGTCGGTGCAATCGGTTTCGAAGCGCAGCGACGCCTGGAAGTGCGCGAGCGCGGCGGCGCTGTCGGCGGCGGGGATCGCGGTGACGGCGTTCGGGACGGTGGTGAGGTTGTCGTGAGTCATGGCAGCAGGGGTGAGTTGATTAGGTGGTGGGACGCGCGCTTTTCAGGCACGGTCGATTGTGACGAGCGGCGGGTCGCCCGGTAAGTGGCGTGATCGTCAATCTTCGGTAACATTGCGCCATGCACAATCATCTCGTCGTCGCGCTGGCCTACGACCGGCTCTGCACCTTCGAATTCGGCTGCGTGACCGAACTGTTCGCGCTCGAGCGTCCCGAGCTCGGCGTGCCGTGGTATCGCTTCGCGGTCTGCGCGAGCGAGCCCGGTCCGATCCGCGCGGCGGGCGGCATCACGCTGGCCGCGCCCTACACGCTGAAGCTGCTCGCGAGCGCCGACACGATCGTGATTCCGGGTTGGCGCGATGCCGACGAGGTGCCGCCGGCCGCGCTGCTGCGCAAGCTTCGCGCGGCTTACGAGCGCGGCGCGCGGCTCTGCTCGATCTGCTCGGGCGTGTTCGTGCTCGCGGCGGCCGGCGTGCTCGACGGCAAGACCGTGACGACCCACTGGCGCTACGCGGACAAGTTGCAGCAGCGCTATCCGCAACTGCGTGTGCAGCCCGACGCGCTATATGTCGATGAAGGGCAGGTGATCACGTCGGCGGGATCGGCGGCCGGGCTCGACATGCTGCTGCATCTGGTGCGGCGCGATCATGGCGGCGCGGTCGCGAATCGCGTCGCGCAACGGCTCGTGGTGCCGCCGCATCGCGAGGGTGGCCAGGCGCAGTTCGTGCCGCGCCCGATGCCGCCCGACGAAAGCGGACGTATCGCGAAGCTGATGGACTGGGTGCGCAGCCATGCGGCCGAGCCGCATACGCTGCGCTCGCTCGCCGGGCGCGCGGCGATGAGCCCGCGCACGCTGCAACGGCAGTTCCGCGACGCGACCGGCATGGCGCCTTATGAATGGCTCGTCAGGGAGCGCGTCGCGCTTGCGCGTGAGTTGCTCGAAGCCGCGACGCCGCTGCCGATGGCGCGCGTCGCCGAGCTGGCGGGGTTCGGGTCGGAGGAGTCGTTGCGGCGGCATTTTCGCCGGATCGCGTTGACGAGTCCGGGGGCGTATCGGCGCAGGTTCGGTGGGCAGGGGTGAGTCCAGCAGATCGTAAGCACAATGGATGCGACACATTGATGACGTTGGACATGTATTCGAACCAACATAGCGCGTTCGTCAGCAACAGGAGCGCGGTCGCGTTGAACGCCAACAACGATGCATAGAACTCGAAGTTCGAGCCTGTCGAGCACGCCCACTGGCGATACCCGTAGGCAAGCAGCCCGCCGATCGCCACTGCCGCGACAAGCAACGACAGCCACCTCACTGCATCCCGGTTGAACGCGCATTGAATTCGCGGCACGCCCCGAGGTCACAGCAGCAGGCATGGAGCTCACGTCGAGCTTGCCCATTCAACGGAACCCGCTATGTCCGATATCGCAAAGATCATCGCCAACTTCAACGCCGGGCGGGACCCCGAACGACTCGCGATGAAATACAAAGCCATGCGCGGCTCGCCGTTCGTATTTCTGCGCGGCACCTGCCATCTGTTCTATGCGCGTCTGCCGCGCGCGAACGTACTCGACGACGCGCCGCACGTGTGGATCTGCGGCGACATGCACCTCGAAAATTTCGGCAGCTACAAGGGCGACAATCGCCTCGTCTACTTCGACAACAACGACTTCGACGAAGCCTGTCTCGCGCCGGTTCCGTACGAGCTCGTGCGTCTGTTGACGAGCGTGCTGGTCGGCGCGGCCAACCTGAAGCTGAGCCGCGCTGAAGCGCTCGCGCTGTGCCACACCGCGCTCGATGCCTACGGCGCCGCGCTCGCGTACGGCAAGTCGCGCTGGATCGAAGCGGAGACCGCGACCGGCATGGTGCGCGATCTGTTCGTCGCGCTCGTGAGCCGCACGCGCGCCGCGCATCTGGACCGTCGCACGGTGCTCAAGGGCAAAACGCGCATGCTGAAGGTCGACGGCAAGAAAGCGCTGCCCGTCAGCGATGAACGGCGTGCCGCGGTCGCGCAGTTCATGCAGCAGTTCGCGGTGACGGAGCCGAATCCCGAGTTCTACCGCACGCTCGATGTCGCGCGCCGCATTGCGGGGACGGGCAGCCTCGGTGTCGATCGCTATGTGATTCTGGTCGAGGGCAAGGGCTCGCCCGATGGCAACTACCTGATCGATTTGAAAGAGGCGCTGCCGTCATCGGTGAGTGCGCACGTGACGGCGACGCAGCCGAAGTGGCAGACCGAGGCACAGCGTGTCGTCGAAGTGCAGCGGCGCAATCAGGCGGTCTCGCAGGCCTTTTTGCACGCGGTGGAATTCAACCAGCGCTCCTATGTGCTGCGGAGTTTGCAGCCATCGGAAGATCGCGTCGCGCTTGCCGACTGGGACGGCAAGCTGCCGCGGCTCGAGGCAGTGATCAACAGCATGGCCGAGTTGAGCGCGTGGGCGCATCTGCGCAGCGGAGGGCGGCAGAAGTCGGCGATCGCGGACGATCTGATCGCGTTTGGCAGTCGGCGCGATTGGCAACTGCCGTTGATCGATCTTGCGACGCAGTGTGAGGCGCAGGTCGCGGCAGACTGGAAGGCTTATTGCGAAGCTTATGATCGGGGAACCTTCGAGACGAGCGGCACGGGCAACTGAAGCGTTGCATTGGAGGGCCGGCGCGGGCGTCAGGGCTGCGGACGGCGTCGCGGTGATCGGCGGCGATCGATGACGAGCGGGGAAGTTGCGCGGGTCATGACCGCTCGCGATTGACGAAGCGGGAAGCGGAGCAGGATCACGTGTGCGCGGGCCGTACGAGCCGCGCGGCGAAAGTCGCGTTGTCTCATACGTGCCCCAGCACCTTCCACCAAAGCGGCCCAACGACCAGCCAGGCCACCATGTAAAACAGGCTCATCAAAAATCCCGCCTTCCACCATTCGCCCTGGGTCACGTAGCCCGCGCCGAACATGACGGGACCGGAGCCGATGCCATATTGCGTCAGGCAGCCGTTCACATTGCTCAGAATCCCGAGCGAGACTGCGGCGACGAAGGGCGGGATGCCGGCGGCGACCATCAGTGCCATGGAGAGCGGAAACAGCGCGCTGATATGCGCGGTGGCGCTGGCGAAAAAGTAGTGAATGTAAACGTAGATCGCCGCCACCAGCATATAGACCGCCAGCATCGGAAAGCCCGCGAGATGCGCGCCGAATTCCTTGCCGAACCAGCTCACCATGCCATATTCGTTGAGCTTGGAGGCCAGCATGATGAGCAGGCCGATCCAGATCATCGTGTCCCAGGCGGACTTCTCGTTCAGCGCGTCCTGCCAGGTCAGCACGCCGCTGATGAACAGCAACGAAACGCCGATCGCCGCCGCGAGCGTCGCGCCGACGCCGAGATCGTCGCCGAACACCCACAGCACCAGCAAGCCGACGAAGATGCACGCCATGATGATTTCTTTGACCGAGATGGGCCCCATCGTCGTGAGCTCTCGTTGCGCGAGGTCGGTGGCATCGGGGGTGCGTCTGACCTGCGGCGGGGCGATCCACAGCATGGCGATCGGAATCACGGCGAGGCACAGCAGACCGGGGATCGACGCCGCCACCGCCCAGTCGAGCCAGCTGATCGACACGCCCTGGTCCGCGGCCAGCCTGACCGCCAGCGGATTGCCCGCCATTGCCGTGATGAACATGCCCGCCGTGATGATGTTCGCGTGGAAGGCGCAGAGAATCAGGTAGCGTCCCACCTTCACGCGTGATTCCGGATCGTCGGCGTGACTGCCCAGCACTTCGGAAATGGCTCGCGTGATCGGCAACATCACGCCGCCCGCGCGCGCGGTGATGCTCGGCATCGCGGGGGAGATCACGAGTTCGGTCAACACGAGCCCGTAGCCGAGCCCCGTCGTTCGCTTTCCCAGCAATCGCATGAACAGAAGCGCGATCCGGCGGCCAAGGCCGGTCTTGATCACGCCGCGTGAAATGAAAAACGCGAGCATCACGAGCCATACGAGGTCGGTGCCGGTGGATTTGGTGACGTCGGCAAACGACAGAACGCCGACGAGTACGCCAATGGTCGAGCCGATGATGGCAACCACCGACATCGGCAGCGGGGCGGTCATGATGCCGGCAATGGTCGCGACGAACACGGCGAACATATGCCACGCCTTCGGCTGGAGGCCGGCGGGCGCGGGCAGAAACCACAGCGCGACGCCGACCGCGATCGGTACCAGATATTTCCAGACGCCGGCCGGCAGTCCGACCGAGGGCTTCGGCGTGGCGGGAGGCGAGCTGGTGGGCCGTGAAACCTTGGCAGGTGTAGGAGCCATGATGGACCTCGTGCCGGCGTGGTTGGGTTTTTTCGGAGTGCGCGGGAACGCGTCACCGCTCGTGGAGCACGCTTTCCGTCGCGTCCTTGACGATGCGCGCGCTACCTAGCAAGGTCTCGCGCTCGATAGGGTCGAGTTCCGGATAGGCGATCAACCGCGCGCCCGCGCCATTGACGACCATTGGCAGCGACACGCACACGTCCGGTACGCCTTCCACTTCGGGCTGGACGATGCCAACCGTGAGAATCAGATCGGTGTCGTGCACGATGGCCTCGCAGATCCTTCCTATCGCGCTGGCGATGCCGTAATGGGTGGCGCCTTTGCCTTCCTTGATGAGCTTCGCCGCCTCGTGGACGGAGCGCAGGATCAGATCCCTGCTGGCGGGGCCCAGCTCCTTGCCGTTCCGCGTCAGGAAGGTTTCGAGGGGCATGCCGCAGACCGTTGCGGCGGACCACTGGATCACGGCCGATTCGCCGTGCTCGCCGAGCACATAGGCGTGAATCGCGGAGGCCACCACGCCGAGCCGCTCGGACAGCAGGGAGCGCAGCCGCCCGGTATCGAGCGAGGTTCCCGTGCTGATGACGCGCTCGCGCTCGCAACGCAATTGGTCGTAAACGGCGCCGGTCAGCACGTCGCATGGGTTGGTCGCGATCAGATAGATGGCGTCGGGCGCGAGCGGCGCGATCCGCCCGACGATTTCGGTCGCGATGTCCGCATTGGTTCTGGCAAGGTGCAGGCGAGTCTCGCCGGGTTTGACGCCGGCGCCGGCCGTGATCACGACGATGTCGGCGTCACGCGCGTCTTCGTAGTCCCCTGCGCGAAAACGGCTGTGCCCCCAGAATGCCGCGGCGTGGGCGAGATCGAGAACCTGTCCCTCAGCGCGCACCCGCGCGACATCGATGATGACGACTTTCGCGCTCGGAATGGCCAACGCCACGAACAGGGCTGCCGATCCCCCGACCAGCCCCGCGCCGACGATAACGATCTTGGCCTGCCGCATAGCGAACCTCGTCAAGTTCGGGCTTCAGCCCCCTCGAAGCATAGTCGCATGCGCGCGTTTGCCATCAATCGGACCTTGGTCCTACACGGCCGCGGCGCGTTTTTTCACGCGGTCCGCTCAACCCATTGACTCCGCCAATCCGGGGCCTCGAACGGATCAGCAAAATACTGCGTCTCGTGGACGACCTTGCCTTCGCGGAACTCCATCACGCTGACCGTGTAAGCGATGCGCCCCTGATAGTTGATCGTGTACTCGGTGATCCACAGACTGCCCTCGCCTTGAATTCGCCTGATCGCGAAACCCGATGGCTTGCCGGGATGATGGCCGCGCAGAGCCTGCAAATTGGTTCGTCCATGAATTCGCTCGCCTGATTGGGGATAGTCGCAGATCGCATCGTCGGCGTAGATAGCGTGTTCGGCGTCGAGATCGCCGTCCGCCGACGCTCGCCAGTGTGCGTTCAAGGCTTCACGTATCGCTTGTTCGTTCATGGAGTGCCTCCAGAGTGGGGTGTTGCAGTCGACCAGCCGCGCGTTGCCGTCGCGTTGAAATTTCGCCGCCAGCGCATAGTCTGCGCCATAAAATCCCTGGCCCCACCCTTGCTGCAAGTACTCCCCCTGACGTGCAAAAAATGTCTGGCGCCTGCAGGGATTGCTCGCCGAGTAGTCCGGTCATTCGGACTGCCGGCCTGCACGCGCGGGCCGAGACATCCGCTTGCCGTCTCCTTTGTTGCGAACGCTCTGCAGAGAAGGCGAGCGCTCGGTGAGCATTGGCGACATCTGTTGCTCCGCCCGCCGCGCGCCCGCGAACTGCTGCCTGAATTCAACCGGTGTCATGTCCTTGGCGGCTTTGAATTGCCGGTTGAAATTCGCGACGTTCGCGAATCCGGAGCGCGTCGCAATGACGGAAATCGGCGCTTGCGTATCGGTCAACATCCGGCATGCGTGGCCGATTCGTACGCGCGTCACGTAGCGCCCGACGCTCTCGCCAAGATGCTGCGTGAAATGCCGCGTCAACGAGCGCTCGGAAAGCCCCGACGCCTTGGCCAGCGCGGAAAGCCGAAGCGGATGCGCGAACTGTGTTTCGATCAACGCGAGCACGCGATTGATCTGATCGGATTCGTGGCCAGTCGGCGTGCCGGTTCGCGCGTCGAATGCGCTTGGGGACGCGAGCGGCGTGGCGGGGAGCGCCGACAGCAGATCCAGTACATCGAGCGCCGCCTGCAAGCGTTGGCGCGGTTTGTCGGACAGCAGGCGGTCGAGGTGTTCGCGCATGCGTGTGCCGGCACCGTCTTCGAACGTGAGGCCGCAGGCCGCTCTGCGCAACAGGTCGCAAAGTCCGTTGTATTCGGGGCAGACATCGGCGAGTCGCCGCACCCACGCGCCGTCGAACCATACGACGATCGCGACCTGCGGGTGCGCCGCGTCGATCGAACGGTTCGAGGCCCAAGTGTGCGGCAGATTCGGCGGCACCAGCACCAGATCGTCCGTGCCGTAGGTCGCGACGGAGTCTCCGATGTACCGCTTGCCCTGACTGTTCATCGTCAGCGTCAGCTCGTACTCGGGATGGTGGTGCCATTCGAAAGGGATGCGGGGCAGCCGGCGGTGGTAAACCCTGACCGAACAGTCCCGGCCAAAATCCACATGTTCAAAAGCGGCTTTCATGTCTGAAATCGTCAAATCTTTGACCGGATAGTATCACGCAGGCGGCGATCGTTCGCGTACGCTTCAAGCATCGGAAACCACATGGAGACGATGCCATGGCCTTGCAAATCGACGACCTGCCGGCAGCCATCCGTCAAGCGAAGCGCGAACTGCGCGCGATGCTGCCGAACTACCGCGACGTGTTCGCCGACGTCGAAGCGGCGATGACGAAGGAGGCGGAGCGAATCGCGACGCTGCGTGAGTGCGGCGAGCCGGTCATTCCGGAAATCCAGTTCGCCGACATCGTGGCGAACCGGGTCACCGACGAGCAGATCGCACTCGTCAAAGCGCGCGGCGCCTGTGTGATCCGCAAGGTGTTCGACCGGTCGCTCGTCGAGCAATGGGATCAGGACATCGCCGACTACGTCGAGCGCAACGACCTCGACGCAAAGCTGCAGAATCGCGCGGAAGACAAGTACTTTGGGCAGCTCGCCTCGAGCAAGCCGCAAATCGACGGTGTGTACTGGTCGAAACCGCAGGTGCTCGCGCGGCAATCGACCGAGCTCACGCAGGCCCGCGTGTTCCTGAACCGGCTGTGGCGCACCGAAAGCGAAGGGCGCGTGCATTTCGATCCGAACCATGTGCCGGTGTATGCGGACCGCCTGCGCCGTCGGCCGCCCGGATCGGAATCGCTCGGGTTGTCGGCGCATTGCGACGGCGGTTCGGTGGAGCGCTGGATCGAGCCGAACTTCCGCAAGGTCTATCGCCATGTGTTCTCGGGCCACTGGCGCGACTACGATCCGTTCGACGCCGCGTGGCGAACCGAAGTCGAGGAGATCGCATCGCCGGCCGTCTGCTCGATGTTCCGCACGTTTCAAGGCTGGACCGCGCTGACGCCGCAGGGTCCCGGCGACGGCACGCTGCAGTTGGTGCCAATGGCGAACTCGATGGTCTACATCCTGTTGCGCGCGCTTCAGGATGATGTCGCCGAAGACGATCTGTGCGGAGCGCTGCCGGGGCGCGCGCTGTCGATCAAGTCCGACTATCACGCGCCGCTGTTTCATGCGCTGTCGTCGATTCCGCTGATGCAGGCGGGCGACACCGTGTTCTGGCATAGCGACGTCATTCACGCGGTCGAGGACGCGCATCGCGGCAACGGCTATAGCAACGTGATGTATATCGCTTCGCTGCCGGGCTGCGCGAAGAACGATGCGTATCTGAAGCGGCAACTGCCGGGCTTTCTCGAAGGCAGGAGCCCGCCGGATTTTCCGGCCGATCATTTCGAAGTCGATTTCGTCGGCCGCGCGACGCCTGACGATCTCACCGAGCTTGGCCGTGCGCAAATGGGCTTCGATTTGTGACCGGACAGGGCATGGCCGCGTCTGGATCGGGAGCGGAACTTGCTGCGTCTTCAGCATGGCAACGACCTAAGGAGGACCGGCCATGGCAACCACACCGAACAAGGACGAAAACCCGATCCGCCCGGATCAGTCCGACGTCGTGCAGACGGATCTGCCCGACCTCGGTCCATCGCAGGACCCGGATGAGCCGCCGCTCGATCCCGACATCGACCCCGATAGCGAGGACGACAAGCCATAGACGAGCGCATTCGCCCGATAAAAAAAGAATCGAAGTGAAATGCGGGCGAGCGCGCGGCGCGACTGGTCGACACCGATGGACCCGAGAACGCGGTGCGCTGATGCCGAAGAGAAACGTGTGAGCGCGGCGTGTCCCTGAGCCGCTACAACTGACTCTCGATCGCGGCTTTATCGATGACCGACCAGACTTGCCGGATCTTGCCGTCACCAAACTCGTAGAAGACGTTCTCGGAAAACTCCACCCGTTTTCCTTGCACGGGAAGCCCAAGTAACATGCCGATGGGTGTGCAGTCAAAATGCAATCGGCTTGCGATATGTGGCGGCTCGCAAACCAGCATCTGAATCTCGAAGCGCAGGTCGGGAATGTCGCGGAAGTCTCTTTCCAGCATCTCGCGATAGCCCGACAAACCGATTCGTTGGCCGTTGTACTTCACGTCTTCGCCAACGAAGTCTCGCAGCTTTGACCAGTCCTGCGTGTTCAGGCAGGCGATATAGCCGCGGTAGAGTTCCGACAGATTGAATTCGCTCATCGCAATCGTCTTCCATGCTTCAGTGGATAAGCCGATTGTCGGCGATCCGAGACTTTGCGTTGCACGGCTGCCAGGGATTTTCGTCGGAAGCCGCAACTATCCGTTGCAGTCGAACAACCTCGATGCGCGCCGCATCACCCTCGCACGCATGCCAGAAACCCCTCCAGACAAACCCGGATTGCTGCGCCGATTTCCCCGCTGCTATCGTTCGCTGGACAGTGTGGAAGCGCTTCCACTTAAGCGTTCACAGCAAGTTCGAACGCCAGCGCCTCGAGTTCCACCACACCCGGTTCAACGACCTCATTGGCAGGAGAGAATCCGTGGTAAACGACGCATCCGCAGTCATCGACGCCGCCCGTCCAACCGCTCACGGCGACCCGCATTCCGATCCATTCACACCGCCCGCCGATTCGTCGCTGTGGCGCCAGGATTTCCTGCTCGGCGCGGCCACCGCGTCGTATCAGATCGAAGGCGCGGTCAACGAAGACGGCCGCCTGCCGTCGATCTGGGACACGTTCTCGGCCACACCGGGTAAGGTGTTGGCCGGCGACACCGGCGCTGTCGCGTGCGATCACTATCATCGCTGGGAACAGGACGTCGACCTGCTCGCGGGCCTCGGCCTCGAAGCGTACCGGCTGTCGACCGCATGGCCGCGTGTGATGGACGAAAACGGCACGCCGAACCGCAAGGGGCTCGACTTCTACAAGCGCCTGCTCGGACGGCTCAAAGAGAAGAACATCACGACTTTCGTCACGCTTTATCACTGGGATCTGCCTCAGCATCTCGAGGATCGCGGCGGCTGGCTCAATCGCGAGACCGCGTACCGTTTCGTCGATTACGCGGCTCTGATGAGCCGCGAGCTGCACGGCCTCGTCGATGCGTGGGCGACGCTCAACGAGCCGTGGTGTTCGGCGTACCTCGGCTACGGCAACGGCCATCACGCGCCGGGACTCTCGAACCTGCGCTTCGCCGCGCAGGCCATGCATCATCTGCTGCTCGCGCACGGTCTCGCGATTCCGGTGCTGCGCGCGAACGATCCGCGCTCGCACAAGGGCATCGTCGCGAATGTCGGGCGCAGCACGCCGAATAGCGACAGCGCCGCCGACCGTCGCGCGGCCGAGCTGTTCGAAGTTCAGCACAACGCGTGGATTCTCGATCCGCTGTTCAAGGGCGAGTATCCGCAAGACCTGTTCGAGTTGTGGCCGGCCAGCGAGCCACTCGTGCTCGAAGGCGACATGCAGACGATCAATACGCCGCTCGATTTTCTCGGCATCAACTATTATTTCCGCACCAACGTGGCGAGCGATGGTGGGCACGGTTTCAAGGAGGTGCCGCTCGAGGGTGTCGAGCGCACGCAGATGGGCTGGGAGGTTTACCCTGACGGTCTTCGCGATCTGTTGACCGGTTTCAGGGATACCTATGCCAATCTGCCGCCGATCTACATCACCGAGAACGGCATGGCATCGGACGACAAGGTGATCGACGGCCGCGTCGAGGACACGCAGCGCATCTCGTTCCTGAAGCGCCATCTTGCCGCGGTCGATCAGGCGATCAAGGCGGGCGTCGACGTGCGCGGCTATTTCCTGTGGTCGCTGATGGACAACTTCGAGTGGGCTTTCGGCTATGAGCGGCGCTTCGGCATCGTGCACGTCGACTACCAAACGCAGAAGCGTACGGTCAAGCGCAGCGCGGAGCTGGTGTCGAAATTCCTCGAAGATCGCAACGCGCAAGCGCAATAAACACAATTAAAACGACGCAGCAACGATATAAAACCGGGTGGAGCTGATTGGTATTTCGACTTGACACACGGGCACTTAGCCTGGAGGAGACGGAATGAACAGCAACAGAATGGTCTTGCGAGGCGTAGTTGCGGCACTGGCGCTGTATGGCGTCGTCGCGCATGCGGAACCGCTCAAGGCTAACGTGATTCACTGGTGGACCTCGGGCGGCGAGTCGGCCGCGATTCGGCAGTTTGCCGTCGCGTACGACAAGGCCGGTGGCCAATGGGTCGACAACGCAGTCGCCGGCGGAGATCAGGCGCGCGCCACCGCGATCAACCGGATCGTCGGCGGCGATCCACCCACCGCCGCCCAGTTCAATACGTCGAAGCAGTTTCACGATCTGATCGACCAGGGACTCCTGAATAACGTCGACGACGTCGCCGCGAAAGAAAACTGGAACGGCATTTTCCCGCAGTCGATTCTCGACAGTATCCGCGTGAAGGGCCATTTCTACGCGGCGCCGGTCGACATTCATATGCCCGCGTGGTTCTTCTACTCGAAGCCGGTGTTCCAGAAAGCGGGCATCGCGAGCGAGCCCAAAAGCTACGACGAATTCATCGCCGATCTCGGCAAGCTGAAGAGCGCGGGCGTGATTCCGCTCGCGTTCGGCGGCCAGCCGTGGCAGGAGAAGATCACGTTCGACGCGGTGCTCGCCGATGTGGGCGGCCCGGACCTGTATATGAAGGTCTATCGCGATCACGATCAGAACGCGGTGAACTCCGATGCGTTCAAGAAGGTGCTCGTGTCGTTCAAGCGGCTGCACGATTTCGTCGATCCGGGCTCGCCTGGCCGCAACTGGAACGACGCGACCGCGCTCGTGACTTCGGGCAAGGCCGGCGTTCAGATCATGGGCGACTGGGCGAAGGGCGAGTTCGTCGCGGCGAATCAAACGGCGGGCAAGGACTTCGGCTGCTTCCCGGGCTTCGGTCCGCGTTCGCCGTATCTGGTCGCGGGCGACGTCTTCGTGTTCCCGAAGACCGACAGCGCGTCGGCGATCAAGGCGCAGAATCTGCTCGCCACGGTGATGACCTCGCCGTCCGCGCAGGTCGCGTTCAGCGCGAAGAAGGGCTCGATTCCGATCCGGTCTGACGTCGACGAAAGCAGCCTCGACGTCTGCGCCAAGGAGGGCATCGCGATCATGAAGGACAAGTCGCGCCAGTTGCCGAATCCGGAAATGCTGCTGTCGCCCGATATGCAGGGTGCGCTGACTGACGTCGTGACGAACTTCTGGAACAAGAACGAGTCCGTCGACGACGCGCAGAAAGCGTTCGCCAGCGCGTTGAAGGGCTAGGCCTCGCCGTGCACGCGCTCAAGCTGCCAGCCGAGGGTTCGAAACCACAGGGCAAGTCGCACCCCAAACCGCGAAACAAGCCGCTGAACCGGCGGTTTTCGATCGCGGTCTGGCTGGCCTTGCTGCCGATGCTCCTGACCGTCGTGTTCACGTACCTGGGCACGATGGTCTGGACCGCGCGCGTGTCGCTCAGCAATTCGCACACGTTTCCGTCGCACGACTTCGTGGGCTTCACGCAGTACGTGCGGCTCTTTCACAACGACCGCTGGTTGACGTCGCTGCAGAACATCGTGATCTATGGCGCGTGTTTCATCATCGCGTGCATGGTGATCGGCTTGCTGCTGGCGATTTTTATCGATCAGCGCGTGGTCGCGGAAGGCGCGTTGCGCACGGTGTTTCTGTATCCGTACGCGATGTCGTTCGTCGCGACCGGGCTCGTGTGGCAATGGATCCTGAATCCCGCGCTCGGTGCGCAGCAGGTGCTGCGCAATCTCGGCTTCGCGCATGCGCGCTTCGACTGGATCGTCGATCAGGACTGGGTCATCTACACGATCGTGATCGCGACCGTGTGGCAGGCTTCGGGCCTCGTGATGGCGCTGTTGCTCGCGGGCCTGCGCGGCATCGACGAAGAGTTGTGGAAAGCCGCGCGCATCGACGGCATTCCTCGCTGGCGCGTGTACGCGAGCATCGTGGTGCCGATGCTCGGACCGTCGATCTCGACCGCGTTCGTGCTGCTGTTCGTGATGGTCGTGAAGCTGTACGACGCGGTCGTCGCGATGACGCAGGGCGGCCCCGGCACCGCGAGCGAAGTGCCGGCCAAATTCATCATGGACTATCTGTTCGGGCGCGCGAACATCGGCCTTGCGTCGGCTGCATCGATCGTGCTGCTGGCGACGGTGCTGGCGGTGCTCGCGCCGTTCTTCTATGCACGCAGCCGTGCGGCGCTGCGCGGGGAGAGAGGATGAACACGCTCGATTCCACGCTCAAAGGCGGCATGCCGCATCGCGCGCGCACGCGGCCCCGCCGCTCGGCGTTCTCGCCGGCGCGGCTCGGCATCTACGCGTTTCTGCTCACCGCGGCGGTGTTCTTTCTGCTGCCGCTCTACGTGATGCTGGTCACGTCGGTCAAACCGATGAGCGAGATCCGCCTCGGCAATCTGCTCGGCTTGCCGATGCATTTCACGCTCGACGCGTGGAGCGCCGCATGGCAGTCGGCCTGCACCGGGCTCGATTGCAACGGCATTCGCGTCGGCTTCTGGAACTCGGTGCGTATCGTCGTGCCTAGCACGGTGCTGTCGATCATGGTCGGCGCGGTGAACGGCTACGCGCTGTCGTTCTGGCGGCCGCGCGGCGCGGGTCTGCTGTTCGGCGTGCTGCTCGTCGGCGCGTTCATTCCAGTGCAGGTAATGATCTATCCGCTCGTGCGCGTGCTCGCGAGCGTGCATCTGTTCAGCTCGCTGCCGGGCATCGTGCTGATCCATACGATGTTCGGCATGCCGGTGATGACGCTGCTGTTCCGCAACTACTACGCGTCGATTCCGCAGGAGCTGTTCAAGGCCGCGCGCATCGACGGCGGCAGCTTCTGGCGCATCTTCTTTCAACTGATGCTGCCGATGTCGACGCCGATCATCGTCGTCGCGCTGATCATGCAGGTCACGAACATCTGGAACGACTTCATTCTGGGCCTTGTGTTCGCTGGCACGAAGAATCTGCCGATGACGGTGCAGTTGAACAACATCATCAACACGACGACCGGCGAGCGGCTCTACAACGTCAATATGGCGGCGACGATCCTGACGTCGCTGGTGCCGCTCGCGGTTTATTTCATTTCGGGCCGCTGGTTCGTGCGCGGCATTGCGTCGGGCGCCGTCAAAGGGTAGGGCATGGCAAACATGGCTAATACGATCGATGCGGCCGGCGTGCCGGGTGCAAGCGCTGACGTTGACTCCGACGCCGCGGCGCTCACGCATCCCGCCAATGTGGCGGTCCGCAATCTGACGATTCGCCTCGGTTCGAACACGGTGATCGAGAACCTCGATCTCGACGTGCTCGCCGGCGAGTTCGTCGTGCTGCTGGGGCCGTCGGGTTGCGGCAAGTCCACGCTGTTGCACAGCATCGCGGGATTGATCGACGTCAGCGACGGCAGCATCGAGATCGCCGGCGAAGACATGACGTGGGCCGATCCGAAGGATCGCCGCATCGCGCTGGTGTTCCAGTCGTACGCGCTGTATCCGACCATGAGCGTCGAGCGCAACCTGTCGTTCGCGCTGCGCATCAACGGCACGCCGAAGGCGGAAATCGCGCGGCGCGTCGCCCGCGCGTCGGAGATGCTGCAACTGGGGCCGCTGCTCAAGCGCAAGCCGTCGCAGTTGTCGGGCGGACAGCGGCAGCGCGTCGCGATCGGCCGCGCGATCGTGCGCGAGGCCGACGTGTTCCTGTTCGACGAGCCGCTGTCGAACCTCGACGCGAAGCTGCGCACCGAACTGCGCCGCGAACTGAAGCAGCTGCATCACAGCCTGGGCGCGACGATGATCTACGTGACGCACGACCAGGTCGAGGCGATGACGCTCGCGACGCGCATGGCCGTGATGCGCGGCGGCGTGATCCAGCAGTTCGGCACGCCGGCCGAGGTCTATGCGCGGCCGAACAATCTGTTCGTGGCGACCTTCCTCGGCTCGCCGGCGATGAATCTGCTGAGGGGCACGCTCGAGACGCGCGACGGCGCGCTTCACTTTTGCGCTGCGCAGGTGCGGATCGACGTCTCGGCGTACGCGTTCAAGGGGGCGCCCTCGCAGGGCGTGCGCTGCGTGCTCGGCGTGCGCGCCGAAGACGTGCATATCACGGAAGGCGCCAGCGAGCGCGCGAAAGTTTCGCTGATGGAGCCGATGGGCAACCACCGCGTGATTTGGCTCGACTATCATGGCGAACAGATCGCGTCGATCGATCAGACCAAAGCGCCGATTGCGGAGGGTAACACCGTGGCGTTCTCGTTCGACGCCGCGCATGTCTCGCTATTCGACGAAGCGAGCGGCGCGCGCTTATAACGCCGCGGCGCGTCACGCGCGAAGCGGCTCGTCGAGACAGGCTTGATGGAGAACCGCGTGGCAACACTCAAGGACGTCGCGGAACTGGCCGGCGTGGGCATGTCGACCGCCTCACGAGCCATTTCCGGCAAGGGACCGATTTCCGCCGATGCCGCGGCGCGCGTGAAGGCGGCGATCGAGGCGCTGAATTTCCGCCCGTCGTCGATCGGCCGGGCGATGGCGACGCAGCAGCTCGGCATCATCGGCATCTTCGTGCCGACTTTTTTCGGTTCCTACTACGGCACGATCCTGAAGCAGACCGACACCGAGCTGCGCGCGGTGGGGCGCCATGTCGTGGTCGCGACCGGTTGCGGCGAGGTGTCGCCGCGCGAGCAGGCGATCGAGGCAGTGCGTTTTTTGATCGGCCGCGATTGCGATGGCGTGGTCGTGATCAGCCACGATCTGCACGACGAAGACCTGATCATGCTGCATGGCATGCATCCGAAGATGGTGTTCCTGAATCGCGCGTTCGAGCAGTTGCCCGAGGCGTCGTTCAGCGCGGATCATCGGCGCGGCGGCGAACTCGCGGCGCGCACGCTGCTCGATCACGGGCATCGCGACGTCGCGGTGATTTCCGGGCCCGCTACCGCGTCGGACAACGTGATGCGGATCGACGGCTTTTTCGCCGAACTCGCGCGAGCCGGCATTGCGCGCGACGACGTCACGCTGATCGAATCCGACTTTTCGCCCGAAGGCGGCTACGCGGCCGCGCAGAAGCTGCTCGAGACGCAGCGGCGCGTGACCGGCCTGTTCTGCGCGAACGACACGATGGCGGTCAGCGTGCTCGCGCGCTTTCACCAGGCGGGCATTTCGGTGCCGCACGACATCTCCGTGATCAGCTACGACGACGACTACTCGGCCGCCTACGCGGCGCCCGGGCTCACGTCGGTGCATATTCCAACCGGGGAACTTACGCAAAACGCGGTGCGCTGGCTCATCAACCAGTGTTACGGCACCACCTGGGAGATCTTGCGCGAGTTTCCGCTCAGCGTGACGATGCGCGAATCGGTCGGGCCAGCGCCGATGCCGAAGAAAAATACGCGCGGCGCAAAGCGGTAGAAAGGTTTGCCTAATCGTGGCGGTGTGATGCCTGGCGCGCGCACGCGCGCCGTGGCGGCCTATTCGCGTTTTCACTTGCGTATCGACGATCTCTTTAAGGCTCCCGTAATCCTGCGCAATAGTGCTTTGCGGTTTTCCCTCATTAAACTTACTTCAAATTTCTTTACACTTCCCGGTAACAAGTTGTTACGGGGTGAGTGTGATGCTGGTCATCTTTCTGATCGCCTGTCCGATCTGCATTGCTGCGCTGTTCGGTTTCGCGCGCCATGTGGACCCGCAGACAGGGCAATTCAAACGGTAGGTCTTCTTCGCGCGTTTTTTCCGCGGCTGCGCCGTGGAGATTTTCGCTTTGCGATTAACGTCCGTTAGTTCGTTGTGCGCTTGAAAGGAGCAATCGTTTGCGTTCTTTCGGTTTGCTTTCTCGTTTTCGTTTTCGTCAATAGCCCGTTCTCCCTTCCATAAGTCTTGCCTTGGCGCGCCGGTTCGCGGCACGATGCGCGATTACTTTCGTTTTAGGTCAGCATCGCGTATGCAAGATTCTCTGCAAAAAATGGCGGCGCGTGCCAGCGTGCTGAAGGGCGTTCTTCCTTTGAGCCGGATTGCGGCGGCGCGCGACGCGCTGGCCGGTGTGCAGCTTGCGTCGATGGATATTCCTCAGGTCCTCGGCTATGCGCGCATTGCCGGCATGCCGGCCGTCACCGGGCTCTACACGGTGTTCCTGCCGCTCGTCGCGTTCGCGTTCTTCGGTGCTTCGCGGCATCTGGTCGTCGCCGCCGATTCGGCCACCGCGACGATCTTCGCGAGTCGTCTTTCGACGATGGCGCCCGCGTCGAGCGCCGAGTATGCGGCGCTCGCGGCGATGGTCGCGTTGCTGACGGCCGCGTTGCTGTTCGTCGCGCGCATCTTCAAGCTCGGCTTTCTCGCCGATTTCCTGTCGCGTACGGTGCTGGTCGGCTTTCTTGCGGGCGTCGGCGTGCAAGTCGGCATCGCGATGCTCGGCGACATGCTCGGCGTGCCCGGACATGCGGCGAGCAGCGTGAAACAACTGCTGCTCGTCGTGAGCGACGCCGCGCAGATCAATCGGCCGACACTGGCGATCTCGCTGCTCGTGGTGACCGCGATTCTCGTCTGTCAGCGTTTCTGGCCGCGCCTGCCGGTGCCGTTGGTCGCGGTCGTCGCGGGCATTGCCGCGAGCGATGTGTTCGGATTCGCCGCGCACGGCATCTCCATCCTCGGACCGGTGGAGGGCGGATTGCCGCCGCTGCGGATTGCGTCGGTGACGTGGCAGCAGATGCTCGATCTCATGCCGGTCGCGGCGTCGTGCTTCGTGATGATCGTCGCGCAAAGCGCCGCGGCGAGCCGGGTGTTCGCCGACCGCTATCACGAGCCGGTCGATACCAACGCAGACCTGCTCGGCATCGCGGCCGCCAACGCGGCGGCGGCGTTTTCCGGCGCGTTCGTCGTCAACGGCAGCCTGACGCAGACCGCGATGGCCGATCGCGCCGGCACGCGCAGCCAGTTCGCGCAGCTCGTGTTCGCGGCGGTCGTGGTGGCGGTGCTGCTGTTTTTCAGCCGCTATCTGCAGTATCTGCCGCACTGCATTCTCGCGAGCATCGTGTTTACGATCGCGGTCGGCCTGGTCAATCTGCAGTCGCTCTTTTCGATTCGCCGCGAAAGTCCCGGCGAATTCGCGCTGGCTTTGTTCACGGCGGCGGCGGTCGTGCTGATCGGCGTCGAGCACGGCATTCTGGTCGCCGTCGCGTTGTCGTTGCTGCGTCACGTGCGGCACAGCTACCGCCCGCACACGATGATGCTCGCGCCCAACGGCGACGGCATGTGGGTACCGGTGCCGGCGGTGCCCGGCGTGGAGACCGCGCCGGGGTTGATCGTGTATCGTTTCGGCGCCGATCTGTTCTACGCGAACGATCATTTTTTCGTCGACGATACGCGCCGCCTGATCGATCACGCACCGAACGCCGTGCGCTGGTTCGTCGTCGATGCGAGCGCGATTACGGATGTCGATTATTCGGCGGCGCGCTCGGTGGGCGAGTTGTGCTCGGCGCTCAAGCGCAATGGGATCGAGGTGGTCTTTGCGCGGGTGAATCGCTATTTGCGCTCGGATATGGATCGGCATGGAATCACGCCGATCGTCGAGGAGCGCTGTATTTTCGGCACGCTGCATGAGGCGCTGAGCATGGCAGGAGTGGAGAATCCGCATGAGCGGGTTAAGGGGGCGCCATAACGGGCCGCCCTGGCTTCGCACTGAGGCGGCGCATGCCGCGAACACCGCCTCGGACGGGCAAATTGCTAGCAAACGTTGTCTGCGCCTCATTTGTTGTCGCTTGCCTCAATTATTCTGACCTTCCGCTTCGACTGGCAGATATCGATTACAAGAACATGAACGGCTTCGATTCGACCATCGAAACATATCTGTCCAGCATACACTTCGGTCATTTCGCGACCCAATCGATACAAGCCATCGCCGACCTCTACACCTTTAAAGGCCTGGTAATGATTGCCGTGCTTTGGTGGATCTGGTTTCAGCAAGACGGGCGCCCCGAATGGCGGCGCGAAATAGTTCTCGCGACGCTTCTCAGCGGTGTCGTGGCGCTCTTCGTCGGAAGGCTGCTGGCGTGTTCAAACATCTATGACCCGCGCGGAGCGCCACGGCGCATGTCGATATTCTTGAGGTTCGCCCTGGCGCCGCCTTTCAGTGAGGCGAGATTAGCGAGCACACTCTATTGCCATCTCATGCAATATTCTGTCTAATGAATTCAGAATAAAACGGCCGATTTATTCGGCTCGCTGACTTAGTCGACGGGGTTCACTTCATGTACTCTCTGCTGCCGCTCAAGGCCCAGGTGCGCCGTCACGCGCGAACGCTCGCCGGGTATTTTCCAGCTCCATTTTCACGCGACGAATCAAGCAGTGTCGACATCCTCGGTGTCATGACCCCCGGGCTGCTGAACGGGAACACCCTGCTGAACCTCAACTACGGCGAAGTGGACCACTTCACCGGCAAAACTCGCGCGACGGGCACCTTATTCGTCGCAATTGGCGACGACTTCGTGCGCGTCGCCACTTCGGTCAAAAGGCAAACCGGCGAGCGGGCCGTGGGCACGGTACTCGACCGCTCGCATCCCGGCTATCGGATGCTGCGCGGCGGGCGACCCTACACCGGTTACGCGACGCTATTCGGCAAGCAATACATGACACGGTACGAGCCGATCCGGGACAGTTCTGGCGAGATAATCGGCGCGCTGTATGTCGGCCTCGACGTCAGTGAGGTGTGGAACCTGTCGATCGGAGCCAGACTCGCGCTGCTTACGCTGGCCGCCAATACCGTACTTCTGCTGGGCTATGGTCGGCTGCTGGAGGCCGTGATCCCCCCCGACCGAGCGAGCCCGGGAGCGGCGTTGCCCGCTTTCCTGCAAACCGGGGTGATCGGCTTCGGGCTACTCGGCGCGCTGCCGGTCAGCGCGCTGGTCTTCGTGACGACCCGGCGCGGTCTCGGCATGCAACTGCTCGAAGCGAAGGCCGCCGCCGAAAAACTCGCGGCCGGCGATTTGACCGCGCAAGTTCATGTCAGCCGGCGCGACGAACTGGGCCAGTTGATGCAGGCGATGAACGGCATCAGTGTCGGTTTGGCCTCGGTAGTCGGCAACGTCCGACGTGCCTCCGATATGATCGCGCTGGGCGCGCGCGAAATTGCGGCCGGCAACGCGGAGCTTTCGTCCCGCACCGAGGCGCAGGCTGGCTCGCTCGAGGAAACCGCGTCGACGATGGAACAATTGACGGCGATGGTCCGCGCCAATGCCGAACGCGCTTCGCACGCCAACCAACACATCGCCTCGGCCTCCGATCTCGCGGTCAAAGGCGGCACCGTGGTGGGGCATGTGGTGACCACCATGTCGTTGATCCGCGGCAGTTCACACAAGATCGTCGACATCATTAGCATGATCGACTCAATTGCCTTTCAGACCAATATCCTGGCTTTGAACGCGGCCGTCGAGGCAGCACGCGCCGGCGACCAGGGACGCGGCTTTGCGGTCGTCGCCGCCGAGGTGCGCAGCCTGGCCCAACGCAGCGCCACGGCCGCCAAGGAAATCAAGGCGCTGATCACCGACTCGGTCGGCAACGTCAATGCAGGCGGCGAACTGGTCGACCAGGCTGGCCGGGACATGACCGAAATCGTCACGGCTGTCGATAGTGTGGTCACTTTGATGGGTGAGATTACCCACGCGAGCAACGAGCAAAGTACCGGCATCGGCGAAGTCAACCGCGCGATCGGGCAGATGGACGAGATGACCCAGCAGAACGTTGCCCTGGTGGAGCAGGTGGCAGCCGCGGCAGCCAGCATGCAAGAACAGGCGTCCACATTGGAAGATGCCGTGCAGGTATTTCGGCTGGTAGGCGACGGGCAAACTGACATTCGCCCCATACGATGAGCGCTGCGCGCGAGGTGCACGCAGGCGTTTCTCGCACTTTCCTGCACTAGAATGGTTATTGCCGACGTCGTAGACGTATCTGGTCAGCCCGACGTGCGGGATTCTCGTTGGAGGAATGCCATGCCGACTTACCGGTACAGGTGTGAGAAGTGCGGTGAGATGTTCGAACATGCCGAGCATCTTGCTGAACATGAAAACGCTCATCCGGCTTGCCCAAAGTGCGGAAGCGAGAAGGTTCTGCACACACCCACGCTATTTGTGCCGAAAACCTCCAGAAAGAGCTGAAACCTGTCTGACCGGGCGACGGCAAAATCCGGGCCATTTGCAGCCGTTGCCCATGCTTTCGCGCGGACATTCATGCGTCGGTTCTGTCCTGCCGGCGGATCTTCGTTCGCCGATCCTCCCGTCGCCTTGTGGGATGGCGTAAGCCGAACTACTCGAAGCGTTGAGCGCAGTCGCGCGCCTCAAGAAGCATTTCCGTGTCATGGACCCGAGCGCTGCGCTGGCCGAGGTCGCGCGTTTCGTGCGCGGCGAACGGCAACTGGTTCCATGCATCGGTGGCAGCAAGTACTTTTATATCGACTGGATCCTCGATGTTTGGCGTTGCGAGGCGTGGCCTGAGCCGATGGGCTCCGTCTTCGACCTCGACCGCCTGCCCGATCAACGGCAACCCTGCAATGACTGCATGATGGGATGCTACCGGCATGCCAGCATTCTGATGCACGGTGCCGTCGCCGTGACCGACTCGGTGTACGCGCTGGGCAAGGGGCAGCTTCGGGCTGCTGTCGGCTTGTTGTTCCAGCGCAGCGTTGCGTATTCGCTGTGGGCGCTTTCAGTGGAAGAATTACCTCGGGCGGCGCTCATCTCGTTCGCAAGACGGACTGGCCAACGCCGTTCCACGCCGCAAGCTGAATGAGCTCGATTTCCGCGGCTGAGGTCCCTGGGGGGAGACGGCTCGCCCAGTCGAACGCCCGTCCGCGTTACTCGACCGGCGCAACCGCGCCTCCCGACAAGGTCTCGACGAGGGCTTTAGATGATTGCGGGCAAGCCGCTTTCACCGCCGCACCCATCGGCTGTGCTCGGCATCGGAAGCGAGAAAACTGTCATTGGACCGATTCCATTGCCTAAGATCAAGCTACGCGCTCCGTGAGGAAAGCACCGCGGCTCGCGAACGGCTTTATTGTCGCGCTCCCCTTTTTCCGCGCGACTTTTCCACAAGGAGGTCACGATGAAATCAGAGGACAAGGGCGACGTGCGCGCTTTCGTGCAAACGGCCGAGCAGAGTGGCGAGCATGTCTGGGTAATCACGCTGGTCGACTTCGCGGCCCGTGAGGTCAAACGCTCGCTCGTTTCGGACGAGACGTATGCGACATCCGCCGCTGCCAGAGATGCCGGCGAGGCTCATTTGAAGGCACTGGAGCAAGACCGCTAGGTCCACGCACTGCCGCCTTGCTTTCGCGCGTGGACGTACTAACGTTGGACTATAAGTACACGGGCGGTAATGGGGCGGAAGAGGGCAAAGTTCATGGCCAGTACGCAAGGAACCACCGGATCGCCGTTTGCGGCGTCCGTCGAAGCGGGCAGCTATCGCGTCACGCGACCGCAAAGCGCAAGCGATGTGATCGGCCTGCTGCAAGCGCGCGATATTCAGATCGTCGATCTGAAATTCACCGACTTGCCCGGACTCTGGCAGCATTTTTCGATCACGCTTCCCGAGGTTCACGACGACCTGTTCAGCGCCGGCATCGGTTTCGATGGTTCATCGATCCGCGGCTTTCAGGAGATCCACGAGTCCGACATGCTGCTGCGGCCTGACCCGGCGACGGCCTTCGTCGACCCGGCTTGCGGCACGCCGACGCTGTCGATCATTTGCGACGTCGTCGATCCCGTGCTGCGGCAGCCGTATTCGCGCGATCCGCGCTACGTGGCGAAAAAGGCGGAGAACTATCTGCGCCAGACGGGCATCGCGACGACGTGTTATTTCGGGCCGGAGCTCGAATTCTTCATCTTCGACTCCATCCGCTTCGGCCAGGATCAGCACTGCGGCTACTACTACGTCGAGTCGGGCGAGGGCGACTGGACCACCGGTCGCGACGAAGGCGCATACGGCGGTGGCAACCTCGGCTACAAGCAGCGCTACAAGGAGGGCTATTTCCCGGTGCCGCCTCATGACACGCTGCAGGAAATCCGCTCGGAAATCGCGCTGACGCTCCAGCAGGCGGGCGTACAGATCGAAGTGCATCACCACGAAGTTGCGACCGCGGGACAGAACGAGATCGACATGCGCTTTACGACGCTGACCCGCATGGCCGACAACGTGATGATCTACAAGTACGTCTGCAAGAACGTCGCGCGTCGGCACGGCAAGGTCGCAACCTTCATGCCGAAGCCGCTGTTCGCCGACAATGCGAGCGGCATGCATTGTCACCAGAGCCTGTGGAAAGACGAACAGAACCTCTTTTACGACGCGGGCGGCTGGGCGCTGACTTCGGACCTGTGCCGCTGGTACATCGGCGGATTGCTCCAGCACGCACCCGCGCTGATGGCCTTCTGCGCGCCGACGACGAATTCATACAAACGCCTGGTACCGGGATATGAGGCGCCCGTCAATCTGGCGATGTCGCAGCGCAACCGTTCGGCCGCGGCGCGCATTCCGATGTATTCGGATTCGGCGAACGCGCGGCGCGTCGAATTTCGCTGTCCGGACCCGTCGGCCAATGCATATCTTGCTTTCGCCGCGATGCTGATGGCCGGCCTCGACGGCATTGAAAACAAGACCGATCCCGGCGAGCCGCTCGACCGCAACATCTACGATCTGCCGCCCGAAGAAGCGCGCAATATACGGCAGGTGCCGGGCTCCCTCGACGCGGCGCTGGCCGCGCTCGAAACCGATAACACGTTCCTGCGCAAAGGCGATGTCTTTACCGACGACGTGATCCAGACCTGGATCGACTACAAGCGCAGCCGCGAGATCGACACCATCAAATTGCGTCCGCATCCATGGGAGTTTTATCTGTACTTCGATATCTAGAAGAACAACGCAGGCGGTGACCCGGTCTTGGTACGAGAGCGCCTCGATGCGAGCGCCTCGCGACTCAATCGTCCGCGAAAAAATGGCCGATGAAAATGCAGCCAGCCGCGAGCGCGGCGCCCAGCGCCGCGACCGTATAAGCGAGCCTGACACCGTGCCACAAGCTATCGAACCATTGATGCAACTGCGCCATCAGTACCGCCGCGTTGCCGCCGATTTGCTGTAGCTCGATCTGATAGCGCGGATCGATCATGCCGTACATCGCGACCGCGCTATCGGGCGGC
Organism: Paraburkholderia sp. 31.1; assembly: GCF_014397645.1. Taxonomy (NCBI): domain Bacteria; kingdom Pseudomonadati; phylum Pseudomonadota; class Betaproteobacteria; order Burkholderiales; family Burkholderiaceae; genus Paraburkholderia; species Paraburkholderia sp. 31.1. The sequence continues at coordinate 32,198 of NZ_VZQN01000056.1, forward strand.
GGCACGCTCACGTAGATGAGCACCGCGGCGATCAGGCTAACGACCAGGATCGCCGCGCTCGTGAGATAGAGCCGCTTTCGCAGCGGCGAGCGTTGGTTGGAAGAAGGTGCGTCGTGGTCGTTGCCGTTCATCGTTGCGTGGGTGGGTGCGCTAGCAGCCATCGTTGATGGAGCCGAACCGCCAGTATCGCAGAGCGCGGCTTCGGGCGACCCAGACGCGCCCGACCCACCTCAACTCTTCGACGTCAACAATTTGACCCCCGCAATGCCGAACATCACCGCGAGCGAGCCGTCGAGCCAGCGCCGGATCGCCGTATAGACGCGGCGTGCGGACGCCGTCGAAAACAGCACCGCGTAGCTGCTGAATACCGTCGCGCCGATCACCATGCAGCCCAGCACGACCGGCGTCACGTGCGCGGTGCCGCGTACCGGCGACATCGCGAGCGACACGATCGACAGCCACACCAGCACCGCTTTCGGATTCGTGAGATGCAGCAAAAGGCCACGCAGATAGAGTCGCCCGAGCGGTTCGTCGACGCGCGCCGCGCTCGCGGCCGGCTTGCCGGCGCTCCACGCCGAGCGTGCGGACTTGAAGCCGAGCCACAGCAGATACAAGCCGCCCGCGATCCGGATCGCGACGAGGCATTCCGAGTAGGCGGCGAGCACCGCCGACAAGCCGAGCGACGCGAGCAGCGCCCATGAGAACGAGCCCGACACCACGCCGAGCGCGAACACCAGTGCCGCGCGTCGGCCCGCGCTCATCGCGAGCGACATGATCGCGAGATTGCTCGGCCCAGGGCTCGCGGTGCCGACGAAATAGGCGCTGTAGGCGATCAGGACATCGGCGGTGAGCAGAGGGCTGGCGATCATGGCGGGCAAATGCAAGGGCGGAGCGCGTGTTCGACAATGCAATGCAACGCGCCACACAGCCGGATGAATGAAGCAACGATTCTGCGCGCCGTCGCGCGCGACTCACAGATACAGTTGCGCGTACGTATGGCAGCACACTCGATGCGAACCCGAAGCGAACTCGCATCGAATGCGGCGTGCAAAGCGCTCAACCGTGCGCCGCGCTCGCAATACACTCCGCCAACGCATCGGCGACCACCGGCCGGCTATGCCGCGGCCGCAGCACGAGCCCGATCTCGCGCTCGAAGCTCGCATCGCCGAGTTCGAGTGCGACGACGCTCGCTGGCCATTTGCCGAGCCCGGCCGTATTCGGAATCAGCGCGACACCCATGCCGCGCGCGACCAGTTGCACGATCGCCTGCAATTCGTCGAGCTCGACCGCATCGCGCACGCCAAGGCGCGCGCGCCGCAGAAAACGGTCGACGAGCCGTCCGCCGAACGACGCGCGGTCGTAGCGGATGAACGGCTCGCTGCGCAGTAGTTCGCGCCACGAGCGGCCGCCGCGCGCAAGCTGTTTCGGCGCGAGCAGCACGAACGGTTCGGCGACGAGCGTGCGCCATTCGAGTTCCGACGGCAGCGCGAACGGCGGTTTGATGATGACGGCCAGATCGAGCTCGCCCGAGTCGACCTGGCCGAGCAGCCCCAGCGACACGCCCGGCACCACGCGAATCCGCCAGCCGGGACGGTCGTCGCGAAAGCGCGCGAGCGCGTCGGCGAGCAGCGACACCTGCGCGGACGCGATCGCGCCGACCCGCAGCATGCCGCTTTCGGCGGCGCCGCCGCTGCGCTCGGAGAGCCGCGCATAGAGCGTCATCATTTCCTCGGCGAGCGCGAGCGTTTCGCGGCCCGCCTCGTTGAGCGTCGCAGAGCGGCCGGTGCGGTCGAACAGCTGAAAGCCGAGTTCCTGTTCGAGCCGCTGCATCTGCGCGCTGACGGCCGATTGCGTGAGCCCGATGCGCGCGCCCGCGCCGGAGAACGTGCCGTACTGGCTGACGGCGATGAAGGTTTTCAACTCGCTGAGCATGATCGATCAATCGATTTTGGTGATGGTCAGGTCAAATATATATCGTTTCTCAACATTTTTATTCATGATTAAACTTTGCTTCAACTGAACCGGTTACCAGTCGTGCCAAGCGTAATTCATCCTCACATCCACCCCAGCGAGTCTCCTATCATGAGCGTTGCCGAAACCGCTTTGCCGCCGTTCCACCTGGCGTTTCCTGTTCATAGCCTCGCCGCCGCGCGCGAGTTCTACGGCGAATTGCTCGGCTGCCCGGAAGGGCGCAGTTCGGACGCATGGGTCGATTTCAATTTCTACGGTCATCAGATCGTCGCGCATCTGGCGCCGGACGAAGTCGGTCACCGTCATACCAGCGCAGTGGATGGCGACGCGGTGCCGGTGCGCCACTTCGGCGCGGTGCTGTCGATGGAGCAATGGCAGGCCGCCGCGGACAAACTGCAGAAGGCCGGCATCGAATTCATCATCGAGCCGCATGTGCGCTTCGAGGGCGAGGTCGGCGAGCAGGCGACGATGTTCTTCCTCGATCCGTCGGGTAATGCGCTCGAGTTCAAGGCGTTCGCCGATATGTCGTCGCTGTTCGCCAAATAAGCGTCGCGGGCGTTGACGCCAGGATACGAATGACTGCAAATGAGGGCCGGTCGACCATTCAGGTTGACCGGCCTATTTTCGTTGAAGGGGATGGCCACTCGGAGCAAACTTGCCCCGTCGTGCGAATCAATCTGAAAGCATGTTTCATATTATTCAGCCAAAAAACGTGCCGCGTATCAGCAAACGTTTCATTAAGTGTTCACGAAAATCTGATTTGAAAATCTGAGCCGAATCCGTCGAGCAGTTTTTTGACCTCGGCATCGATGGTTTCCTTGGTCCAAGTGACGAAGCGGCGCCAGTGATGCTTGGCGTGCTTCC
>NZ_VZQN01000057.1:0-34504 GCF_014397645.1 Paraburkholderia sp. 31.1
TATCCGTTCTGTCACAGCCATCGAGGTCCCCAGCGCCGGAAAAACGGCAGCTGGCTAGCATACGACGGCATCAAAAGCGGACATTTCTATGCGGCTAAAAGCGGACATTATCATCTAGCCGCTACAAGTCAAAATGTTGATAAATTACATTATGTCAAATCTAGCTGCACATGGACGCACCGCAGATCGCCGCCGGACCGTTAATGGTTTAAATTTGGTCCTATGTGAACCTCACCGGAGCGCTTGATGCATCTCGCCGATCATGTGAAGCCAATCAGCTACCTCAAAAGCGAAGCGGCGCGAATCGTCAAGGACCTGACTGATTCGGGAGTGCCGCTCATCATCACGCAGAACGGTGAAGCGAAGCTCGTCGTCCAGGATGTGCGAAGCTACGAATCGACGCAGCAGACCCTCGCGCTCCTGAAAATCCTGGCTATCGGCCAGAAGCACATCGAGCGCGGGGATCACGTCGATGGCGACGAGTTCTTTGCGGAACTCAACGATCTCGATCGTCAGGAAAAGCTCCGCTGATGGCGGCACCGCTGCTGAAATACCGCATCCTCCCGACGGCGCGGATCGGCATTGACGAACTCAGAAGCTATGTTGTCCGCACATTCGGATGGGAAATGTGGCGTCAGACATCGACGCAACTGCAGGAAACGATCACGCACATTGGCCAGTTCCCCGCTAGCAGTCATGCGCCTGCCGAGCTTGAGGGCTTCTTCGAGGACGGTTTCCGGCAAGGCCTTTCCGGCAAGAACCGGATCATTTATCAGGTCCGCGACGAGACCGTTTTCGTTCATCTCGTGGTCGACGCTCGACGCGACCTGCCCCCCTCCTTCAGAGAATCGTGCTTCGGCTGATGTAACGGGTCAGGACGGCCGCCTTGCGTTTCACACGCATTGCATGCGCGCGCTGCGCGCCCGACTCAGGAAGCCGCCCGATCCGTGCGAAACCCGAGAATGTCCAGCACATGCGGCGCGCGTGCAACGGGTATGCTAATCAGCATTCTCTCCGGCTAACGGCCTTCCCTCGACAATCGCCAATGAACCAGAACAAACAATGGAGCATCGACGACATCACGCCTCAGCACGGCAGACGCGCCATCATCACGGGGGCCAACAGCGGCATCGGCTATCACGTCGCTGCAATACTGGCTCGCACAGGCGCGGAAGTCGTACTCGCCTGCCGTGACGAACAGCGCGGCGCCGATGCCCTGTCCCGTCTGCAGAGGGAACTGCCCGCCGCCCGATTGCGGCTTCAACGACTGGATCTCGCAAGCCTTGCTTCGGTGCGCGCCTTTTGCGATCGCGAACTCGCGCAATGCCGGCCGCTCGACATCCTCATCAACAATGCGGGCGTCATGGCGCCCCGCCGACGCCTCGAAACGGTCGACGGCTTCGAATTGCAGTTCGGCACCAATGTACTCGGGCATTTCGCCCTGACGCGCCTGCTGTTGCCTGCGCTCGAGATGGCGGCAGGAGCGTCTGCCGAGCGGCCGCGCGTGGTCACGGTTGCCTCTATCGCACACAAGACCGGGCGGCTCGACTTCGACGACCTTCAGGCAACCCGTCGTTACCGTCCGATGACCGCCTATCGACAGTCGAAGCTCGCCAACCTCATGTTCGCGTTCGAACTCGATCGCCGGTTGCGCGCCGCACGATCGCGCGTGATGTCCGTTGCCGCGCATCCCGGCGTCGCCAATACGAATCTGTTCCGTGCCGACCATTTTGCCGCAAGCCCGATCGTCCGCTCTGCGCTAGGCGGACTGATCGATATCTTGTTCAACAGTGACCAGACCGGCGCGCTTTCCACGCTCTATGCCGCAACCGCGGCCGATGTCGTCGACGGCGGCTACTATGGTCCGCTCGGATTGTTCGAAACACGTGGTCGAGACGTGGGACCAGCGAACGTCGCCAGTCAGGCAAGAAACGGAACCGATGCAAGACGCCTCTGGCAGGCCTGTGAATCGCTGACTGGAACAGCGACCGGATAGCGCATGGATCGCGGAACGCGGGAAACACTAACCGCGAGATACGGATTACTCATTCAACCATGACCGCCCCCCGGCTCGCGCTGTTCTTGTATCTGATCGCTCGATGGCGAACTCCGACGCAGATAAAAAGCGCCGACCGGTTTGCACTCGGACTACCGGGGCGCAACGCGAATCCTGTCGCGTCGAGCCCCCGATATCCCCTGCAATGCCTCCACGCGTTGCCGTGTTTATTGTGGTGCGTCACCCTCGCGATGCACCGGCTGCGTCTGCTTCAGGCTCTTCGCGAGGCGCGAGGCCTGCAGATAGCCGGGATTCGCGGGCCGCTTCAGATAACGCCCGGCTCCGCGCCGCGCGCGCAGGTCGCCGTCCGCCCACACGAGTTCGCCTTGTGAGACGGTGTATGTCGGCACGCCGCGAACCGTCATCCCTTCGAACACGTTGAAGTCCACGTTCTGATGATGCGTCTTGACCGATATCGCGCGCGTGGCCTCGGGATCCCAGACGACGAGATCGGCGTCGGCACCCACGGCCACCGTGCCCTTGCGCGGGTACAGGTTGAAGATTTGCGCCGCATTGGTGGAAGTGACGCGCACAAATTCGTTCGGCGTGAGCCGGCCGGTGTTCACACCTTGATCCCACAACACCGCCATGCGATCTTCCACGCCGCCGCAACCATTCGGAATTCTCGTGAAATCATGGCGGCCCATGGCTTTCTGCGAAGCGCAGAACACGCAGTGGTCGGTTGCGGTGGTGTGCAGCAGGCCGCCCTGAAGCCCGCGCCAGAGCGCGTCGCGATGCTCCTGGGTACGGAACGGCGGACTCATCACGTGGGCGGCGGCGCGCGTCCAGTCCGGGTCGCGATAGACCGACTCATCGATCACGAGATGCCCCGCGAGCACTTCGCCGAATACGCGCTGCCCTTCGCCGCGTGCGCGCGCGATCGCCTCGAGCGCGTCTTTCGCCGAGACATGCACGATGTACACCGGCACGCCGAGCACCTGCGCGATGCGGATGGCGCGATTCGCTGCCTCGCCTTCGACTTCGGGTGGCCGTGAAAGCGGATGCGCCTCGGGCCCCGTGAAACCGCGCGCAAGCAACTGGCGTTGCAACTGGAATACGAGCTCGCCGTTTTCCGCATGCACGGTAGGCAGCGCGCCCAGTTCGAGTGAGCGCGCAAAGCTGTTCACGAGAATCTCGTCGTCGGCCATGATGGCGTTCTTGTAGGCCATGAAGTGCTTGAAGCTCGATACGCCATGTTCGTTCACGAGGAGCCCCATGTCCCGATACACGCTTTCATCCCACCACGTCACCGCCACGTGAAAGCCATAATCGGAAGCGGCTTTCTCTGCCCAGCCGCGCCACTCGCGAAAGGCGTCCATCAGCGGTTGCTTCGGGTTGGGGATGACGAAGTCGATGATCGATGTCGTGCCGCCCGCAAGCCCCGCCGCCGTGCCCGTGTAGAAGTCGTCGCTGGCGGTCGTGCCCATGAAGGGCAGCTCCATATGCGTGTGCGGATCGATGCCGCCAGGCATCACATATTGGCCACCGGCGTCGACCACGGTCGCGCCAGCAGGCGCGTCGAGGTTCTCGCCAACGCTCTGGATCACGCCGTTTTCGCAGAGCACGTCCGCACGCCAGCTCTTGTCTGCATTGACGACGGTGCCGCCTCGAATCAGGATCGCCATGATGCCAAGTCTCCTTCAGTTGAACATTCACGCTTGAAACGCTCACGCGCTCGCAACACGTGGGCGCCGGCTCTTGCCGAGCTTCATCATCACGCCATAGACGAGCGCCGCAATGGCGAGCCCCACGAACCACGCATAGGTGTAAATGCTTTTGAACGCATCGGGCACGGTGGCAAACGCATTCGGGAACGCGACATTGAGAAAGCCCGGCAGGTTCGGCAGCACGCCTGCGATCAGCGCGATCACGGCAGCCGGATTCCAGCCGTTCGAGTAGGCGTATTCGCCGTTTTCCTCGAACAGCTGGGCCGTGTCGAGGCGGGTGCTGCGAACGAGAAAGTAGTCGACCATCAGGATGCCGGCCACAGGCCCAAGCAGCGCCGAATAACCGACGAGCCACGTGAAGATGTAGCCCTGGGTGGTGGCAAGGATCTTCCACGGCATCATCACGATGGCGATACCCGCGGTGATGAGACCGCCCGTCTTGTACGAGATGCCCTTGGGCCAGAGGCTCGAGAAGTCGTAAGCTGGCCCGACGAGATTCGCGGCGAGATTGCAGCACATCGTGTCCAGTGTGAGGATGATGAGCGCGATGCCCACACCGACGCCCTCCATGCGACTCGTGAGGTCGATCGGGTCCCAGATCGCCCTTCCGTAAATCACAACCGTTGCCGAGGTCACGACCACGGAGACCACCGAGAGCAACGCCATCGGAATGGGCAGGCCGATGGCCTGGCCCACGAACTGGTCTTTTTGCGTTTTTGCGAAACGCGTGAAGTCGGGAATGTTGAGCGCGAGCGTGGCCCAGAAACCCACCATGGCCGTGAGGCTCGGCCAGAACGTCGCCCAGAAGAGGCCCGCCTTCTTGCCGCCGGCAGCGAACTGTGACGGTTGCGACAGCATCGAGCCCACGCCGCCTGCCTTCGAACATGCCCACCACACGAGCACTGCGCACATCACCACCTTGATGGGCGCGGACCAGCTTTCGAGCCGGCGGATCGAATCGGTGCCGTGCAGGATGAAGTACAGCTGGAACACCCAGAAGACGAGGAAGCAGCTAGCCTGTCCGATCGAAATGCCGAGCCACGGCAGTGCGTCGCCCACCAGCGCGTTGTGCGTGAGGATGTTGACGAGCGTGTAGATGGCGCTGCCGCCAAGCCATGATTGAATGCCGTACCAGCCGCACGCCACGACGGCGCGCAGCATGGCTGGCAGCTTGGCGCCCTGGGTGCCGAACGACGCTCGCACGAGCACCGCATAAGGAATGCCGTACTTCGTACCCGCATGACCGATCAGCAGCATCGGCATGAGCACGATCAGATTGCCGAGCAGCACGGTTAGCACGGCCTGCCATGGCGCCATGCCCTGCTCGGTGAGGCCGGCGGCGAGCATGTAGGAGGCGATGTTCATCACCATGCCTACCCATAGTGCCGCGAAGTGATACCAGCGCCATGTGCGCTGCGCAACGCCGGTGGGCGCGAGGTCATCGTTGTATAGCTCGCTTTCGGCGCGGCGCGCATTGGCGTCGACTGCAAAGGGCTGGCTCATGAGGTGGGTTCTCCGTGCTTGTCGTAGGTCCGGCTCGATCCGGCTTCGAAATGTCAGGCGGCTTTCGGGTCGGCGACACGCGCCGGGTTGTTCGGGTGCGTGGTCCAGTTCTCGTAGCGCTCGCCCGAATCGACACGCTCCATCGTGATGCATTGATCGACCGGGCAAACATGCATGCATAGATTGCACCCGACGCAGTTCGCATCGACCACCTCGAAGTGGCGCTTGCCGTCGCGCGTGGCGGTGATCGCCTGATGCGAGGTGTCTTCGCAGGCGATATGGCAGAGCCCGCACTCGATGCAGCGGTCCTGATCGATACGCGCCTTGATGTCGTAGTTGAGGTTCAGGTATTGCCAGTCGGTGACGTTCGGCACGGCGCGGCCGCGAATCGCGTCGAGGCTGGCGTACCCTTTGTCGTCCATCCAGTTGGAAAGGCCGTCGATCATGTCGCTGACGATCCGGAAACCGTAGTGCATCGCCGCGGTGCATACCTGCACGCTGCCCGCTCCCAGCACGATGAATTCCGCGGCGTCGCGCCAGTCGGAAATGCCCCCGATGCCAGAGATGGGCAAGCCTTGCGTTTGCGGGTCGCGCGCAATCTCCGCGACCATGTGCAGTGCAATGGGCTTCGCGGCAGGACCGCAATAGCCGCCATGCGTGCCCTTGCCGTCCACGGTGGGCAGCGGCGCCATGACGTCGAGATCGACACCGACGATCGAATTGATGGTGTTGATCAGCGAGACGCCGTCCGCACCACCCTTCATCGCCGCGCGCGCGCCGTGACGAATGTCGGTGACGTTCGGTGTGAGTTTCACGAGGCAAGGCAAGCGCGTGCCTTCCTTCACCCAGCGGGTGACCATTTCGATGTACTCGGGCACCTGACCCACCGCCGCGCCCATGCCGCGCTCGCTCATGCCGTGCGGACAGCCGAAGTTCAGCTCCACGGCGTCCGCGCCAGTGTCTTCCACCTGAGGCAGAATCCACTTCCAGTCGTGCTCGTTGCAAGGGACCATCAGCGAGACGATGAGCGCCCGGTCGGGCCAGTCCCGCTTCACCTGCGCGATTTCCTTCAGGTTCACGTCGAGCGGCCGGTCGGTGATGAGCTCGATGTTGTTCAGACCCGCCATGCGCTGGCCGCGCCAGGTGGTGGCGCCATAGCGCGAGCTTACGTTCACCACGTGCGGGTCGAGCCCGAGCGTCTTCCAGACCACGCCGCCCCAACCCGCCTCGAAGGCGCGATTGACGTTGTAGGCTTTGTCGGTGGGCGGCGCGGAAGCGAGCCAGAACGGATTAGGCGATTGAATGCCGGCAATCGTGCAGCGCAAGTCGGCCATGATGCGACTCCTTCGTTTTATCTGGATTCGGTGTAGCTATCACGCGGCTTGGGCGGCCCTGGCGGACTGACTCGCAAGGAAGCGGTCGATCGCATGCGCGGCAAGCTTGCCGTCCTGCACGGCCTGGACGGTCAGATCGGTGGCGCCGTGGCCGGCACAGTCGCCGCCTGCGAAAACGCCCGCAAGGGACGTGGCGCCGTTCGCATCCACCGCGACGCGCCCGCCTTCCTCGGTGAGTTGCAACCCGTCGAGGCCTTCGGGTAACAGCGTTTGGCCAATTGCCTTCAGCACCATATCGGCCTCCACGCGCACGATCTCCCCAGTGCCACGCAATGCGCCGCTCATATCGAGCCCGGTGCGCTCGAATTCCACGGCCCGCACCTGCGTGTCGCCGACGATTCGCAGCGGCTTCATCCACTCGGCCAACGTCACACCCTGGCTACGCGCGAATTCCAGTTCGGCCCAGGTGGCGCTCATCTGCGCCGCGCCGCGACGATAGGCGAGCGTCACTTGCTCCGCGCCCAGCTTGCGGCTTTGCACGGCGGCGTCGATTGCCGTATTGCCGCCTCCGAGCACCACCACCTTGCGACCGACGGGCACGCTGGCCAGATCGTCGGCCTCGCGCACGCGCGCGATGAAATCCACGGCATCGAGCACGCCGTCGAGCAGTTCGCCTTCGATGGAGAGCGTATGCGTGCCGCCAAGGCCCACGCCGATGAACACCGCGTCATACGCCGCGCGTAACTCCGCAAGCGTCACGTCATGCCCCAGTCGCTGGCCCTGGCGCAGTTCTATCCCGCCAACGGAAAGAAGCCACCGCACTTCGCGCTGCGCGTAGTCGTCGACGGTCTTGTACGCGGCTATGCCGTACTCGTTCAGGCCGCCCGGATATTCGCGCGCGTCGAAGACGCTCACGCGATGCCCGGCAAGCGCGAGCGTGTGCGCGCAGGCGAGACCCGCGGGACCCGCGCCGACCACGGCAACATGACGGCCTGTCTCGCTGGCGCGCTTGAAGAGCGCAGGGGCACCGGCGGCTTCGCGGGCCATCTGGACGTCGGTGGCATGACGTTGCAGCGCGCCGATCTGAACGGGCTCGCCATCCTGATGATTTCTCACGCAGGCGCCTTCGCAGAGAATCTCGGTCGGGCACACGCGTGCGCACATGCCGCCCAGCGGGTTCGCGCTGAGGATATCGCGCGCCGCGCCCTTGAGATTGCCGTTGCCGATCTTGCGAATGAAACCGGGAATGTCGATGCCCGTGGGGCACGCGTTCACGCAAGGCGCGTCGTAACAGTAATGACAGCGGTCGGCGGCGATCACGGCCGCATTCGCGGAAAGCGGCGGCGCGACGTCGGCGAAATTGCAGCCCAGCTGCTCGGCACTGAGACGGCCTGGCGCGATGCCGTTGGCGGCATTCGAGGTGGTCTGGGACATCCGGATGCTCCTTGCGAGGCAAAACACGGGTCCGCCGGCCGCGTGCGTGACGTGCGCGGCCGGTAGGTGGGGAATCGTTGCAAAGACAGCGCGGCGCTGAGACCGCTTGCGTTCGATCGAGATTGCGTCAGCCGGGCTCGCTCGCGCGTTCGAGCATGGCGTGCAGCAACACGTTCGCGCCGGCTTCGATCCATTCGATCGTGGCGTCCTCGACTTCGTTGTGGCTGATGCCGTCGATGCACGGTACGAACACCATCGAGGTCGGCGCGACCGTCGCGAGATAGCACGCGTCGTGACCAGCGCCCGAAACGATGTCGCGATTCGAATAGCCGAAGCGCTCGGCCGCCGCGCGCACGGACTTCACGCACGTCTCGTCGAACGGCACGGGCGCGTAGTAGAAAATCTGCTCGACGTCGGCTTCGAGCTTGCCCTGTTCCGCTATCTTCGCGATGCCTTCGCGCAGCTCGGCGTTCATCTGCGCCAGCACCTCGTCCTGCGGATGGCGAAAATCGATGGTGAAGAACACGCGGCCCGGAATCACGTTGCGCGAATTCGGATGCACCTGCATCATGCCGACCGTCGCGCACGCGAGCGGCGCATGACGCAGGCCGATTTCGTTGACGAGCTGCACGACGCGCGAGGCGCCCAGCAGCGCGTCGCGGCGGCGCGGCATCGGCGTAGGCCCCGCGTGCGCCTCCTGGCCCGTGAGCACGACTTCGTACCAGCGCTGACCTTGCGCGTCGGTGACCACGCCGATCGTCCTGTTTTCGGCCTCGAGTATCGGCCCCTGTTCGATGTGCAGTTCGAACGCCGCGTGAATCTTGCGGCCGCCGCACGGCAACGCGCCCGCGTAGCCGATGCGCTGCAATTCCTCGCCGATGGTCTTGCCGTCGACGTCCTTGCGCGACAGTCCGTACTCGAGCGCAAACACACCCGCAAATACGCCCGAGGCGACCATCGCCGGCGCGAAGCGCGAGCCTTCTTCGTTGGTCCAGATCACCGTTTCAACAGGGCGCTCGGTTTCGATGCCGTAATCGTTGAGCGAGCGAATCACTTCGAGGCCGCCGAGCACCCCATAGATACCGTCGAAGCGCCCACCCGTTGGCTGCGAGTCGGCGTGCGAGCCGGTCATCACGGGCGGCAGGTCGTTGTTGCGCCCCGCGCGGCGCATAAACACGTTGCCCATCTGATCGACACTGGTCGTGCAGCGCGCATCTTTCGCCCATTGCACGATGAGATCGCGGCCCTGCTTGTCGAGGTCGGTCAGCGCCAGACGGCACACGCCGCCTTTGGGCGTGGCGCCAATCCTGGCCATCTCCATCAGGCTGTCCCACAATCGCTGACCGTTCACGTGGATCGCGGTCGTCAGCGCGGCTTCGCTTACTGCGTTCATGCGTGTTCTCCTGTCCGTGCTCGTCAAACGTGCATGCATGCCACCGTGTTGGGGCGCGAAGGATCACGACGGTGCACGTCTCGATGGCACTGCGCGGCCCTTGAAACCCAGCCCTTCGAATCCTGTCCGATTGGACAGGTTTTAGACGAGAAACTTCGCGAATTCAATGCGGAGTTACGAGCGAGAAGCGTGCCATTGATGCTGCAGTGCGTGAAAAAAAACCAGGCGTCCGTGCTGCGCGTTTCTCCTGATGTCGGTGAATTCGCGGCGCACTTGCATCGTGGCTACAATGATTCCGGCATGCGCGCGGCCGCCGCGCTCCTTTTCTCTTCCGAATGGACCGAACATGCGCGACGACGAACCCACCACGCGAGCCGCGCCCCTCGCGACGCGCGGCACCGTGCAGGCGCAACGAGCCGCCGACACATCGCACAAGCCACAGCGGCGCAAAGCCTCCATTCGTGCGTCGAATGAATCCCATCTACTCGCCTGTGCCGAAGCCGTGTTCGCCGAACGCGGATTCGAAGGCGCGAGCACGGCGCTGATCGCCGAGCGCGCGGGTTTACCGAAGGCGAATCTGCACTATTACTTCCCGACCAAGCTCGCGCTGTACTGGCGCGTACTCGACGATGTGTTCGAGGAATGGAACGCCGCCGCCAACCTGTTCGATGCAAGCGACGATCCGGTCGAGGCGATTGGCGGCTACGTGCGCGCCAAGATGGCCCTGTCACGGCGCCGCCCACTTGGATCGAAGGTGTGGGCCAACGAAATAATCAGCGGGGCGCTGCACATGCAAGAGATCCTGCTCGAACGCGTGAAGCCGTGGATGGACACACGCGTGAAGCTGATCGAGCGATGGATAGCCAAAGGGTTGCTCGCGCCCGTCGACCCTCGGACGCTCCTCTTCATGATCTGGGCGACCACGCAGCACTACGCCGATTTCGAGGCTCAAATATGCGCGCTCTCGGGCAAACGCGCGCTCTCGACGAAGCGCTTCGAGGCTACGACGGAAGAAGTGGTGAGCATGATCCTGCGGGCGAGCGGAGCGCGATCGCCGGTCCGATGAATTGTTTAGGGAGTTTCCCTGATGACGTCATAGTCTCGTTGCCGCGGTCGCTGTTTTCCGCGTTAATGTAAGCGCTAACATGTCCAACAAGCGGCAATACCCAGCCGGCTTTGCAGTAAGGTTGTCGCTTTCATGTACCGAACGGCATGAACGGCTGAAAGCTCAATGACGGCGTTGAGTCCAGAGGCGGCGCGAGTACTCAAACGTCTGAATCATCCGCTCGCGTTCCGTGCAAAAATCTGGTCTCGCCGACTTGGATATCCCGCCAAGCGCCCTATACTTGAAGAGAGCCGCGCGGAAGCCGGCCCCTGATGCAGAAGCGGACGAGAAATCGTTCATTGGGGCGCGGTAGCGGGGCCACGGAAACGCCCGTGTGAATAACACGGGCGTTTTCTTTTTTGTGCCCCGATCGTGCAGCTTTGGAAAGTGACTGGCTGGTCACGCCCGTTGATCAGCGGTCTTGCCTTGTGTCCCAATCCCGGAGCACGAAGATGGTGGCACGGGCTGGGCATATGCGGGTCTTATTTCGAGATGGATTTCGTATCGCCCGCCCAAACACACCCACTTGTGAACTTCGCGGGGCGGCGGGCCGTCATGCCCGTCCAGTTCCTCTCCGAGCCGGTGGTAATGGTCTTCGCCAGGCTTCCTCGCTTCGGCCAGGAGTGCCTTAACTACCGCTCGCGCCCTTCCCTCTGGTTGGTGCACGATGAGCGGGACACGTGCACCAACCCTAACCAATCGCGACCCGCACTGGATCACGGTAGACAAGTACCAGCGTCTACGCCAATGTAAAAATCGTTGCCGGGCAAGGACTTCCTGCCAACCTCCCCTGCCTGGCACAGTTGCTGCGAGCATGAGCTCAAACTTGTATTCAAGATTGAACTCATGCTTCCCGACGCCTTCTTCAAGGTTCGAGCGCTGCTCGAATCCTACGCCACCAAAAGCACGACGCCTCGCGACATCGTCGACACGGTGATCGCCCGGATCGAAGCCTCCTGTCGCCCCGAAGTCTGGATATCGCGCGTGAGTGCCGCCGATCTCGGCAGCCGGGCTGCCGAGATCGAAGAAGCGCGCGCGCGCCTGGGCGCCGCGATCTTTGAGCGGATGCCGCTGTTCGGCGTACCGTTCGCGGTGAAGGACAACATCGACGTCGCCGGCATGCCAACCACCGCAGCCTGCGACGCCTTCGCCTACACGCCCGCAGCCTCGGCATTCGCCGTCGATCGTCTGCTCGACGCCGGCGCCATCCTCATCGGCAAGACGAATCTCGACCAGTTCGCCACAGGCCTGGTCGGCACACGCTCGCCCTATGGCGGCGTGCGACAGTTCGAATCCGATGCGCACATCTCCGGCGGATCAAGCTCCGGCTCAGCAGTCGTTGTTGCGGCTGGGCTGGTTGCGTTCTCACTCGGCACGGATACCGCTGGCTCGGGGCGTGTTCCGGCAGGCTTCAACGACCTCGTGGGTCTCAAGCCAACGCCTGGCATCGTAAGCAAGCGCGGCGTGGTACCGGCGTGCCGGAGCCTGGACTGCGTGTCGATCTTCGCGCATGACGTGGGCGACGCCTGGGAGGTCCTGCTGCAGATGGCGAAGTACGATGGAGACGACAGCTATGCGCGCCGAGTGCCGGCACTCGGACTGCCCCATGCACCACTGCGCCTCGCCGTGCCGGATCAGTTGACCTTCCAGGATGACGCTCAGGCGCATCAGGCCTTTGCCGCCACGCTCGACACGATCGCTTCGCGCCTTGCGCTTTCGCCAACAAGCGTGCCGTTCGAACCCATGCAGCGAACTGCCGCGCTGCTTTACGACGGCCCGTGGGTAGCGGAGCGCCGTGCCGCGCTCGGTTCCTTCTTCGAGACGAATCGCGCCGACATCGATCCGGTTGTCGCCGAGGTGATTGCCAAAGCGGACGGCTACAGCGCTGTCGATGCGTTCGACGGACAGTATGCACTCGCCGCACTGCGCCGCGAAGTGGAAACGCTGTTCGAGGCGATCGACGTCCTCGTCGTGCCGACCACGCCCACGCATCCAACCTTCGACGAAGTACGTGCGGACCCGATCGGGGCGAACAGCCAGCTTGGCGTCTATACCAACTTCGTGAATCTGCTCGATCTGTGCGCTCTGGCGGTGCCGGGCGTTCGCCGCGCGGACGGCCTGCCAGCCGGCGTGACGCTGATCGCCCCAGCGGGCGCCGACCAGCGCCTGGCAGTGCTCGGCGCACGCATCCAGGCGCTCTTCATCGCTCACGCTACTCCCGACGACGCTGCCAGGATTGCCGCGCGACCGCTGCCCTTCGAAGAGCCGACGGTGACACTCGCCGTGGTCGGCGCTCATCTGCGCGGGCAGCCTCTCTGCTGGCAACTGCTCGAGGCTGGTGCGCGTTTCGTCGAGACCACCACCACGTCTTCGCACTACCCCGCCTTTACGCGCTCGCCGGTACGAAGCCGGCCAAGCCCGCTCTGGTGCGTACGCCGCACGAGGCCGGCCAGCCCATCGAAATCGAGCTCTGGGAAGTGCCGCTGCGCAGCTTCGGCGCATTCGTTGCCCACGTGCCGGCGCCACTCGGCATCGGCAGCGTGCAGACAGCCGATGGACTCATCGTCAAGGGCTTTATCAGCGAGCCCTCGGCGGTCGCACCAGGCAGCGGCGCACACGACATCACTACATTCGGCGGCTGGCGTGCATGGCTCGCAACGGCGGCCGGAACGCAAGCCCAATCCGATCGGCAATTCTGAATATATGCATTGAACTCACGAGGAGTCCAACCATGACAAACCGTCGCGATTTTCTCAAGGGCGCTGGCGCGCTCGCCCTCGGCAGCACGCTCCCGTTCGACCTCGCTTTCGGTGCCGAGCCGCTTACGGTCGGCGTCATCTACGTCGGTTCGCGCGGCGATTACGGCTACAACCAGGCACAAGCGCAAGCTGCGGCTGTCATCAAGAAGCTACCGAACGTGAAGGTCGTCGAGGAAGAAAACGTGCCCGAGACCGTCGCCGCCCAAAAGACCATGGAGGCGATGATCGAGCAGGACGGTGCGACGCTCATTTTCGCGACCTCGTTCGGCTACTTCGATCCCCATGTGCTGAAAATGGCAGCCAAATATCCGAAGGTTCGCTTCGCCCACTGCGGCGGTCTCTGGAAGAGCGGCAATCCGGCCAACATCTCCAGCTACTTCGGCTATATCGACGAATGCCAGTATCTGAACGGCGTCGTGGCGGGCCATGCGAGCAAGACGAAGAAGCTCGGCTTCGTCGCGGCCAAGCCTATTCCGCAGGTGCTGCGCAACATCAACTCATTCACGCTGGGCGCGCAGTCGGTGGATCCGTCGATCGCCACGCACGTGATTTTCACGGGGGACTGGTCGATGCCGGTGAAGGAGGCGGAGGCCGCCAACAGCCTCGTCGATCAGGGCTGCGACGTGCTCACGTGTCACGTGGACGGACCCAAGGTCGTGATCGAGACAGCCGAGAAACGCGGCGCGATGAGCTGCGGTTACCACGCAAGCCAGGCGGCGCTGGCGCCGAAGGGCTATCTGACGGGCGCCGAATGGGACTGGGCGACGCCCTACAAGCTGCTCGTCACAAACGCGCAGACGGGCAAGCCGCAGCCGAACATTCTTCGCGGCGGTCTGCGCGAAGGCTTCGTGAAGATGTCTCCGTATGGCGCGAAGGTGACACCCGATGCCCGCACGCAAGCCGACACCGTGAAGGCGAAGATGGTCGCGGGCGACTACGTCATCTTCAAGGGACCGATGAAGGACAACAAGGGCGGCAGCGCCATTGCGGCCGGCACGAGCTACGCACAGACCGATATCGCGCTCGAAAGCATGAATTATCTGGTTGCCGGTGTGGTTGGCCAGATCTGAGGACCGTAAGCGTCCTCGCCAGGAGTCGTGATGTCCGCATCCCTTTCTCCCGCTCGCGGGCCGTCGCGAAGGCTGCCTGCAAGTCTCGCGCGCCTGCTGCTTGCGCTGTTGCCTGGGTTGCCGACAGTTTGTGCAATCGTGGCAACTCTGGCGATCTTCGGCATCTTCCTGCTCGTGCAGGGACAGCCGGCCATCCAGGCCCTTGGTCTCATTGGTGAAGGTGCGTTCGGCTCGTCGTTCGCATGGCAGAACACCTTGCTGCGCGCCGCACCGCTCATGCTTACGGCTCTGTGCGTCGCGCTGCCTGCCCAGGTCGGCCTGATCGTGATTGGCGGCGAGGGCGCGCTCGCGCTGGGCGGGCTCGCGGCCGCCGTCGTGCCGCAGTGCCTGCCGCAGGCTACGCCGTGGATCGTCGCGACGCCGCTGATGGCGATTGCAGGCATGCTCGCGGGGGGCCTGTGGATCAGCGCAGTGGGCGCAATGCGTCAATGGCGTGGTGTCAACGAGACCATCAGCAGCCTGCTGATGTCGTATATCGCCATCGCCGTTTTCAAGTTTCTCGTCGAAGGGCCGCTGCGCGATCCCGCCAGTCTCAACAAACCGTCGACGCTGCCCCTCCCCGACGCCATGACCATCGGCTCGCTGCCGGGACTCGACGTGCACTGGGGCCTCTTCTGGGGCGTGCTCGCGTGTCTCGCTGCCTGGGTGCTCGTGCGCCAAAGCACGCTCGGCTTCGCCATGCGCGTAAGGGGTGGCAACGTGCACACGGCGCGCCTCGTCGGCCTGCCCGTGGGCGGGCTCGCGCTCACCGCCTGCGCGCTAGGCGGCGCATCGGCGGGACTTGCCGGAATGCTCGAAGTTGCGGCCGTGCAAGGCAGCGCGAATGCGTCGCTGCTCTCGGGCTACGGCTATGCGGGCATCCTTGTCGCATTCGCGGCACGCCAGAATCCGTTCGCCGTGATCGTGTGCGCCCTGATGGTCGGCGGCATCGAGGCGAGCGGCAGTCTGCTGCAACGTCACCTCGAGCTGCCCGACGCCGCCACGCTCGTGCTGCAAGGGCTGCTTTTCGCGAACCTGTTGGCCTGGGAGGCACTTGCTCCCCGTCTTGCCGCCTGGCGCGTGAAACTTCAGGCCGTCGCGCTCGACACCTCGTCTGCTTCACTGGAGCGTACCCGCCATGTCTGACCTTCACTCGCCCGCTGCGGTACTGCTGATTTCGCTCTTTGCGGGGGCCATTCGCGTGAGTACGCCCTATCTGTTCGTGAGCCTCGGCGAGTGCCTCACCGAGAAAGGCGGCCGCGTGAATCTCGGTCTCGAAGGCATCCTGGTCTCCGGCGCCATGTGCGGCTATGCGGGCTCGTATCTCTCGGGTTCGCCGTGGATCGGCGTGCTCGCGGCGGCGGCGGCCGGTCTGGTGCTCGGCTGCCTGCATGGGCTGGTCTGCTCGCTGCCGCGTGTTTCCGATATCGCGTTCGGCATCGCGCTCATGCTGTTCGGCACCGGCCTGGCGTTCTATCTCGGCAAGCCGTTCATCGAGCCGCAGGCAGCGATGCTCCCGTCGATCGATCTCGGCGCGTGGGCCGCCTCGCAGCAAGTGCACAACGCGCTGCATATCAATCTGCTCTTCGTGATTGGCGTCGTGCTTGCCGTCGCTTTGCAGTGGGGACTGCGCTCGATGCGCTGGGGCATGACGCTGCGGCTCGTCGGCGAGAATGCCGAGAGCGCGCGTGCAATGGGCTATCCCGTTACGCGGATACGCGTCATCGCGACGGCGGTGGGTGGTTTCTTCGCGGGCGTGGGCGGTGCCTATCTCTCGCTCGTCTATCCCGGCAGCTGGAACGAGGGACTGTCGAGCGGGCAAGGCCTGATGGCCGTCGCCCTCGTGATCTTCGCACGCTGGCAGCCGCTGCGCTGTCTTTGGGCCGCGCTGCTGTTTGGCGCTGCCGGAGCGCTTGGCCCCGCCCTGCAGGCAATCGGCGTGACCAGCGGCTATTACCTCTTCAACGCCGCCCCTTACGTGCTGACGCTCGCGCTCATGATCATCAACTGCAGGCCGGACCGCACGCTGGCGGGCGCACCCGGCGAGCTGAGCCTGACGCGCTGAGCGCGGACAGCTTCCGACCGACCGAATCGAGAATCGCCCGCGCTCGCGTAGCGCGCGACCGGAGGATCAACATGACCCGTACCATCGAAGCCCGTCCCTATTCCTGGCCCTACGACGGGAATCTGCGCCCCGACAACACGGCGCTCGTCATCATCGACATGCAGACCGACTTCTGCGGTTACGGCGGCTACGTCGACAAGATGGGCTACGACCTCTCGCTCACGCGCGCCCCGATCGAGCCGATCAAGCGCGTTTTGGGGCCGATGCGCGAACTCGGCTTCACGATCATCCACACCCGTGAAGGGCATCGGCCGGATCTGTCCGATCTGCCGGCGAACAAGCGCTGGCGCAGCCGCCAGGCGGGCACGAACGGTCTTGGCATCGGTGACATGGGGCCATGCGGCCGGATACTCGTGCGCGGCGAGCCGGGCTGGGAAATCATCGACGAACTCGCCCCGCTGCCGGGCGAAATCATCATCGACAAGCCTGGCAAAGGCTCATTCTGCGCGACGGACCTCGAACTGATCCTACGCACGCGCGGCATTGCGAATCTCGTGCTCACGGGCATCACGACGGATGTGTGCGTCCACACGACGATGCGCGAAGCAAACGACCGCGGCTTCGAATGCACGTTGCTCGCGGACTGCTGCGGCGCGACCGATAAGGGCAACCATGACGCTGCGCTGAACATGGTCCTGATGCAGGGCGGCGTGTTCGGCACGGTGTCCAGTTCGGCGGCGCTCGTCGCTGCCCTGGAGCAGTGACCATGATCACCGCGACACGCGCGCTCGGCGTCGAGGTGATCGGCGCGAGCAAGTCGTTCGGGACGTTCCGCGCACTCGATGACGTTTCGATCAGGGTTGCGCCCGGGACGGTTCACGCGCTGCTCGGCGAAAATGGAGCAGGCAAGAGCACGCTCGTGAAGGGGCTCGTGGGCTACGGCCCGCTCGATCACGGCACGATTGTGGCCGATGGAAGCGAGGTGCGCATCGCATCCCCGCGCGATGCGCAAGCGCTCGGCATCGGCATGGTCTATCAGCATTTCACACTCGCGGCGGGGCTCAGCGTCGAGGAGAACCTGCTCCTTGCGCGCGGCAACCTGTCATGGAAGATCGACTGGGCGGCCGAGCGCAACGCGCTCGACGGCTTCATGCGCCGCATGCCGTTTCGCCTCGAACTCGATGCGCCGGTCTCGTCACTCGCGGCGGGAGAAAAGCAGAAGCTGGAAATTCTCAAGCAGTTGTATCTGGAGCAGCGCTTCCTGATTCTCGACGAGCCCACCTCCGTGCTCACCCCGCAGGAAGCCGACGAAGTGCTCGGCCTCATGCGCACGCTTGCCTCGCGCGGCGACCTCACGGTGCTGATGATCACTCACAAGTTCCGCGAGGTAATGGCCTATTCGGACAACGTCACGGTATTGCGCAAGGGCCGCTTCGTCGGCACCTGCGCGGTGGCCGACACCGACCGCGACCGGCTGGCCGCCTGGATGATGGGCAGCGACGCAAGTGCGCAAACGCGTGAGGGCGCCGCTGAAGACACCGATGAGTTCAGGCTTGCGCGCCGGCCGAACTCGCTCGACGCTCCGGTGCGGCTCTCGCTATCGAGCCTTTCGGTCGTCGACGAGCGTGGGCACGCTGCCGTGCGCGAGGCGTCGCTGAGCGTGCGCGCGGGCGAGATCCTCGGGCTTGCGGGCGTCTCCGGCAACGGTCAGAAGGAACTGATCGAAGCGCTCGTCGGGCAGCGCAAGGCCCAGTCGGGCGCGATGGCCGTGGAAGGTTCGCCCTATGCCGCGACGCGCGTAGAGATGACACGCATGCGCGTGTTCGCCCTTCCCGAGGAGCCGCTGCGCAATGCTTGCGTGGCAGGCATGAGCGTGGCCGAGAATATGGCGCTGCGGGATTTCGACCGCGCGCCGCTGCGGCGCGGCGGATGGTGGCTCGATCGTCGCGCCATGCGCTCGCGCGCCGAGCGGCTGATCGCCGAATTCGACGTGCGGCCTGCGCTGCCCGAGCGCGCCATCGGCTCGCTGTCGGGCGGCAACGTACAGCGCGCCGTGCTGGCTCGCGAGCTTGGGCACGCAGTGAACGTGCTGATCGTCGCGAATCCTGTGTTCGGACTCGACTTTGCCTCCGTCGCGGACATCCACGCCCGCATTCTCGCGGCGCGCGATGCCGGTGCGGCCGTGCTGCTCGTCAGCGAAGATCTCGACGAACTGCTGGAGCTTGCCGACCGGATCGTGGTGATGGCCGAGGGACGTCTCGTCTACGAGACTGCAGCAAACGAGGCGGATCGAGTGGTGCTTGGGCGTTACATGGCGGGCCATGGCGACGAAGGCAGGCCGCAGACGGCTGAGCCGGCCGAGCTGCACGCAAGCGCCTGAGCGGCGCGCGAACGATACACAACGCAAACGGAGAAATGTCGCGATGACAACCATCGCCAGCGCAAAGCCCGCGCCGTTCACGTTCGACGCGCGTCATACGGCGCTCATCGTGATCGACATGCAGCGCGACTTCATCGAGCCGGGTGGCTTTGGCGAGGCGCTCGGCAACGACGTATCGCTGCTTTCAGGCATCGTGCCGACCGTCGCGCGGCTGCTCGCGCATGCGCGCTCGGCGGGATGGCAGGTCGTGCACACCCGCGAATCGCATACACCCGACCTCTCCGACTGCCCCCCGGCCAAACGCATGCGCGGCATGCCAGATGCGCGCATTGGCGACGAAGGACCGATGGGCCGCATCCTCGTGCGCGGCGAGCCCGGCAACGCGATCATCGACACGCTCGCGCCGATCGACGGAGAACTCGTCATCGACAAGCCCGGCAAAGGCGCTTTCTACGCAACGCAGCTCGGCGAGGAACTGTCGATACGAGGCATCACGCATCTCGTGTTCGCGGGCGTGACGACCGAGGTCTGCGTGCAGACTTCGATGCGTGAGGCCAACGATCGGGGCTACGAGTGTCTGCTGGTCGAGGACGCGACGGCAAGCTACATACCGGCGTTTCGCGAAGCGACGATTGCAATGATTCATTCGCAGGGCGGCATCGTCGGCTGGACCGCTCCACTCGACGCCCTGCTGGGGGCAGACGGATGACGATGGAAGTGAACCGGCCCGAGATCGTCGCGCAGGTCGCGGCAGCTTTCGAGGCTTACGAGCGAGCGCTCGTCGACAACGACGTCGAGACGATGAACGCCCTGTTCTGGGACGCACCCGAAACGGTGCGCTATGGCATCGCCGACATCCAGCATGGTGGCGACGCGATCCTCCGCTGGCGGGAAACCTGCGTGCCGGTGCCCCGCTCGCGGCGGTTGCACCGCACCGTGGTGACGACGTTTGGCGGCGACTACGCGACGGTGAGCACTGAGTTCACGAGCGACACCACGCCTTTGACGGGCCGCCAGATGCAGACCTGGGCGCGGCTGCAGGAGGCGAACGATGTGTTCGGCGGCTGGACGATCGTGGCGGCGCACGTGAGCCTCATCGAGCCCGTTTAAGGGCGGATAATAGGGAGTTGGCCCCCGTCGCCCACCATTGCACCGACGCGCCGCACCACTCTCGACGTTATCGATACCTGACTCATGGACGACTTGACCGAAGCCGCCGCCGAAGCCCCCGCAGCATCTGGCACGAAGGTGACCTATAGCGCAAACCCCCTTGCCGAGCAGGTGTATCAGCTCATCAAGCAGGACATCTTCAGTTTTCGACTGTTTCCCGGCGACCGCTTTTCCGAAAACGACATTGCCCAACACTACGGCGTGTCGCGCACGCCGATGCGCGATGCGCTGTTCCGTCTCGCGCGCGAAGGCTATCTTGAGGTGGGGTTCCGGCGCGGCTGGAAAGTCTGCGATATCGACTTCAATCAACTCGACCAGTTGTATGACTTGCGCATCGTTCTCGAACTGGCGGCGCTCGAGCGGCTCTCGGGAGCGCCACACGATGCGATGGATGCGTTGCGAGCCGTATGGTGCGTTGACGAACGGGAACGCGAAAGCCGTCCGGCCACGATGTTCGTGCTCGACGAGGGCTTTCACCGCGGCCTCGTGAGTGCTGCCGGCAACAATGAGATGCTGCGCGTGCACAACGAAGTGACCGAGCGCATCCGCATCGTGCGGCGGCTCGATTTTCTCAAGGCGCATCGCACGAGCGCGACGTACGACGAGCATTCGGCGATGCTCCATCTCATCGATCGCGGCAAGTTTGGCGAGGCTGCCATCCTGCTGCGCGCTCACATTACGCAAAGCAAGCTCGAGGTGCGAAAGATCACGCTGTCGATGCTCGCGACTGCGCGCGACGAGAAGCTGCCCTTCGTCAGCTAGAGAGTGCCTTTCCGGGGCTTTGGTGCAACTATCTGGCGATGATAGGGGGCAGCGCAGCGGCGCGGCAATCCAGGCTCGTCCCGCATATTGGGTCGATTGGGGAGTGCCGCACTGCAACAGATGCCGTGGCGATCACGCAAATACGGGGTTTCGGCACGCTGGAGATTGGGAGGATCGTCGACGTAGCCGTTCGGGCTGTAAGCCGCCTTCTCGAGTTGAGCCAGTTCGGCCGCCAATGACTACAATTTAGGGATAGTCGCGTTCCCCAAGGAGGCTGCCATGGCTCAATCAATGATCAGTTTTTGGGTTGGCCTTGTGGTTCTCGTTGTCGTTGCATCGGCCTTGTCCAGGCGCTACAGGCACGATCACCCGGGAGAGAGCCTGAGTCAGTGGCTCGATACACATCATATGAGCTGGATGCATCGCAAGCACTAGCTGGCGGCGCGGGCTGACGCCGAGGAGCGCACCATGGCCTTCACCCTCACCTCACAAGCTTTCCACGAAGGAAGCGAGATTCCTCGGCGCTACACCTGCACGGGCGCGGACGTCTCCCCGCCGCTCTCGTGGTCCGGGGTACCCGCCAACGCGAAAAGCCTCGTGCTGATCGTCGACGACCCCGACGCGCCCGACCCGGCCGCGCCACGGATGACATGGGTCCACTGGGTGCTTTACAACATCCCGACGACGGCTCCTGGTGTTCAGGAGGGCGTCACTGCGGGCGCGCTTCCGGCAGGCACACTTGAAGGCACCAACGACTTCCATCGCACCACGTATGGCGGCCCATGCCCGCCCACTGGCCGTCATCGGTATTTCCATAAGCTCTACGCGCTCGACACCGTGCTGCCCGATCTTCACAAGCCCACAAAGGCGGCGTTGGAAAAGGCGATGCAAGGCCATGTCGTGGCGCACACCGAACTGCTCGGCACATTCAAGAAGTAACACGCAGACCCCTGGACGCTACTTGTCCGGGATTGTCGATTCCGCGTCGATGACAAGAAGCGCATCCAGCAGCTTGAGAAGGAATTGCAGCGCAAGGAGAAGGCGCTGGCCGAAGCGGCTGCGCTTGTGATTCCGAGAAAAAAGTCCAAGCGATCTGGGGATGTCCGCGCCGAATCTGGTGAGGGCTATTGCATATGGCTCGTCACTACATGGCCGCGCGGCCCTCTCCTACCCCAAGTCCAAAAACTCTCTGTACGGCGTCAATTCGCGAATTGACGTCGAGCTTTTCGAAGATATTTTTCAAATGCCACTTGACCGTCTCGGGTGCCAGTTTCAACGACCGGCCGATTTCCTTGTTCGAAAGACCGCGGGCAACGCACTCGAGTACCTCAAACTCCCTCGCACTAAGAGCATCCGGTGACAGCGGCACGGCCTCAACATGCGCGGGCGACGCAGCCGGTGAGTCGCCGAAGGCATCAAAAGCTGTAAGCAGCCTGTCGACATACGCCGTTTCTGCCGTGGAAACATTCGCTGAAGCCAAGCGAAATTGCTGTAGCAACGCGCGCACGGGTGGCCCCTCATCAACGAAGCTGTTAATCATGCCGCTCTGCCTTCCGAGCCGTAGCGCTCGTTCGAGCGCACCAAGCGCCTTTTCGGACGCTCCACATTGCGCGAGCGCGCATGAGAACAGCAAGGAAACCACAGCCTCCGAATAGCGCCTGCCCGTAGCAGCCAGCGTATCAAGCAAAGGTGTGAGAAGCGTGACGGCTTCATCTGCACGATCCCCGGCGATCAGTACGCGAGCCTGCAGGAGACAATAGCTTGTCCAGGTGTCTACCGCGCACCCAGTCCGCCCTTCGCACATCATTGGCACGCTCTTGCTCAGCTCGTCGGCGATCTGCCTCGCTTGAGCAACGTTGCCTTCTACAAGGAGCAATCTTACCGTTTCGGCATCCAGCGCCAACTTCAGACGTAGCCAGTGTCGGGTTACGGCGGCCTGTCGACCGTCTTCGAGAATAGCCAGCGCCGAACCCATCTCCCCGTCGCGCCACAGCAAGCGTGCTGCAGACAGTATATGGCGCATCAAACCAGTTAGCGGCGAGGTTTCCAGTGCAGCGGTCGTGCGGCCCGCGATCATCCTCCGCGCTTCAGGCAGTTCGTTGCACTCATAGTAGATCGCAGCAAGGCAACTGGCCGCCCAGGTTGCGCAGGATGACGAGTGGCCCCATGCTTTTTCGATGCGGTGGAACATCGCCTCAAAAATTCGCCTTGATTCAGACAGCTCGCCATGCACAAATGCAGCAACACCGAACGACGAGCGTCGAAACATATCCGAGTAGTCGGGCTCCTGACCCTGTTCAACTCGCTCGCCGACGGCGTCGCGTATTTCACGTATCTGGTCGAACCTGCCCCTGTGCATCAAGCCGAAGAGCTGCGCGTATTGCGCGCAGCGCTGCACCCAAGGCGCCGTAGGCGCCACTGAGGTTTGAGCAGCATGGCCCAGTTCGAGTGCCCGCTCGCTGTCCTCTACCATAATGGCGATCAGTGCGCTGACCGCGTTGATCTCCGCCAATGCCGCTTCCTCTACCATGCCGGTATCCTTGCGACGCCCCCGAAAGAATTCGTTGGTAACAGCAGCAACCTCCCTCGAGGCGGCGTCCGGCTGAATCGAGAACACGAGCGCCCATGCTTTCGTCAGGCGCAAACGAAGCCGTCTCTGGATGACATCCGGTGGCAGTTTTCCGATCCATCCTAGCAACGTGTTCAACTCACCGCGCTCGAGCATCTCGGTCGCACAGTTTTCAACCCACTGTGCCGCCTGCTCGAGTTCGCCTGCAGCCAAGGCATGTCTGACTGCCTCGGGCCAAAGACGTGCTCCTGCAAACCATTGGGACGCACGACGGTGCAGCAACGGGACGTGTTGCGGCATCTGGCGAAGAAGGCGCCGACGAAGTGCGTCGGACAGGAGCGCATGATAGCGGTACCAGTGCCGTGTTTCATCCAGCGGCCGGATGAACACGCTGTGCCGCTCGAGCCAGTCGAGCTCGCCCCCGCTTCCACTTCCCTTGCCCATGATGGCATCGCACAACTCAGGGGCGAGTCGTTCAAGAATCGACGTGTACAGCAGAAACTTCAGCATATGGAGCGGCAGATGTGCGAGCACGGTATCGTTCAGGTACGAATCGATTCCGGAGCTGACTCCGACCAGCGCACCGGCGACCTTGGCCGCATCGCCCACATCGCGTAGCGCAAGAGCAGCAAGTTGCAAGCCAGCGACCCACCCCTCCGTTGCCTCGTTCAGCAACTCGACACTGGTCCGGTCAAGCGGCACGGTGCCTGTCCGGTCAAAAAATGCCTGCGCATCGGCGATCGAAAAACGGAGATCGTCGACATCAATACGTACTAGTTCCTCTGGAGCTCGAAACTGACCAACTATCAAGGCCGGTTCACCCCGCACCCCGAGCAGGATATGCATGTTCTCGGGGGCATAGCGAAGCAGACGGGAAGTAATCGCAAGAACTGGTTTCGCAGTCAGACGGTCGGCGTCATCCAGCACGAGGAAAACGCGCCTGCCGGATGCAGCGATCCCGTTCAGGAGTATTGAAATGACCGTTCTGATAGGAGTCAGCGGATCGTTATTAAGGATCTGTTGCGCTTGCGAGGCAATTTCCGCCGAGGCCCTGGCGAATGCGGCCACCAGGTAAGCGCAGAACTGCTGCGGATCATCGTCTTCTGCGTCGAGGCTGAGCCATGCAACAACATGCTTTCGCTGCGACAGCGCTTCACACCAACCAGCAAGCAATGTCGTCTTGCCGAACCCCGCCGGGGCGGTCACGACGGTGATGCTGCGAACCGGCTGCTTACGCAACCACTTAAGCAACACGGATCGTTGCACGCAGCCAGACGGAAGACGGGGCGGGAGCATCTTGGTCTGAATCAGCGACACGCTCCATGGGCGATCGGTACTGTCTGAAGACGCATCCATGTTTGTCCTCTACTGGCCCCCAATCCAGAAATAATAGCGCGAAATTTTGCCAGCGCTATTGCTGCGACCCATTGCACACCGCTCCGTCCAGGTCACTCAGCAGACTGACATCAGACCCGCGACCCCGCCGCACCGGTTCTGTTGCAATAGCGGAGGCTGGTATGCTGCGGGACCTAACAGAATGCCGCTCGAGATAATGTTGGTGTGCGTGCGTTGGTACGTGGCCTACCCGCTGAGCTTGCGCAATCTCGAGGAGATGATGGCCGAACGCGGGATCGCGGTCGATCATTCGACCGTGCATCGGTGGGCCATCAAGCTTCTGCCAGTGCTTGAAAAGGCATTCCGCCGCTGCAAGCGCCCGGTCGGCAAGAGCTGGCGGATGGACGAAACCTATGTGAAGGTCCGAGGCACATGGAAGTATCTCTAACGCGCCGTCGACAAGACCGGCAACACGGTTGATTTCCTGCTGCGAGCCAAGCGGGACAAGGAAGCGGCCCGACGGTACTTCGAGAAGGCCATCGATCAGAATGGCGCGCCCGAAACCGTAACCATCGACAAAAGCGGTGCCAATCTGGCCGGGCTGCACGCCGTGAACGCCGAGCGTGAGACGCCCATCAAGATCCGCCAGGCCAAGTATCTCAAGAATATCGTGGAACAAGACCATCGGGCGATCAAGCGACGTACCCGACCCATGTTGGGATTCAAGGATTTCAGTTCTGCCCGCATCTTGTTGAGTGGCATTGAACTCATGCATATGATCGCCAAGGGGCAGATGAGAGACTCCGGCAAACTCAAGCCATCGGCCGCCCGGCAATTCTACTCGCTGGCGATGTAAGCAATCCTTCTCAAATCGCAATCGTCCGCCAAAATCGCCTTACCGCGACTGAACCCGCTACGGGACCGCTCGCGCAGGCTTTTCATGAACGCGACGGAAAACGAAATCCGGCTGACCTGGGAAGAGCACGCTGCGATTCTGCGCGCGGTGCAGTCTGGAGATGCGGCGCTTGCCGCGCTGCTCGCCGAGCGGCACGTCATGCGTGCGGCCCGACATTATCTGGACGCCGTCGCCAGGTAGTGTGATGGCCATTCAGCTTGCGCTCGCCGACCGGTTTGCTCGAAGCAACTTGACCTTTGTAGTAGCTACAGGGTCTATCGTAGTCACCGTGATGAGACGCGTCGAGGTCGAAACGGTGAACTCTTCTCTGCCGCTGAAACTGCGCATCGGGGGCACGGACTGCGCGTCTTGTGCATTGAAGATCGAGAACGCGATGAAGCGGCTGCCAGTCGTGTCCGACATCAACGTTAGCTACGGCCAGGAAAGCCTGACCTCACATTCGACGAGGACCGCACGTCGCTTGCCGCGATTGAGGCCAAGTCTCATGCGCTCGGCTTCACGCCGGTTGGCGGTCCCGTCAGTGAGCCGGCTGGTGCCTCCGAGGCCGGCCGTTCGTCGTGGTGGCGCGCGAAGGCTCGTGCCCGGGTCCACACCTGCCCCACTCCGTAACAGGCGGCCCCAAGCATGCCAACGAAGAAACCGACTGGCCAGTTGGAGACATAGGAGAGGGCGATCGATGTCCACACCGTGACGAGCGAAATTCCAACCGACACGCATATCGCAAGAATCGGCCGGTCAGTCAGCGAGCGGGCCGCAGCCGCGGGTCCAATCATCAGGCTGAACACTAGCAGCGCGCCCACTACCGGGAGCGCCATTGCCGTCGCAAGCGCCAGGATGCTCATGAACGCAAGTTCCATCGCGCGGCTCGATACGCCTCTCGCCTTCGCCAGATCGGGCGATACCGAACTGAGCAGGAGTGGCCGGAAGAGCACAACCGCAACCGCAATCGAGAACCCGCTGATCGCGGCAACCGGCGCGAGATCGGTGTTGCTCACGCCCAGTACTTCGCCGAACAGAAGGGCATAGACCGCTTGTGAATACTCGCTCGTCATGCTCAGGAACAGCGCCCCGAAGCCTAGCAGCGTGACGAGGCACAGGGCGGTTGCGACTTCGTGTCTCCCGCGCCGGCTCAGCCAACTGATTCCGATCACGCCGAGACCAGCGAAGACGATCAGGCCGAAGAGCGGATTGATACCGAGCAGGCTTGCCGCTGCAGCACCCGGAAAGGTGCCGAGCGGCAAGGCGTGCGCGGCGAACGAGGCGCCTCGAATCACCACGAAGAAACCGATGAATCCGGCGACCGCAGCCACGATGCTCGCCACGATCCACGTGTTGGTCATGAAACTGGAGAACATGGTCAGGCCTCACCCGGTTCACGGGCGTTCAGGGCGATCCGCGCGCCCGTTGGGGGCTTCCGTGCAGGTCCGGCGCGACCTGTGATGACATACAGGGCGAAGATAAGCGTCACCACGAAGAAGCTCACTGGCCAGCCGTGCCCGGGGGTCCAGTAGTAGCTGTCGTACGCGAGGAGGATGCCACCCCAGGTCGTGCCCAGGCCGATTAACGCGGACAGACCCGTGGCCCAGCCTGGCCGCTTTGCCACCCTCAAGGCGATCGCCGCCGGACCTATCAGGAGTGCGGTCGACAGGATGGCGCCGACCGTAATAGCTGATAGGGAAACGGCCAGCGCCAATACCAGCAGGTGCAGGAATCCGACCGTCCGTACCCGCACGCCCATGACCGCAGCCAGCTCTGGGTCAACGGAGCTGAGCAGCAAGGGACGATAAAGCACGCCCGCGGCAATCAACGCCCCCGTGCCCACCGCCAGTGCGAGCGGAATGATCGATGCCGGAATGGCGAACATTGATCCGAACATGACGGTGATCGCCGCTCCAGTCGTGCTTTTCGATGTCACGTCGAGGTAAAGAAACAGCGCGGCAAGGCCAAGCCCCGCGCCCAGCACGACGCCGGTCACAAGATCGCGCTCACGGGCGCGGCGCACCCGCACCAGTTCCATGCCGCCCGCTGCCATGACCGCCATGATGAGAAATCCCAGCAACGGGTTGATGCCGAGCAGGAACGACGCAGCACCGCCCGCGCTGCTCACATCGGCCAGCGCGTGGCCGGCGAAGGACTGGCTCCTCATGACGGTGAATACGCCAATTACGCCGGACACGACTGCGGCGCCGCCGCCGACTACCATCGCGGTATGCACCGGTTCGCTGCTAAAGAAGCCCGGTTCAAAGATGAGGGTGAGCAGGGAATCCATCTTGAATCAGGGAACCTGCACAATGTGGGCGGGGTCTCGCCGAACGGCGGCAAGCATTTCGGCCTCGGTGCCGGCGGCAATCACCAGCACGCGGCCGTGCACGCGGACGACATCGATGTGATAGCCGTACAGTCTGCTCAGGACCTCGGTACGCACCACTTCGTCCGTCGCCCCGCTCGCTGCGTGGCCATTGGCGAGGTAGACGATCCGGTCCATCACCGGCAGCAAGGGATTCATGTCATGTGCCGAAAGCAGGACCGCAAGCCCGTGCTCGAGGCTCAGGCGGCGCAACAGCGCGACAATTTCGGCGACGCTGCGCATGTCGAGGTTGGCCAGAGGTTCGTCCAGCAACAGCAGCCGCGGACGGCGAACCAGAGCGTGTGCGATCAGTACCCGCTGCTGCTGGCCTCCGGACAGTTCCCCGATGCGCTGGTCCGCGAAAGGCTCTGCATCCACGACTTTGAGCATCCCGTCGACCGCCTCGCGGCGTTTTTTCGACGGTAACGGCAAGCCGAGCCTATGGCCCTCGAGGCCGAGCGACACCAGATCCCGCGCACGCATCGGGAGGTAGGGGTCGAGCGCGATCTTCTGCGGGACGTAACCCACCGAGGTGAGGCTGCGCGCACCATTGATCCTGATGCTACCTGCACTCGCTACCTGGAAGCCGAGGATCGTACGCAGCAGCGTGGTCTTGCCCGAACCGTTCGAACCGATAAGGCCGCAGAACTCTCCCGCTTCCAGACTGAAACTCACCTCATGTAGCACGCTGTGCCCCGGGAAAGAGACGCTCACCCGGTCGACCGCAAGGACCTCGTTGCCAGGGCACATGCCGCTCACTGCACAGCCTGCAAGGTTTCAGTGGACACTTTGGAAGTCACTGCCTTTTCCAGCGCACTGACTTCCGCCAGCATCCACGACTGGTAAGTAAAGCCGGGGGTTGGCATGGTCTCGTAGACGCCGACCACCGGAATACCATTTTTCCTGGCCAGATTGAGGAACGACTGTGTGAGCGCATCCGTGACCTGCTGGTTGTAGACGAACACCTTGACCTTGTGGTCCGTGAACAGGCTGTTCTGTTTCGTCACGTCCTGCGGAGAGGGATCGGTGCCGTTCATGATCGCCGCCTGCAGGCTGAAGGGTGTGGCGATATCGGTGCCGACCGCTTCGAGCATGTAGTTGGCGACCGGCTCCGTCACCGCGACAGGCGTTTGCGCGTAGTGCGCCTTGAACGATGCAATTGCAGCCAGCCAGGGCTTGAGTGATGCGTCGAACTTCTTCACGTTGGCTTGAAAGTAGGCTGCCTGCGCAGGGTTCAATGCGGAAAGGTCCGCTGCCACTGCCTTCGCAACCGCCGGCATGGTTTTCGGGTCGTACCAGAGATGCGGGTTCGGCGTGCTGTCGGGCAGGCCGAGCAGGTGTTGGGCGTCAATGACCTTGCGTTTGTTGTTGGGCGCGGCTGCGATGATCTTGTCGGCCCAGGCGTCGTATCCCACGCCGTTCTTGACGATCAGATCGGCGGAAGCAAGCTGCGCTGCCACCTTCGGGTTGACCTCGAACGTGTGTGGATCCGTATTGGGATCCGTTTCGATCGCGCTCACCTGAACGTACTTGCCGCCGATCTGGGCGATGACGTCGGCGTACTCGTTTTCGACACCGATGGCGTTGATTACGCCAGCCGCTGCTGATGCCGCCATGGCGCTTCCCTGATGCACGGCAAGCAGTACCAATGCAGCCGAAAGGCTACCGATGGGCTTTAGTGCGGCGCGCCAAACAAACCGGTCTGGCTGTCCTGAACTCCAGGATGCGCGGTGCTGAACGGAGTTGCAAAGCCTGGTGGCGATTTTTTTCATTGGCGTTCCTGGCACGAAAAATAACAATCCGATAGGATTAGATACGTTATAACATAACACATGTGGTGTCCAGCGTTCCCAGCAGACAGACTGGCCGTCCCGGACCGTGGCATCAGCGAAGCGGGCTGTCACCGCATGGGGGCATCTCGACCGTAACCATTTGCTCAGCGCCCGGGCACCTCGACGGGCGAACATGCTTGAGCGTGCCGCTCACAGGAGAATGCAATGCAAGATGCAACCGGCTTCCAGCGTATCCCGACGACCATCCTGACCGGCTTCCTCGGCGCCGGAAAAACGACCTTGCTCAACCGCATCCTGACCGAGCATCACGGCGGACGCGTTGCGGTCATCGAAAACGAGTTCGGCGAAGCGGGCATCGACAACGAATTGCTGGTGCAGGACGGTAACGAGCAGATTGTCGAAATGAACAACGGCTGTATCTGTTGTACGGTGCGTGGCGACCTGGTGCGCATTCTTTCGACGCTCGCCGCGCGACGGGAGACAGGAGAACTCGCGTTCGAGCGGGTCATCATCGAGACAACGGGACTTGCCGATCCGGCGCCCGTCGCGCAAACGTTCTTTGTTGACGATGTCGTGCAGGAGAAATACCTGCTCGACGCCATCGTGACGGTGGTCGACGCACGGCATGGCGGCGAGCAGCTCGACGAACATCACGAAGCGCAGGAGCAGGTCGGATTCGCGGACCGTATCCTCGTATCCAAGGTGGACCTCGTTGGCGAAGAGCAGGCGCAGCAACTGATGCGCCGGTTGCGGCAGATGAACCCGCGCGCGACGATCAGGCCGGCACATTTTGGCGAGACGGACCTGAAGCAACTGCTCGACATCCGCAGCTTCAGTCTGGATGCAATTGTCGACATCGAGCCCGATTTCCTTGAAGACGTTTCGCACGAGCATGACGACGATGTGACGTCCTTCGTCTACCGCACTACTGCGCCTCTGGATCGGGACAAGCTCGAGGCGTTCTTCAGCGCCACGGTTGCGATCTATGGTGCCGCGATGCTGCGCTACAAGGGTGTGCTGAACCTGGCGGGTGTCGACCGTCGCGCAGTGTTCCAGGGCGTACATATGATTTTTGGCGCGGATATCGGTAAGTCCTGGGGCTCGAATGAAACGCGCGAAACCCGGATTGTTTTCATCGGCAAACAGTTGCCACATGATCTTATCAAGGCGGGCCTCGACAACTGTATGGTTGGCGAAGTCCTGCAGAACTGACACGAAGGATCGCGCCTGCTTGCCGCGCACCCGCCTCGGCCAGCAGGCTGGCCGTGTCGATTCATGCGATCTTCTTCACCACGTTTGAGGCTCCACTTTTCCCATGCACAAGCTCCCCGTCACGGTACTGTCCGGCTTTCTCGGCGCGGGCAAGACCTCGCTCCTGAACCACGTCCTGAATAACCGCGAAGGCAAGCGGGTGGCCGTAATCGTGAACGATATGTCGGAAGTCAACATCGACGCTCAGCTGATTCGTGACGGCGGCAGCCAGCTCTCGCACATCGACGAAAAGCTCGTCGAAATGAGCAACGGTTGCATTTGCTGCACATTGCGCGAGGACCTGCTGATCGAGATCCAGCGGCTCGCGCGGGAGAAGCGCTTCGACTATCTGCTGATCGAATCCACGGGCATATCCGAGCCCTTGCCGGTGGCGGAAACCTTCACGTTTCGCGACGAACAAGGTCACAGCCTCTCGGATATCTCTCGCCTGGACACGATGGTGACGGTCGTCGACGCCTATAACTTTGTGCGCGACTACGGTTCCCATGACTTCCTGGCGGATCGCGGCGAAACGATGGGCGGGGAAGACCGCCGCACCGTGGTCGATCTGCTGACCGAGCAGATCGAGTTCTGCGACGTGATCGTGCTGAACAAGACGGACCTTGTGAGCGCAAGCGAGTTGGAGTTGCTCAAAGGCGTGCTGCGGGTGCTGAACGCCCGCGCGAAGATCGTCGAAAGCCGCTTTGGCCAGGTGCCGATCGGGCAGGTTCTCGATACCGGCCTGTTCGACTTCGAAGCCGCTGCGCAAGCGCCTGGGTGGCTCAAGGAGATGCGCGGCGAACACATTCCCGAAAGCGAACAATATGGCATCACCAGCTTCGTCTACCGCGCGCGCCGTCCGTTTCATCCGCAGCGTTTCTTCGACTGGATTCAGAGCGAGTGGCCGGGCGTCGTGCGCTCAAAGGGGTACTTCTGGCTGGCCTCGCGCAACCATGCGGTCGGCGAATGGTCGCAAGCCGGCGCGGTTTCGCGTCACGGACGCGCCGGGACCTGGTGGGCGGCCGTGCCCAGGCACGCCTGGCCGCAGGAGCCCGAAGCACAGGCTATCATCCGAAGCCGCTGGCATGAGCGTTTCGGGGATCGTCAACAGGAGCTGGTCCTGATCGGCACCGGAATGGACGAGGCAGCCTTGCGCGCGTCCTTTGATGCCTGCCTGCTAAGCGAGGACGAACTGGCCCGTGATGAAGTCGAGTGGCACAAATTTACCGACCCGTTCCCTGAGTGGACGCAGTAAGGTGTGTCCACCCAGGCAGTAACCTGGCACCATGCATACTCAATCGTATTGAGGTACTTCGCCTGCCTGGCGCCGGGCACTCAGGCGAGCTCAACCGGGCCGTGGTCGTCGCAATGATCGCCGTGCGGATGGTGCAGGTGGCCGTTGACCAGGTAGTCGACGTGATCGCCGTGCGGTACCGCTTCGTGGCCGCATGCCGGCCCGTGGACATGTCCCGACTCATGACCGCCGCAGTTGGAAGTACATTGATCCGGATTTTTTGCGCTCACCTCCAGCCGGTGTTCGTCCACGTGATCGCCATGGGGATGGTGCAGGTGGCCATCGTGCAGATAGTCAGTGTGATCGCCATGCCTGATCGCAGTGTGTCCGCAGTTCGGACCATGCTGATGGTCATGATGGGCATGATGCGGTTCGTTGCAGGTGCTCATAGCGGTGCTCCTCGACTCACATGATAGTGAACGCATGACGTGGGCTTCGCGGCGTGCCCCCAAATGGGCAACGGTTAATCCGGCCAGATGTTAAAGCGATCCTCCTTACGCACGCCGAAGTCAACGCCCCTTTTTTCCGTCTAGATGATGCCATACCCCCGATGAAGTCAACGCGTCTATGCTTTAATTAACCGGCGCGGTGGGTTCGATAGCCGGAAAACATCGGGGCTTGCCTTGCAGGTCAGCTGCAAAACGCGTCATTCCTCCTTCGGTGGCTCATCAAATTCGGACGGCGGATGCTCACACTCGTGTTCAGCCACGTCGCTGATGACACGCTTTACGTGCTCGTCAGTTGCTACACAGAAAATCTGTTTTCCGCACCGATCGACGCGCAGCACCCGGGCTGCTCGCAAAAGCCGCAGGTGATGGCTGACGAGCGTTTGCGCCAAGCCATATTTGGCCGCGATGCAGGAAACGCACATCGCCACGCGAAGGCATGCTGCAATTATTTTCAGGCCGGTCGGATCGCCCATCTGCCGGAACATCTCTACCAGTTCCGCGACCTGGTCGTCGGTCAACTCGGATGCCTGCATTTTTGCATTCCAAAGAGTCACGTCGCCAATAGATGACGCACCGCCGCATGCACGGAAATACCAAGGTTGCCCGTCTCCTGCCAGGGCCATCGGGATATCGAAGTCGACCAATGGTTCTCGACACATTAACGTGGCCGGGATCCAGGCGCGACGAAAAGGCTATGTACGAAGGGTCGAATTGGGCGATTAGCTATCCGCAACCGAGCGATGGCGGCTGCACCTTCAAGGTAGCCCTTCCATCGGAGCCAGGTCGAACGGCCGCGACGGGTTGGCGGATTCAACCGGTATGGTTCAGATAGCGTGAATACGGTCCTTCATCCAATCCCCACAGTGCTAGCCAGGCCGAAAGCACCGGCCCGGCTAGCAATGGCGGAAAAAGCCCTGAGCGCGAAGCGGACTTGAAGCGGACTTCATCGCGAGGCTCGGTGGCCGTTGGAGGAGAGTCAGGCCTGGAAGTTGAAATGGCCTTGGGTGGCGTTATGACCCGTCAGGTTGAGGTCGACCTTGAGCAGAGGGTTTTTCATCCGGTAAGCGCTCGCTTTGCTGATGATCGCCGGGGAGCATGGTGTCGTCGAGATGGAATTACCGAGAAGCACCGCGGGGGCGCCGCTCGGACTCCAGTACGGCTCGAGTTCCGCATGAATGTCCACGCCAATATCGAGTTTGCCTTTACCGCCCTGAAGGTCGAAGATAATGGGCGCGCGCTCGATCGAGACGATTTTTCCGTACATATGGGCGAAGTCGGCCAGCGGGCCGCCGCGCTCGCCCCGGTAGACGCTGGAGAGCGCCTCAAACTGGACATCGGTGGCCCGGTCATCGATGTACACGGCTACCTGCCAGTTGCCCTGCAGGATATTGCCAGGAATGAAGGTGGCACAGGCCACCGTCAATCCAGAGACCTCAATGTCATCGATCGAGCCCTTGTCGAAGTGGTGGGCGATCGCGGCGCAACAGCTGCCATT
The DNA here is from genome assembly GCF_014397645.1 of Paraburkholderia sp. 31.1. Taxonomy (NCBI): domain Bacteria; kingdom Pseudomonadati; phylum Pseudomonadota; class Betaproteobacteria; order Burkholderiales; family Burkholderiaceae; genus Paraburkholderia; species Paraburkholderia sp. 31.1. The sequence continues at coordinate 34,187 of NZ_VZQN01000057.1, forward strand.
GTCGGCGTCCTCACCTATGCAGCAAGGGCAAAGTACGTTGCAATTACACACTTCCAGAATACTGCCGTCGAGTTTGTAGCTCACGTTAGCCTCCTTGCGCCTTTACACCCCTCGCGCCGTCACCTCGCCTTCAACGGCTACTGGCATCAAGAATAGACCATTGATGCTGGCCGGAAAGGCGCGGATTCACACTAGATGCTATGTGGGAGGGCAGTGGCAGTAAGCCCGACTGGAGTAAAACGGGAGTTGCACACTCGTTTTCTCCGAAGGAGCACGCAAATGGATACGCCTGACACAGCCCTCCGTGGGCAGAATACG
>NZ_VZQN01000058.1:0-33104 GCF_014397645.1 Paraburkholderia sp. 31.1
CGATACTCAAGTCGGGACAGGCTAACACCGTGAGGGCCTGAACCATATGAGTTGCAGCGACAGCATGTAAAGGTCAACGCGCCCGGAACGCCCTCGGGTTACCCATTGCGGATGACCGTGTATCTAGTGTCCTGAGTTAAAAATTCATTGAATGATGCCGATCACGTACTAAAGTGTTCTGTGTAGCACTTGATACGCGGAGGCAACGATGAGTGGACGGTCCAAAGGGGAACTCGTGCTGAGCGATTCGGAGCGCGAAGACCTGCAAGCGCTGACGATGCGACGCAAGACCGCGCAGGCCCTGGCATTGCGGGCGCGCATCGTGTTGGCCTGTGCCGATGGCATGGACAACAAGACAGTTGCGGCGAAACAGCGGGTCACACAGCAAACGGTTTCGAAGTGGCGGGCGCGATTCGTGAGCCATCGTGTGGACGGCCTGCTTGATGCACCACGGCCCGGCGCACCGAGGACGATTGATGACGCGCGCGTCGATGCGGTCATCGCGAAGACACTCGAGTCCGTGCCTGTCGGAGCGACTCACTGGAGCACGCGCACGATGGCTCGCGAAATGAAACTGTCGCAGACGGCGGTCACACGAATCTGGCGTGCTTTTGGCTTGCAACCGCATCGGCAGGAGACGTTCAAGCTCTCCAGCGATCCGATGTTCGTCGACAAGGTGCGGGATATCGTCGGGCTTTACCTGGACCCGCCGCTCAAGGCCATGGTGCTGTGCGTGGACGAGAAGAGCCAGATTCAGGCGCTCGATCGCACGCAACCCATGTTGCCGTTGGCACCCGGCATCCCTGAGCGACGTACCCACGATTACATGCGCCACGGTACGACCACCCTGTTCGCGGCGCTGGACATCGCTACTGGTGAAGTAATCGGCGAGGTACATCGGCGCCATCGCAGCAGCGAATTTGTGCGCTTTCTGCGCACCATCGAATCCAGCGTGCCGTCTTACCTGGAGGTGCATCTGGTAATGGACAACTATGGCACGCACAAAACGCCCTCGATCAAAGCCTGGTTCGCTCGTCATCCTCGCTTCCATGTTCACTTCACACCCACCTCGGCGTCGTGGCTTAACCAGGTCGAACGATGGTTTGCCGCGCTCACTGAAAAATACCTTCGACGCGGTACGCATCGGTCGACACGTCAACTCGAAGACGCGATCCGTCATTATCTGGATGTCTATAACGCGAACCCCAAACCGTTTGTCTGGAGCAAGTCGGCCGATGAGATCCTGGCCAGCCTCGAACGGTTTTGTGTGCGCGTCCGCAAGGCTGCGGCAGGAGCATCATGAATATCAATACCGACGCAATTGATGAAGTTTCCCTCGCTCTCCTCTACCTGACCCTGCATGACCGATACCGTGCATGGAAGGGCTTCGACTGGGATGTGCTGAACCGGCTCCATGAACGAGGCCTCATCGAAGACCCAGTCAACAAGACGAAGTCCGTGATCTTTACGGAAGAAGGACTGCGCGAGTCCGAGCGACTTTTTAATCAGCACTTTGTCATTCCGGAAAGAACAGAGAATTGATTCAACGAACTTCTAACTCAGGACACTAGATGGGGCGCGTCGGTAACAGGGTGGCGCCAGCGCTTCGCGCATGCGGCATGAGGTGACCGGCCTGCCAGGCCGGCACGGATAGAAGGTCGACCCGGCACTGACCGGTCAACAGACACCCTGACCTGAGTGACATTGACATGCCAGGCTGCAAATGGTGTCGGTCATCATCGTCGGAACCTGCGAATCACAGGTTGTCTACGGCCAGTCTGCGTCTGGTCGTAGCAGGCGACCACGCAAACTGGCCGTAGACAACGGGTAAGGAGATTCACTTCGCATGGCGAAATTTTATCTCGAACAGGGCTTGACTTCTGATTCCCCATAGAAGAGGGCGTTAGGCGCTTTGGGTTGCCAGGTGAAATGAAAGCGCGGAAAACCTACCGGACGGCGGGGAGCCCTCTGGCGCGAGGAAGCGCAGGCTACTCACTCAGAAGAAGACGCTTAAGCTTGTCAAGGAAAGCCTCAGTGGTCCGCTCCCACGCCGTCGGATCGCACTGGTAGCCAAATTCCTCCTCGAAGGCCGCGTCAAGATTTCCAGCATGATCGCTCTTGAACCGGTCTATGTCGGCCACCGTCGCGTTAATCATGTCTGGCGTGCATCCGCTTGCACAAGCCCGGACCAACTCTTCAATTGTGTTTCCCCAGTAGTCGAAATCTTCATTGAAGTAGCCAAGGATCAATTGCCCCAGATCATAATATTTCATACATCGATACCCACCAATCACTTATCGAGCATAGCCGTGAGGATGTAGTACGGCATCCCGTTATACGTCCCGTACTTCAAGACGACCTCCACTTTACTGCTATCCACCAACCTGTCGATCTTCCTGACCAATGCGTAACCTACTTTTCTTCCAACGTCCTTTCTCAGTGTCAAAACCCGGTTTGGTGCTTTTGTCCATGCGTGAATCTGCAAGGCATTTGCGCGCATCGTTTCCGATATAGCCCACTCCGCCTCCTCAAGATTTACGAAAGACGAAACTACTTTCTTTTCCGGCTCCAGCCTGAGCCTCTCCCGCAACTGCGCTTCAGTCCTCCCGACATGTTTCAAAAGCGTATGTCCACCGATCCGGCTGCCCCCTTTTGCCTCGTGCATTTGCAGGTTAACCCGGCCCATCGTGACGCGCGCAGCGCGTGCCGCCTTGATCGAGCCGGCAAAGCCGAATGGCACGGCGATATCGAGCGACAGGCCGATATTATTCGCCATGTCAGGGCTCGCCTTCATCGCTTCAGCGAGTTTCGTCGTGCCCTGCTGAGTCAGCGTGGCCGTGTCCTGACCAGTCCAGACCTGCCGCAAGCCAGCCGCCGCCGAGTCGGAGCCATGTACCCCGAACACGACACACCCGGCTTTGCTCGCCATCGTCGGGTCCGGCAAGACGCACAGCGCACCCGCACCAACCATTTCCAGCACGCCGCCGACGACCTGCAACCCGCCCCAAAGCCGGTTGGAAAGCATCTCCGTCTGGCTGATCGACTGGCGGGATAGCACGGCCGCGAGTTGCGGAGCACTTAGTACAACCTTCACTCCTTCGGTGTTGTCGGCACCGGGCATATCGAACCCCTCTGATGTTTTTATGGGGTTTCGATGCTGCCGTGCTGACCGTCTCTCAAGATTCGGATAACTCCGAATTTTCCGTAGCTCGATGCACGGACCTGTTCTGCATCGGGCGGGACTAGGCGCAACATCACGCACGCCGCGATTTTCCGGTCATATCCTCGCGGAGGTCGTTGAATGCTACAAACAGGGGACGCCTGTGGACGCGCATGAAAGGATGCTGTCCGAGATAGAGCGATTCAAGGGCGAACATCCAGACCTGGACAAGGCATTTGAGGAGGCTTACGGCCAAGATTGTTCGCCAGACCTGGGGGTCACACGACCGCCTCGCTTCTTATGGAGTTGAAGCAGATCCTGAGCGAGTAAGATTCTCGGCTACGCCAACTTACGGCGCGTCTACACCGATCGCGCCCGCTTCTTCTGCGGGCACCGTTTCACGCCTCCAACGCCGCCCGCGCACACACCTCGTCGGTCACGAGCCCCGACAGCCACCCCCCCTTGAGCACCGCGATCAGCGCCTCGCGCTTGCGCAGCCCGCCCGCGAAGCCGATGGTCGGCCGGCGTGGCGGCGTGTCGAGCGCGATGCTCGTCACGCGTCGGCCGGTCGGCGATTCGACGTGTGCGCCGGCCGCATCGATCGGCAGGCCGAGCATTTCGGCGACCGCGCCGTTCTGCATCAACTCCTTCACCTCGCCTTCCGTGATGAAGCCGTCCTCGTGCAACGGACAGGTCATCCCAATGTTGCCGATGCCGACGAACGCGACATCGGCCTGCGCCGACAGCGATTCGACGATCCGATAGAGACGGTGATTGCACCACTGCGCGCGCTCGGCCTCGCTGTCGGCGAGCAGCGGCGCGGGCAGCAGAAAATGCTTGCCCCCGGTCTTTTCGGAAATGTGCAGCGCGACGTCGTAGCGGTTCGAGGAGCCGTCCTGCGCGATCGCGCCGACCATCGATACCAGCCGATGCTGCGGACGGTCTAGCTGCGCGATCTGATCGACCGCGGCCTTCAGCGTGCGGCCGCTGCTGACCGCGACGACCATCGGCTTTTCCTCGCTCAGATAGCGCTCCATCACCTGCGCGCCGGCCACCGCGAGCTTGCGGTCGACTTCCTCGGAGGTATCGCCGTCGATCGGCACGATCTCGCATAGGCTGAGGCCATAGCGCTTCGACAGCTGATCGGCGAGCGACAGGCAATCAGCGAGCTTGTGATCGACCCGCACGCGGATCAGGTTCTTTTCGACCGCGAACGCGACGAGCCGCTGCGCGACCGGCCGCGATACCTGCAACTTCTCGGCGATTTCGTTCTGGGTATTGCCCGCGACGTAATAAAGCCACGCGGCGCGTGTGGCGAGATCGAGTTTTTCTGTGGACCTGGGCACGATGAGGTTTCGGTTGAAGTGCGCCGATGATAGCGGCCGGCGGCGCGTCTGTCGCGCGGGCCGGCCGCGGTTGACGCTCAGGCGAGCGGTGCGCGCGCGGGATCGAACAGCGGCCGTACGTGTCGATACAGCGCGCGATACGCTTCGAGCCGGGTGCGCAATTGCGCGTGGCGGCGCGGATTCGGTGTGAACTCCTTTTCGACAGGCGGCTTGGTCAGCACGGTGGCCGGCTCGCCACCGGCGGCGAGCCAGCCGAGACGCGCCGCGCCGAGCGCCGCGCCGGTTTCGCCGCCGCCGTGCTTGACGGTGACGGTGTCGAGCGCATCGGCGAGCAACTGGGCCCAGTAGTCGCTGCGTGCGCCGCCGCCGAGCAGCGACAACACCTTCGCCTCGGTGCCGGCCGCGCGCAGCGCGTCGAGGCCGTCGGTCAGCGCGAGCGTCACGCCTTCGAGCACCGCGTAGCCGAGCAGCGCGCGGTCGGTTGCGTGAGTCATGCCGAAGAATACGCCTTGTGCATAGGGGTCGTTGTGCGGCGTGCGCTCGCCCGACAGATACGGCAAAAAGAGCGGCGCGGTGGTCAAGGCCTCGGCGGGCAGCGCCTCGATTTCGGCGAGCAGCGTCGGCTCGTCGGTCGACGTCAGCTTGCAGACCCAGCGCAAACAGCTCGCCGCCGACAGCACCACGCTCATCTGATGCCAGCGGTCCGGGATCGCATGACAGAACGCGTGCACGGCGGAGGCCGGGTTCGGGCGGAAGCTGTCGCCGACCACGCACAGCACGCCCGAGGTGCCCAACGACACGAAGCCGTCGCCCGGTTGCGTCGCGCCGATGCCGATCGCGCTGGTCGCGTTGTCGCCGCCGCCGGCCGCGACGATCACGTCGTCGCGCAGGCCGAATTCGCGCGCGAGTTCCGCCAGCAGCGTGCCGGCCGGCGCGCTGCCTTCGCGCAGCGCCGGCATCTGCGCGCGCGTCATGTTGCAGGCAGCGAGCAGCGAATCGGACCAATCGCGTTTCGCGACGTCGAGCCACAATGTGCCGGCCGCGTCCGATGGATCGGACACCTTGCCGCCCGTCAGTTGCAGGCGCAGATAGTCTTTCGGCAGCAGCACGCAGGCAGTCCTCGCGAAAATCTCCGGCTCGTGACGCGCGACCCACAGCAGCTTCGGCGCCGTGAAACCGGGCATCGCCAGATTGCCGGCGACGCTGTGCAGTTCCGGCGCGCGCTCGGTCAGCTCCGCGCACTCCTTGTCGCTGCGCATGTCGTTCCACAGGATCGCGGGCCGCAGCACGCGGTTTTCCGCGTCGAGCAGCACCGCGCCGTGCATCTGCCCCGACAGGCCGATGCCGCGAATCTGCGCGAATTCGTCGGGATGACGCGCGCGCAACGCGGCGAGCGCCGTGCGCGTGCCGGCCCACCAGTCTTCGGGATTCTGCTCGGCCCAGCGCTGGTGAGGACGCGAAACGGTGAACGGCGAGCCTGCGGTGCCGATCACGCGGCCGTCGGAGGCGAGCAGCAGAACTTTCACTTCGGACGTGCCGAGGTCGATGCCAAGGTACATGGGAGCGAAACCTTCGTCGTTGGGGATGCGCTACTTTAGCGGTTCATCGCGCGCGCTGTCATGCGCATTAAGCCTGGCTAGTCGCGCCGCGTTCGGCGAGCCATGCGTCGACCCGCGCGAGCGCGCCCGCGAGCGCCGCTTCGAGCTCGGGCGTCTGCGCCATGCCGCCCCACAGCAGCCGGTCGGCCGCGAACGCGCGCAGCGGATCGGGCGCCGTGAAAAAGGCGTGCGCGACGCGCTCTTCCATCACGCCGTCCTGATACGCGTAGGGCAGCTTGCCCGTGTGCCAGCGTTCCAGAAAGCGGAAGAACAACGCGGGCAGCATCGCGCTCGCCGCCGGCGTGACGCCGCGCTCGAAGCATTCGGCGAGTGTCGGCGCGATGAAGCCGGGCAACTTCGAGAAGCCATCGGCGGCGACGCGCTGGTTCGTGTCGAGGATATGCGGGTTGCTGAAGCGCTCGAGCACGACGTCGCGATAGCGTTCGAGATCGAGCGGACTCGGTGTCAGACACGGGATCACGTCCTCGGTCACGTAGTCGTACGCGAACTGGCGGATGTCGGCGTCGAGCGTGCCTTCGTGGATGTAGTTCAGGCCGACCAGCGTGCCCGCCCACGCGATGCAGCTATGCGTCGCGTTGAGAATGCGGATCTTCGCTTCCTCGTACGGCAGCACCGAATCGACGAGTTCCGCGCCGACCTTCTCCCAGGCGGGCCGTCCCGCGATGAAGCGGTCTTCGATCACCCACTGGATGAACGCCTCGCCCATCACCGGACTCGCGTCGTCGACGCCGGTCGCGGCCTTCACGCGCTCGCGCACGTCGGGCGTCGGACGCGGCGTGATGCGATCGACCATCGAACACGGGCATGACGTGTTGTCGTCGAACCATTGCGCGAGTCCGTTCGCGCCGCGTCGTTCGAGAAACTCGCTCATGCCCGCATGAAAGCGCTCGCCGTTGCTGCGCAGGTTGTCGCAGGTCTGCAGCGTGACGGGTCCCGCGCCGCGCTTCACGCGCGCGTCGAGAATCGCCGCGAGCGCGCCGTAGATCGTCGTGTGGCCGCCGGCGAGGTCGGCGGCGAGATCGGCATTCGCGGTGTCGAGCCGGTCGTGTTCGTCGAGGTAATAGCCGCCTTCGGTCACGGTGAACGCGATGATCTTGCAAGCCGGATCGGCGCCCGCGTCGATCAGTCCGTCGAGGCTTTCGCTCCACGGCAGCACGCGCTCGATCGAGCGGATCGTCTCGTAGGCGCGCTCGCCTTGCGGCGTGACGGTTTCGAGCGTGTAGACGCCGTTCTGCGCGGCGAGCGCTTCGAGCACCGGGTTCATGTCGCCGCGGATATTGCCCACGCTCAGCGACCAGCGCGGCTCGCCGGCCGTGCTCGCTTCGTTCAGCCGGTGCAGATACCACGCCTGATGCGCGCGATGAAACGATCCCGCGCCGATGTGCAGGATCACGTGTGCGGCCGCGCCGCTGCCTTGCCCGCTGTTCATGTTGTGTCTCCAAAAACTTGTCCGCGGCGCTCGCGGCGCGCGTTCTGTGCGTGCAGAGCATTTGCTCTGTATGTGAGCGAATGATCGTACCCGGAGAAACGAAAGTCAAGGCAAGGGGGCGGGCTTTTGATGGCGCAGCGCGGCATGGGCGATGCGCCGGCGGCAGCGACGAGCACCCGAGGCGAGAAAACGAGTCGCGCCACTCATATTGCATTGCATCAAATTTGACCGTGCGCGCGTCGGGGCTAACCCGAATACAAAAAAGTATCGGTCCGCGGTCTCTTTTAAAGTGGTTGCCAACGCGTTTGGCGGTTACTTTTCGCTTTACAAGATCAAGATCGGCGGCGTCTCCCGCGCGCCGCTTCATGGAGGCAGACAGTGCAACCTGATCTCGAAATCGTGGCCGTACGCCACGACGAATCGTTCAAAGTGTGGTCGCATGGCTATCCGTATCGCACGGTGCGCTGGCACTTTCATCCGGAGTACGAAATCCATCTGATCGTCGCGACGACCGGCAAGATGTTCGTCGGCGATCACATCGGCAGCTTCGCGCCCGGCAACCTCGTGCTGATGGGGCCGAACCTTCCGCACAACTGGGTCAGCGACGTGCCCGAAGGCGAGAGCGTCGTGCAGCGCAATCTGGTCGTGCAATTCGGCCAGGAGTTCGTATCGAACTGTCTCGAGAGTTTTCCGGAGTGGCGTCAGGTCGAGGCGTTGCTCGCCGATGCGCGTCGCGGCCTGTCGTTCGGGCTGGAGACGTCCGCGCAGATCAAGCCGCTCTTTCTCGAACTGCTCGCGGCGCGCGGGCTGCGCCGGCTCGTGCTGTTCATGTCGATGCTCGAGATCCTGATCAACGCGCCGGATCGCGACACGCTCGCGAGTCCCGCTTATCAGGCCGATCCGACCAGCTTCGCGGCGACCCGCATCAATCACGTGCTCGCGTATATCGGCAAGAACCTCGCGAACGAGTTGCGCGAGTCGGAGCTTGCGCAACTCGCCGGCCAGAGCGTCAGCGCGTTTTCGCGTTATTTCCGTCGCCATACCGGGCTGCCGTTCGTGCAGTACGTGAACCGCATGCGCATCAATCTCGCGTGCCAGTTGCTGACCGATGGCGAACTGAGCGTGACCGACATCTGCTTCAAGGCGGGCTTCAACAACCTGTCGAATTTCAACCGGCAGTTTCTTGCGATGAAGGGCATGGCGCCGTCGACGTTTCGCCGTTATCAGCAACTGAACGATGCGAGCCGCGATGCTTCCGAGCAGGCGGCCGCGCATGGCAGGGGCATCGACAACGCGCCGGCGATCGTGCTCGCGCCGGGCTTCTCGCGTAGCGGCGTCGCGTACCCGGTCACATAGTGCCCATCCGGTAGTTCACAGCTTTATTCCACCCGCGTTTCAACACGCATCGATCGCGCTGTGCGCCCACAGCGCGAGGGGGCGTGCTCACTTCAAAAAATGGAGACAACCATGAAGCCGTCTACTCTTTCACTTAACCCTTCGATGATGTTCGCGCGCCGTGTCGCCGCGCTCGCGTTCGGTCTGTCGCTAGTCGCTGTGTCGGCCGCGCAGACCGCGCAGGCCGCGCCGCTCAAAATCGGCATGACGTTCCAGGAACTGAACAACCCGTACTTCGTGACGATGCAGAAAGCACTGAACGACGCGGCCGCGTCGACCGGCGCGACGGTCGTCGTCACCGACGCGCATCACGACGTCAGCAAGCAGGTCAGCGACGTCGAAGACATGCTGCAAAAGAAGATCGACATCCTGCTCGTCAATCCGACCGACTCGACCGGCATCCAGTCGGCGGTCATGTCGGCGAAGAAGGCGGGCGTCGTCGTGGTCGCGGTCGATGCGAACGCGAACGGTCCGGTCGATTCGTTCGTCGGCTCGAAGAACTACGACGCGGGCGTGATGGCGTGCGACTACCTCGCGAAGTCGATCGGCGGCAGCGGCGAAGTGGCGATTCTCGACGGCATTCCGGTCGTGCCGATTCTCGAACGCGTGCGCGGTTGCAAGGCGGCGCTCGCGAAATCGCCGGGCGTGAAGCTCGTCGATACGCAGAACGGCAAGCAGGAACGCGCGACCGCGCTGTCCGTCACCGAGAACATGATTCAGGCGCACCCGAACCTGAAGGGCGTGTTCAGCGTGAACGACGGTGGCTCGATGGGCGCGCTGTCGGCGATCGAATCGTCGGGCAAGGACATCAAGCTGACGAGCGTCGACGGCGCACCGGAAGCGATCGCCGCGATCCAGAAGCCGAATTCGAAATTCGTCGAGACGTCCGCGCAATTCCCGGCCGACCAGGTGCGCATCGCGCTCGGCATCGCGCTCGCGAAGAAGTGGGGCGCCAATGTGCCGAAAGCGATTCCGGTCGACGTGAAGATGATCGACAAAAGCAACGCTAAGGGCTTCAGCTGGTAATGCAAGCGCAGGCCGCCGCGTATGGAGACCACACGCGGCGGCCGCGGCAGAGGAACACGCGATGGACACGATTCTGAAGCTCGACAACATCAGCAAGAGCTTTCCCGGCGTGAAGGCGCTGCAAGGCATTCACCTCGAGATCGCGCGCGGCGAGATTCACGCGCTGCTCGGCGAGAACGGCGCGGGCAAGTCGACGCTGATGAAGATTCTGTGCGGTATCTACCAGCCCGACGAAGGCACGATCACGCTCGACGGCGAGCAACGCCACTTCGCGAACTATCACGACGCGGTGGCCGCAGGCGTCGGTATCGTGTTTCAGGAGTTCAGCCTGATTCCGTATCTGAACGCGGTGGAGAACATGTTTCTCGGCCGTGAATTGCGCAACCGCTTCGGTCTGCTCGAACGCGGCAGCATGCGGCGCGCGGCGGCGCGGATTTTTGAGCGGCTTGGCGTAGCGATCGATCTGTCGGTGCAGATCCGGGAACTGTCGGTAGCGCAGCAGCAGTTCGTCGAAATCGGCAAGGCGTTGTCGCTCGATGCGCGCGTGCTGATTCTCGACGAACCGACCGCGACGCTGACGCCCGCCGAGGCCGCGCATCTGTTCACGATCATGCGCGAGCTGAAGCAGCAGGGCGTCGCGATGATCTTCATCTCGCACCACCTCGAAGAGATTTTCGAGGTGTGCGACCGCATCACGGTGCTGCGCGACGGCCAGTACGTCGGCATGACCGAGGTCGCGCAATCCGACGTGGGCCGGCTCGCGCAGATGATGGTGGGACGCCGCATCGAAAGCAGCTTTCCGCCGAAGCCGACGCCGCGCGCCGACGCGAAGGTCGTGCTCGACGTCGTGCGCTTGCAGCTGTTCAAAGACAGCCCCGAGCTGAGCTTCACGCTGCGTGAGGGCGAGATTCTCGGCTTCGCGGGACTCGTCGGTTCGGGGCGCACCGAGACCGCGCTCGCGGTGATCGGCGCGGACCGTGCGTACGCGAAGGAAATTCGCGTCAACGGCGCGGCCGCGAAGCTCGCCGATCCGGCTGATGCGCTGCGCGCGGGCGTCGGCATTCTGCCCGAGAGCCGCAAGACCGAAGGGCTCGTTACCGAGTTCTCGATCAAGCAGAACATCTCGATCAACAACCTCGGCAAGTACCGGTCGCTACGTTTCTTCATCGACCAACGTAGCGAAGCGCGCGCGACCGCCGACATCATGAAGCGCGTCGGCGTGAAGGCCCCAACGATGCACACCGAAGTCGCGACGCTGTCGGGCGGCAATCAGCAGAAGGTCGTGATCGCGCGCTGGCTCAATCACCACACCAACATCCTGATCTTCGACGAACCGACGCGCGGCATCGACGTCGGCGCGAAGGCCGAAATCTATCTGCTGATGCGCGAACTGACCGCGCGCGGCTACTCGATCATCCTGATCTCGTCCGAGTTGCCGGAGATCGTCGGCATGTGCGACCGCGTCGCCGTATTCCGGCAGGGCCGCATCGAAGCGCTGCTCGAAGGCGACGCGATCGAATCGAATGCCGTGATGACCTATGCGACCGCCGGTTCGGCTGGAGCCTCTCATGAACATGCCTAATCCTTCCTCTTCGCCGAAAACATCGAGTGTCAACAGCGACACGCCGGGCGCGCCGGTGCGCTTTACGTGGGCCGCGCTGAAGCGCTCGACGCTGTTCTATCCGTTCATCGGCCTGCTGGTCGTCTGCATCGTGATGGTGTTCGCGAGCGACAGCTTTCTGTCGGCCGCGAACATCGAGAACGTGCTGCGCCAGGTGTCGATCAACGCGATCATCGCGGTCGGCATGACCTGCGTGATCCTGACGGGCGGCATCGATCTGTCGGTCGGCTCGGTGATGGCGCTTTCGGGCACGCTGTCGGCCGGGCTGATGGTCGCCGGCATGAATGGGGTGGCCGCGCTTGCGGTCGGCCTCGCGGTCGGTCTCGGCTTCGGCGCGGCCAACGGCTTTTTCGTCGCGTTTGCCGGCATGCCGCCGATCATCGTCACACTCGCGACGATGGGTATCGCGCGCGGCCTCGCGCTGATCTACACGGGCGGCTATCCGATCGATGGTCTGCCCGACTGGGTCAGCTTCTTCGGCAGCGGCAAGATTCTCGGCGTCCAGGCACCGGTCGTGATCATGGCGGTGATCTATCTGATCGCGTGGGTGTTGCTCGAACGGATGCCGTTTGGCCGCTACGTGTATGCGATCGGCGGTAACGAGCAGGCGACGCGATTGTCCGGCGTGCGCGTCGCGCGCGTGAAGCTGATCGTCTACACGATCGCCGGCTTGACGTCAGCGTTTGCCGCGATCGTGCTGACCGCGCGCCTGATGAGCGGCCAGCCGAACGCGGGCGTCGGTTTCGAACTCGACGCGATCGCCGCCGTCGTGATGGGCGGCACGTCGATCTCCGGTGGGCGCGGCTCGATCATCGGCACGCTGATCGGCGCGCTGTTACTCGGCGTCCTGAATAACGGCCTGAACATGGTCGGCGTGAATCCATACGTGCAGAACGTGATCAAGGGCGGAATCATTCTGCTCGCAATCTATATCAGCCGCGACCGCAGAAAGTAACGCTCGCTTCCCCACGTCCCTCTTTTCGCAGGACCATGCAATGACGACTCAATCCGACCAGCAGAACATGACCGCCATCGTCTGTCATGCACCGAAAGACTATCGAGTCGAGCAGGTACGGAAACCACGCGCGCGCGCGTACGAACTCGTGATCCGCATCGCCGCGTGCGGCATCTGCGCGAGCGACTGCAAATGCCATTCGGGCGCGAAGATGTTCTGGGGCGGCCCGAGCCCATGGGTCAAGGCACCGGTGATTCCGGGTCATGAGTTCTTCGGCTATGTCGAGGAACTGGGCGAGGGCGCGGCCGAGCATTTCGGCGTGCAGAAGGGCGAGCGCGTGATCGCCGAGCAGATCGTGCCGTGCGGCAAGTGCCGCTACTGCAAATCCGGCCAGTACTGGATGTGCGAAGTGCACAACATCTTCGGCTTTCAGCGCGAGGTGGCGGACGGTGGCATGGCCGAGTACATGCGCATTCCGCCGACCGCGATCGTCCACAAGATTCCCGACGGCATCTCGCTCGAAGACGCCGCGATCATCGAGCCGCTCGCGTGTGCGATTCACACGGTCAATCGCGGCGATCTGCAACTCGACGACGTGGTCGTGATCGCGGGCGCGGGGCCGCTCGGTCTGATGATGACGCAGGTCGCGCATCTGAAGACGCCGAAGCGGCTCGTCGTGATCGATCTCGTCGAAGAACGGCTCGCACTCGCGCGCGAATATGGCGCGGACGTGACGATCAATCCTCGGAAGGACGACGCGCTCGCGATCATCCATTCACTGACGGACGGCTACGGCTGCGACGTCTATGTCGAAACGACGGGTGCGCCGATTGGGGTGAATCAGGGGATGGACCTGATCCGCAAGCTCGGGCGCTTCGTCGAATTCTCGGTGTTCGGCGCGGATACGACGCTCGACTGGTCGGTGATCGGCGATCGCAAGGAACTCGACGTGCGCGGCGCGCATCTTGGGCCCTATTGCTATCCGATCGCAATCGATTTGCTCGCGCGCGGACTCGTTACGTCGAAGGGCATCGTCACGCACGGCTTTTCGTTGGAAGAATGGGACAAAGCGATCAGGATCGCGAACTCGCTCGATTCGATCAAAGTGCTGATGAAGCCGCGCGCGTGAATCTGGGGCGCGGCGTTTCAACGGAGACTCTATGAACTACGTCATCGGCGTCGATATCGGCACGCAGAGCACGAAGGCGCTGCTGGTCGACGAGCACGGCGCGATCGTCGCGCAGCATGCGTCGAGCTATCAGCCCGATACGCCGAAGCCATTGTGGGCCGAGCAGTGGCCCGCGGTGTGGCTGAAGGCCGCGGTCGAATGCGTGGCCGCGTGCGTGAGCGAGGCGAAGGCGGCCGGCATCGCGCCGGGCGCGATCAAGGCACTGTGCGTGAGTAGCCTGTACGGCGGCTCGGGCATTGCGGTCGACAACGACATGCGGCCGCTCGCGCCGTGCCTGATCTGGATGGACCGGCGCGCGACCGCTCAGGTCGACTGGGTGCGCGAGAACGTCGATCTCGAACGGCTCTATACGATCACCGGCAACGGGGTGGACAGCTACTACGGTTACACGAAGATGTTGTGGCTGCGCGAAAACGAGCCGGACGTGTGGGCGCATACGCGCTATTTTTTGCCGCCGAACGCATACGTGATCTACATGCTGACCGGCGAGGTCGCCGTCGATCACAGCTCGGCCGGCAATATCGGCGGCGTCTACGATATCGCGCGGCGCGACTGGTCGGACGAAGCGCTCGACATGCTCGGCATTCCCGCGACGATGATGCCGGAGCGGCTGGTCGAATCGTCGGAGGTGGTGGGCGGGCTGTTGTCGCAATGGACCGCGCAGCTCGGGCTCGACGCGGGCACGGCGATCGTCGCGGGTGGCGTCGATGCGGCGACGGCGACGTTCGCGGCCGGCGTCACGCGCGCGGGGCAGCACGTTGCGATGATCGGCACCAGCATGTGCTGGGGTTACATCAATCAGCGTGTCGACGCACGGCACGGTTTGATCAGCATGCCGCACGTTTTCAACGGGCAGCACGACATCTACGTATTCGGCGGTGCGATTACCGCGGGCGCGTCGGTCACGTGGTATCGGGAGCAGTTCTGTCATGCGGAGATCGAGGCCGCGCGCGCGACACCGCATGGCGATCCGCATCGGCTGCTCGAAGAGAGCGCCGCGCAAGTGCCGGCCGGCGCCGACGGCGTGCTGTTCCTGCCGTATCTGATGGGCGAGCGCAGCCCGGTGTGGGATGCGAAGGCGAGCGGCGCGTTCGTCGGGCTGTCGCTGTTTCATACGCGCGCGCATCTGTATCGCGCCGTGCTCGAAGGCGTGTCGTTCGCGCTGAAGCACAACATCGAAGCGGGGCGCAAAGGCGCGCAAACGCTCGACGACAAGCTGATCGTGGTCGGCGGCGCGGCGCATTCGGACCTGTGGATGCAGATCATCGCCGACGTCACCGGCTATCCGGTCTACACGATCGAGCAGGACGTCGAAGCCGCGATGGGCGCCGCGCTGCTCGCCGCGCTCGGCGTCGGTCTCGTGTCGCGCGAAGCGGCGCAAGGAGGCTGGGTCACGCTGATCGAGCGCGCGCAGCCCGAGGCACGGCGCATGGCGCTATACAAAGAGCGCTTCGGCGTGTACACGGACCTCTATCCGGCGTTGAAGCCGGTCATGCATCGCTTGCAATCATCATGAACGCTACTTTCGATTTTTCCGGCCGCTCGATTCTGGTGACGGGCGCCTCCAGCGGCATCGGCCGCGCGACGGTCGAGGCGCTGTGCGCGAGCGGCGCGTCGGTCGTCGCGGCCGCGCGCAACGTGAACGAGCTCGCGCGGCTCGCCGAGGAAACCGGCTGCGAGCCGTTGAGGCTCGACATCAGCGACGAAGCCGTGATCGACGAAGTAATGGCCTCGCTCGCACCGTTCGACGGTCTGGTGAATTGTGCGGGCATCGCGTTGCTCGAACGCGCGGTGGAAACGACGGCCGCAAGCTTCGATCGCGTGATGGCGGTGAATGCGCGCGGGGCGGTGCTGGTCGCGAAGCACGTCGCGCGTGGCATGCTCGACGCGGGGCGCGCGGGCAGCATCGTCAACGTGTCGAGCCAGGCCGCGCTCGTCGCGCTCGACGATCATCTGAGCTATTCGGCGTCGAAGGCCGCGCTCGATGCGGTCACGCGCGCGTTGTGCATCGAGCTGGGGCCGTACGGAATTCGCGTGAACAGCGTGAACCCGACGGTCACGCTGACGCCGATGGCGGTGCTGGCGTGGAGCGATCCTGTCAAACGCGATCCCGCTTTGCAGGCGATTCCGCTCAGGCGCTTTGCCGAATCGGCGGAAGTCGCCGCGCCGATTCTGTTTCTGTTGAGCGACGCGGCGTCGATGATCTGCGGGGTGTGTTTGCCGATCGATGGTGGTTATACCGCGCGCTAGCGGGTGTCAGGCACTGTCGGTTGCCGGGTGAAATGGAAGTACACGCAAGCCTACCAGACGGTGTGGGGCCGTCCGGTGGGAGGAAATGCGGGCTACTCACTCAGAAGAAGACGCTTAAGTTTGTCGAGAAAAGCCTCAGTGGTCTGCTCCCACACGGTCGGATCGCACTGGTAGCCAAAATTTTCCTCAAATGCTGCGTCAAGGTTCCCCGCATGATCGCTCTTGAATCGGTCTATCTCGGCCACCGTCGCGTTAATCTCTTCCGGTGTGCATTCGCATGTAAAAGACAAAACCAATTCCTCAATTGTGTTTCCGAACAAGTCGAAATCTTCATGGAAGCGGCCACCAATCAATTGATACAAATTTTCGTATCTCAGATTGATCGACTGGCCGGATAGCACAGCCGCGAGTTGCTGAGCACTCAGTACAACCTTCAGTCCTTCGTCGTCATCGGCACCGGGCATATCGAAACCCCCTGATGTTTTTATGGGGTTCCGATGCTGCCATGCTGACCATCTCTCAAGATTCGGATAACTCCGAACTTGCGTAATAGTGTTGGCTTGCTCTTTGTTCCCCGCCAGGATGCCAGGTTTGCCCGGGAAGTGCCTTACGCGCGCTAACCGCTAAAGCATCGTCCGCACGTGCCAAAGCTCGGGAAACAGCACCACGTCGAGCATCTTGCGCAGATACTGCGCGCCGCTCGTGCCGCCGGTGCCCTGCTTGAAGCCGATGATGCGCTCGACCGTCGTCACGTGGCGGAAGCGCCACTGGCGGAACGCATCCTCCAGATCGACGAGTTCCTCGGCCATCTCGTACAGATCCCAATGCTCGGACGGATTGCGATACACCTCGAGCCACGCCGCTTCGACCGATGCATCATGTTCGGTCGGCTTCGTCCAGTCGCGTTCGAGCCGCGCGGGCGAAATCCTGAAGCCGCGGCGCGCGAGCAGCCTCACCACTTCGTCGTAGAACGACGGCGCTTCGAGTGATGCCTTCACTTGCGCGTACACGTCGGCGCGATGCGCGTGCGGCTTCAGCATCTGCTCGTTCTTGTTGCCGAGCAGGAATTCGATCTGCCGGTACTGATACGACTGAAAGCCCGACGAACTGCCGAGGTACGGCCGCATCGCCGTGTATTCGGACGGCGTCATCGTCGCGAGCACGCTCCACGCCTGCACCAGCTGCTCCATGATTCGCGACACGCGCGCAAGCATCTTGAACGCGGGCGGCAGGTCGTCGCGATGCACTGCCGCGAGCGCCGCGCGCAGTTCGTACAGCGCGAGCTTCATCCATAGCTCGCTCGTCTGATGCTGGATGATGAACAGCATCTCGTTGTGATCCGGCGACAACGGATGCTGCGCGTCCAGCACCGTGCCGAGCGACAGATAATCGCCGTAGCTCATCGACTCCGAGAAGTCGAGCTGCGCGTCGTGCCAGCCGCTGTCGGCCGCGCTCGCGGACGGCGCCGACGCCGTCCGTCCGTGTCCGAACGGGCAGCCTTGTGCCGCCGGTTCTTCTGGCAAGCCCGGCGTGTGCATGTGATCGGTCATTCTGTCGTCCTCAGGTAACGGCGCCGCGCTGGGCGAATTCAGGGGCCCGCCAGGCCTCGCGGGTGAGCACGTCGCGCAAGATTTCGACGGCGTCCCATACGTCGACGAAGCGCGTGTACAGCGGTGTGAAGCCGAAGCGCAGCACGTGCGGCTCGCGATAGTCGCCGATCACGCCGTGCGAGATCAGCGCCTGCATCACCTCGTAGCCGTGCGGATGTTCGAAGCTCGCGTGCGAGCCGCGCTGCGCATGCTCACGCGGCGTCACGAGCTTCAGTGGAAATTCGCTGCAACGTGTCTCGACGAGTTCGATGAACAGATCGGTCAGCGCGAGCGACTTCTGGCGGACCGCCTGCATAGACGTTTGCAGGAACACGTCGAGCCCGCATTCGACGAGCGCCATCGACACCATCGGCTGCGTGCCGCACAGGTAGCGGCCCACGCCGTTGTCGGGCTGATACGTCGGGTTCATCTCGAACGGCGCGCGATGCCCCCACCAGCCCGACAGCGGTTGCGCAAACTCGTTCTGGTGACGTCTGGGCACCCACACGAACGCGGGCGAACCGGGACCGCCGTTCAGGTACTTGTACGTGCAGCCGACCGCGTAGTCGGCACCGACGCCGTTCAGATCGACCGGCACCGCGCCCGCCGAATGCGCGAGATCCCACAGCGCGAGCGCGCCCCTGTCGTGAATCAGCTTCGTCAGCGCGGCCATGTCGTGCATGTAGCCGGTGCGGTAGTTCACGTGCGTGATCATCGCGATCGCGGTGTCCTCGCCGATCGCGCCGGGCAGTTCGGACGGATCGTCGACGAGGCGCAGCTCGTAGCCGCGATCGAGCTGCTCGATCAGGCCCTGCGCGATATACAGATCGCTCGGGAAGTTCGAGCGCTCGGACACGATCACGCGACGCTTCGGATCGCGCGCATTGGCGAGCCGCACGGCGGCCGACAGCAGCTTGAACAGGTTGATCGAGATCGTGTCGGTAATCACGACTTCGTCTTCGGCCGCGCCGATCAGCGGCGCGAGCTTGTTGCCGAGTCGGCGCGGCAGCGCGAACCAGCCGGCATTGTTCCAGCTGCGGATCAGTCCTTCGCCCCATTCGGCGGCGATCACGGTCTGCGCGCGCTGCGCGGCGGCGGCCGGCGGCACGCCGAGCGAGTTGCCGTCGAGATAGATGGTCGTCGGCGACAGCGCGAACTGTTCGCGCAGCGCTGCGAGCGGTTCGGCGCTGTCGAGCGCCACGGCTTCATTACGATGGTTCATGGTGGTTCGATGGGTTGGGTTGTCGGGTAGATCGCTCGCCGGGGAGCGTGGCTGAGCGCGAGCCGGGCAGTGCACGCAGCACCGCGCGCACCGGGCTCGCGTCGAGCGTGGTCAGCTTCAGCGGCAGCGCGATCAGCTCGTAGTCGCCGGGTTCGACCGCGTCGAGCACGATGCCCTCGAGAATCGCCATCCGGTGCGCGCGAATGCGGTGATGCGCATCCATCGTCTTCGATTCCTGCGGATCGAGCGACGGCGTATCGATGCCGAGCAGCGTCACGCCGCGCGCGGCGAGCAGGTCGACGGTCTCGGGCGCGACCGCGCAGAACGCACTATCCCACTCGCGCGTCGGCGCTTTTCTGTAAGTGCGCAGTAAGACTCGCGGCGGCAAATCGTCGAGCGAGCCGGCCAGATGTTGTGGCGTCACAACAGGCGACGCGCCGATACAGTCAATCACTCTGCATAAACCGAGATATGCGTCGAGCGGCACGTTGCCGATCGCGGCGCCGTCGGCGTCGTAGTGCAGCGGCGCATCGGTATGCGCGCCGGTGTGCGGCGAGATCGTCAGACGCGCGACATTGACCGGCGAGCCAGCCTCCATGCGCCAGACGCGCTCGATGCCGACCGGCGTGTCGCCCGGCCAGACGGGCGTGGCGGTATCGACGGCGGGGGTGATGTCCCAGAGTGCTCGCATGGCGGTGTCGGCGGTTGGTAGCGATCTCTAAATGATAGAGGTCAAGCTGTGAAATGTGATTGCGAAAAAATCTCCTTACCAGCCGTGTCTTGGAACATAATTTGAGTCAAACAGGAAAGGGAGACCGAATATGAACGCGATCTCGCTCGACGCCACCGATTGCCGTATCTTGACGGTGCTTCAGCAGGAAGGACGGATCAGCAATCTCGACCTGGCGGAGCGCATCTCGCTCTCGCCATCGGCCTGTCTGCGACGCCTGCGTCTGCTGGAAGAGCAGGGCGTCATCGAACACTACCGAGCGTGCCTGAACCGCGAAGTTTTGGGGTTCGAGCTGGAAGCGTTCGTGCAGGTATCGATGCGCAACGATCAGCAGAACTGGCACGAGAGTTTTGCCGAAGCGCTGCGCGACTGGCCCGAAGTGGTCGGCGCTTTCGTCGTGACCGGCGAAACCCACTATCTGCTGCGCGTGCTCGCGCACAACCTCAAGCACTATTCGGACTTCGTGCTCAATCGCTTGTACAAGGCGCCGGGGGTGATGGACATCCGCTCGAACATCGTGCTCGAAACGCTGAAGGAAGATTCGGGCGTGCCGGTGTCGCTCGTGAAGAAGAACAGCGGGCACGGAGCCACGCATAGCGACCGTTCAGGATGACGAGGGCGGGGCGCGCCGTTTTCGACGCGTCCGACCGACGGGCGCTACAGACGCCAGGGAAGCGCCGCGCCGCTCAAAGCGGCTTCAGGCCGTGGAACTGCGCGCTCTGGAACACGAGCGGCAGCATGTCCGCGGCATTTTCATGCACACCGCAGCGCTCCACTTCGCCGACGAAAATCACGTGGTCGCCTTCCTCATAGCGGCTGCGGTTATGGCATTCGAACCACGCGAGTGCGCCGTCGAGCACCGGCATGCCGCTGTCGCCCGCCGCGTGCGACACGCCCTCGAAGCGGTCGCCCTTCACGGTCGCGAAGCGCTTGCACAGATCGAGCTGGGTCGAGGCCAACACATTGATCACGTAGTGACTGTTGGCGCGGAACACCGGCATCGACGCGGAGCGCGTCGCGAGACTCCACAGCACGAGCGGCGGAGAGAGCGACACCGAGTTGAACGAACTGGCCGTGATGCCGATCAATTGGCCGGACGCGGCGCGCGTCGTAATCACGGTGACGCCGGTCGCGAACTGACTGAGCGCCTGTTTGAACGCGGACGGGTCGAAGTTGGGTGGGCTCGCGCGCTTCATCGGGGCGAGGCCCCCGTCGCGCGCCGTGTGAAAGACCGACTGCAGCGCGAATCAAGGCGCGAATTGAAGCGCGAATTGAAGCGTATACCCGCGCGGCGGGAAGCGGATGTTTCGAAAGTCATGGTGAAAATCGTTGATTTCCGCCAATTTTAACTGCAATCGCCGCGCGCGCCGCAGCACAATGCGTGCGGCGCGTGGCAGCCGGGCGGTTGCAGCGACGATCGCCTCGAAAGGCTGCACCCGAAAATTTGCCGATCGTGCTGGATCGAGGCGCGGGCGCGGCGCTTGCGTGTGTGAGGCACGGTTATTCACACGTCGCGTGCCGGCGTTTCTATACTCGATATCTGCACGGCCGGATTTGCGGTCATTGCGCGACGGGTGCCTGACTCGTGCCTGACTGCGCCTTTCAGAACGCGTGTTCGGCCATATATTCGGATGCGGTGGCAGATACGGCGGCGCTACGCAGGCCGGCTGCCGATCATTGTGTGAATCTGATCCTGGGGTGAAGCTTATGAACGAGATAGCAACGCTCGGCGGTGGATGTTTCTGGTGCCTCGAAGCGGTGTATCTGGGCGTCGAGGGCGTCAATGCGGTGGAGTCGGGTTATGCGGGTGGTCACGCGCGCCATCCGAGCTACGAGCAGGTCTGCGACGGCGACACCGGTCACGCGGAAGTGGTCAAGGTCGACTTCGATCCGGCCAAGATCAGCTATCGCGAGATTCTCGACATCTTTTTCGCGATCCACGATCCGACCCAGCTGAACCGGCAGGGCAACGACGTCGGCACGCAATACCGCTCGGTGATCTTCACGCATTCCGACGCGCAGCACGAAACCGCGCTGCAGGCGATTCGCGAGATCGGCGAACAGCGCGTCTACGACGGCAAGCTCGTGACCGAGGTGCTGCCGCTCGGCGACAACTACTGGCCCGCCGAGGCTTATCACCAGAACTATTTCGCGCAGCATCCGAATCAGGGCTACTGCTCGTTCGTGGTAGCGCCGAAAGTCGCGAAATTCCGCCAGAAGTTCGCGCATCGGATCAAGGCGGGTTAACGGCGCAGCGCGGGGATTGGAGTCGGCAACGGGCGGATGCGTAAGACCGCCCGCTGCTGTTCGTCACTGCGGTTCCTGTGCTCGCGATGGCACCTCGTCGCCGTTATCGCCGCGTCCCTGCGTGACACGCACGCAGGCTTCGACGATTTCTTCGGCCAGTTTCACGCAGCTGAGCGGCGCCGATCCCTCCGCCTTGTTGTTGACCGCGATCACGACCGGCTGACCAGCGAGCGCGT
This sequence comes from Paraburkholderia sp. 31.1, assembly GCF_014397645.1. Classification (NCBI taxonomy): domain Bacteria; kingdom Pseudomonadati; phylum Pseudomonadota; class Betaproteobacteria; order Burkholderiales; family Burkholderiaceae; genus Paraburkholderia; species Paraburkholderia sp. 31.1. The sequence continues at coordinate 22,015 of NZ_VZQN01000058.1, forward strand.
AACGCGCGGCCAGTTCGGCGAGCGACGCGCGCGTCGCCGGATCTTCGTCGACGAGCCGGTTGAACGGCTCGTACTTCGCCTTCGCCTGTTCGTACTTGAAACCGCCGTGCAGGCTCCAGCGCACGATCAGCGGACCGGCCGGCTCGCCATCGAGCAGCGCGAGCGCCGCGGCCTGGCGCAGCGGATCGGGCATCCGCGCATGAACGCCGACGCAGTAGCGCACGCGAGCCGTCTTCAGCATGCGGATGAAGCGCGGCGTGAGCAGGCTCGCGTCGCGAATCTCGACCGCGTAGCAACTGCCGTCGGGCAGCCCGGGCAGCGCGTCGAAAAACTCTCCCAGTCGTTCGATGAATACCGCCGGCTGCGCGAGCATCTGGTCCGGCAGAGGCGAGAACTGGAACACCAGCGCGCCGGCCTTTGCGCCGAGGCCTTCGAGGCAGGGCGTGACGAAATCGTCGATCGCCATCTGCGCGTTCAGGAAGCACGGGTTCAGCGACACCGGCTCGCCGCGCTCGGCGCGCACGGTGGCGTCGGTGATCGTCATCGGCGCCTTGACGATGAAGCGGAAGTGCTCGGGCACCTGCTGCGCGTAGCGCAGGTATTCGGTGACCGTCAACGCCTGGTAGAACGAGCGGTCGATGCTGACCGTCTTCAGCAGCGGATGTGCGCCGTACGCACTCAAGCCCTCGCGCGACAGTTTGCTGTTGCTGTAGTCGTCGCCGTAGACGATGCCTGTCCAACCCGGGAACGACCATGTCGACGTGCCGAGGTGGATCTGCGGCGGCAATTGCGCCGCGAGCGCGAGCAGCTCCGGCGATGGCGGTGCAGCCAGCACCTCGCGGCTGCGGCGCTTTTTCGGAGCGTCGGCGGAGGCCGGGGCGCAGTCTGGTTCAGGAGCGGGGCTGTCGGGCGGGGTGTCGTCTTCGAACAGCGACGCGGGGGTGTTGGAAATTGCGGTCTTCGGCGTGCGCTTGTGCTCTGGCTGCGCGGCAGCGCTTGCGGCCGAATCGGCTTCACGTGCGGACATGGCCGGCGCTTCTGCCGCGGCCTCCACCGGCATCCCGAACAGATCGAACTGCTGCGCGGCCTGATGCGTCGCATCGTCCGCGCTGCCGTCCTTACCGTTCAACGGCTCTTCAACGTCACTCGTCCTGCTCTGGTCCATCAATGTCCGGCCTGCTGTTCATCAGAATTGCGCCGCGGCGCGCGCTTCATGCACGCCGCCGCGGCGCGACCGGTCACAAACCGGGTCACAGCGGTTTTTCGTACATGTAGCGGCGCGACCACGGCAGGGTTTTCGCGCTGCGGCCGGCTTTGCGGCACACCACCTGGAAAATCGACACGTCATCGTTTTCGAACGCATACGCGCAGCCGGCCAGATACACGCGCCAGATGCGGAATTTTTCGTCGTCGACGAGCTTGCGCGCCTGGTCTGCGTGGGCTTCGAAATTTTCCGCCCAGATGTCGAGCGTGTGCGCATAGTGACGGCGCAGGCTTTCGACGTCAACCGGTTCGAGCCCGCCGCGCTGCATCGCTTCGAGCGCGAGGCTGATGTGCGGCAGCTCGCCGTCCGGGAACACGAAGCGGTCGATGAACTCACCGCCGCCGAGCGCGGTTTCGCCGCTATCGGCGTCGCTCGACGTGATGCCGTGGTTCATCGCGATGCCGTCGTCGGCGAGCAGATCGTGCATCTTCTGGAAATAGCCGGGCAGGTTCTTGCGGCCGACGTGCTCGAACATGCCGACGCTCGTGATGCGGTCGAACTGCCCCTTGACGTCGCGATAGTCCTGCAGGCGGATATCGATCTGGTTTTCGAGGCCCGCCGCTTTCACGCGCGCGGTGGCGAGATCGAACTGGTTCTGCGACAGCGTGACGCCGACGCACTTCGCGCCGAACTTTTGCGCGGCGCGCAGCACGAGCGCGCCCCAGCCGCAGCCGATGTCGAGCAGACGCTGCCCGGGCTGCAGCTGGATTTTGGTCAGAATGTGATCGATTTTCTTCAGTTGCGCGGTCGCGAGGTCTTCGGTGCCGGTCTCGAAGTACGCGCACGAGTAGACCATGTTCTCGTCGAGCCACAACCTGTAGAACTCGTTCGACACGTCGTAGTGATACTGGATCGCTTTCTTATCCGACGTCTTCGAGTGATTGAAGTAGCGCCGCACGCGCGCGAGCTTGCCGGCGCTCGTCACGGTGCTGCGCGCGAGCTGATAGCCGATATTGATAATGTCCGACAGCTTGCCCTCGATGTCGATCTTGCCTTTGACATAGGCTTCGCCAAGATTGTCGAGGCTCGGTTCGAGTAGATAGGGCAGCGCGGTTGCGCTCTTCACGTGTAGCGTGACCCGGGGCGCGGCGAACTGCCCGAAGTCGTGTTGCTGACCGTCCCACAGCACGAGGCGTGCGGGCAGGTTAGCGGTGGTTTTGACATCTTCAACCCACTGCGCCAGCTTTTTCTCCCAGAACATGTGATCTCTCCGTGTTCGTTGATTTAAAGCAAAGCTATGTGGATCGCGACATGGCGCGGCGCATTCCGCGGGCCGCGCAACGCAATCCCGCCGACGCGCGCCGCTACGTTGGCGCCGCCGCCGGCCTTATTCGTCCGGTCATCGACCGGTCAGGGCGACAGGCGTGCGATCAGCCAGTTGGCGCTTTCTTCCGCGCGCGTGTAAAGCAGACGATCGTGCAGCCGAGACGGCCGCCCCTGCCAGAATTCGATCGCGTCGGGCACCAGACGGTAGCCACCCCAGTGCGGCGGACGCGGAGGATTTTCGCCGTATTGCAGGCTGATTTCGCGTTCGCGTACTTCGAGCTGCGAACGGCTTTCAATCACCTGACTCTGATTCGATGCCCATGCGCCGATCCGCGAGCCGAGCGGACGAGACGCGAAATACGCGTCACTGTCTGCCTCGCTCGTTTTGACGACGCGGCCCTCGATGCGCACCTGGCGTTCGAGTTCGATCCAGTGAAACAGCAGGCTCGCGTAGGGGTTCACGTTCAGTTCGCGGCCCTTGCGGCTTTCATAGTTGGTGAAGAATACGAAACCGCGCTCGTCGACGCCCTTGATGAGCACGATGCGTGCCGAAGGCCGGCCGCGCGCGTCGACCGTGGCCAGCGTCATTGCATTCGGCTCGGGCAGCTTGGCGTCGATGGCCTGCTGGAACCACGTGTCGAATTGACGGAACGGATCGTGGTTGACGTCGGCAACGTCCAGTGAGCCCAGCGAGTAGTTTTTTCGAAGCTCGGCGAGTGAGATCATATTCTTATGCGAACGCTACAGTGTGGGCCAAGTATAGCTAAGGCGTCAGGTTTTTGCGCGCGAGCGGAGCAACGTATGGCGCGGCGCATGTTGCGCCGGCGCAAGCCTGCAATATTGCGTCGCTGCTCGTGGTCCTGCGCGGCTGTTTTCACGTGTTCAGGCAAAATACGGGCTGCGCGCCCCATTTGCCAAAGCAATTTGCCCAGGCGATTTGCCAAAGCGCCGCCGCCTGCTTTGTTCCGCCTGTGTTTTCGAGCCCTGCCATCATGTCCAGCACCGCCGCGCAATCCGATCTTACTACCAGCCTCGACGCGAACGAAACCGCCGACCGCGCGCGCCGTTTCGGCGGCATCGCCCGTCTGTATGGCGCGCCCGCGCTCGCCGCATTCGAGGGTGCGCACGTCGCGGTGATCGGCATCGGCGGGGTGGGGTCGTGGGTCGCGGAGGCGCTTGCGCGTAGCGCGCTCGGCACGCTGACGCTGATCGATCTCGACAACGTCGCGGAAAGCAACACGAACCGGCAGATTCACGCGCTCGACGGCAACTACGGAAAACCGAAGGTCGAGGCGATGGCCGAACGCATCGCGGCAATCAATCCGTACTGCGAGGTGCGGCTGATCGAGGACTTCGTCGAGCCGGACAATTTCGCGGCCACGCTCGGCGGCGGCTTCGACTATGTGATCGACGCGATCGACAGCGTGCGCACGAAGACCGCGCTGATCGCATGGTGCGTCGAGCGCAAGCAGCCGCTGATCACGGTCGGCGGCGCGGGCGGTCAGCTTGACCCGACGCGGATCCGCATCGACGATCTCGCGCTGACGATCCAGGACCCGCTGCTGTCGAAGGTGCGCGGGCAGTTGCGCAAGCAGCATGGCTTTCCGCGCGGGCCGAAGGCGAAGTTCAGGGTGAACGCCGTGTATTCCGACGAGCCGCTGATCTATCCGGAAGCGGCCGTCTGCGATATCGATGAAGAAGCCGAGCACGTGAGCACGTCGCCGGGGCATACGGGGCCGGTCGGCTTGAACTGCGCGGGGTTTGGCTCCAGCGTGTGCGTGACCGCGAGCTTTGGTTTTGCGGCCGCGGCGTACGTGTTGCGGGAGCTGGCGAAGAAGGCGACGGTTTAGGTGGCAGCCCGGGCGGCGGTTTCAACCGCGCTGACCCAGGCTGCCATCGGGCAAAACATCACAATCGATCAATACAACGACGCGCTCAGCCTGCGCCGCCACTGCGACACCAGCTCCGGCTGATGCGCGGCCAGATCGAACACCGATAACATCGTCTTGCGGCCGATATCGTCGCGGAACGCGCGGTCGCGTTGCACGATCGCGAGCAGATGTTCGAGCGCCTGCGCGTATTTGCGTCGCGCGATAAACGCATTCGCGAGATCGAAGCGTGCTTCGAGATCGTCGGGGTGGCCGGCGACGCGCGCTTCGAGCGCATCGGTGGGCGGCAGGTCCGCGGCGGCGTCCACCGCGTCGAGCCGCGTCTTGATCGCGTTGAAACGCGCGTCGATGCCTTGCGTGGTTTTCGGCGACAGCAGATCGACTTCGTTGCGCGCCTCATCGATGCGGTTGTCTTCGAGCAGTAACTCGATGCGGTCCATGCGCGCGTCGTCGAAGCCCGGGTCGTAAGCGAGCGCCGCTTGCAGCAGGTCGTAGGCGTCGTCGCGGCGGCCTTCGGCGAGCGCGGTCTGCGCTTCGATGCGCGCGGCCGGCGCCCCTTGCGGCACGAGCCGGTCGAGGAACTCGCGCAACTGTCCTTGCGTCAGCACGCCGACGAACTGATCGACGGCCTGGCCGTCGGCGAACGCGATCACGTGCGGAATGCTGCGCACCTGGAAGTGCGCGGCCAGCTCGTGGTTCTCGTCCACGTTGACCTTCACGAGCTTCCATTTGCCGGCGGCTTCGGCTTCGAGCTTTTCGAGCATCGGGCCGAGACTCTTGCAGGGGCCGCACCACGGCGCCCAGAAATCGACCAGCACGGGGGCCAGCATCGACGCCTTGATGACGTCCTGTTCGAAAGTGGCCAGAGTGGTGTCCATTGCGTCCTCGTCGATAGAAACGGTTTGTGAACAGGCGCTAGGTGGGGCCGAATCGCGCGAATTCAATGCGGTGATTCGCGCGCGGCCCGGCGCCGTCACTTGCGCTGCGGCAGCGCAATCCATTCGGTTTCGCCGGGCACGTGGCCCATTTCCTGATTGGTCCACGCGAGCTTCGCGGCTTCGATCTTCTCGCGCGAGCTCGCGACGAAATTCCATTCGATGAAGCGCTCGCCGTCGAGCTTCTCGCCGCCGAGCAGCATCGCGCGCGCGCCGTGCGTGCTCGCGAGCGTGACGGTTTCGTCGAGCGCGAGCACGGCCATCTGGCCCGCTTCGAGCGGCGTGCCGTCGATCTCCAGATCGCCCTCCACCAGATATGCACCGCGCTCCTCGTGCTCCGGTTCGAGCGCGAACGCGCTGCCCGGCGTGAAGTCGGCGGCGACGTACAGCGTGCCCGAAAACGTCGCGACCGGCGACACCGCGCCGAACGCGGTGCCCGCGATCACGCGCAGCGTCACGCCGTTGCGCTCGACGACCGGCAAGGTCGCCGCCGCATGATGCGCGAACGACGGCTCGGCGTCTTCATCGGCGAGCGGCAGCGCGACCCAGGTCTGGATGCCGTGAATCGTCTGGCCGCGCGCGCGGTCTTCCGGCGGCGTTCGCTCCGAATGGACGATGCCGCGCCCGGCCGTCATCCAGTTGACGTCGCCGGGGACGATTTTCTGCTCGGAGCCGAGGCTGTCGCGATGCATGATCGCGCCGTCGAACAGATAGGTGACGGTCGCGAGGCCGATATGCGGATGCGGGCGCACGTCGAGGCCGCTGCCGGGTTCGAGGGTCGCGGGGCCCATGTGGTCGAAGAAAATGAACGGGCCGACGAGGCGCGCCGCCATCGCAGGCAGGACACGCCGCACGGTCAGATTGCCGATGTCGCGTAAGTGCGGTTTGAGGACGGCTTTGATCGAGGAAGTCATGGGCAGGCTCGACGGGAAAATGGAGGGAGAAGGCTCGAATGGTCGATTCTACTGCGCGTCGCGCGCTGCCGACGGCACACGCTCGCCGTGAGCGGGCGCAACGAAGCGAATTTGCGGCCTCCGTTACACTGCCAGATCGAACTATTTCTATGGAGACCCGGATGTCGCCCAGGGACTTGCTGCTCGCGCTGATCGTCGTGCTCGCGTGGGGCGTCAATTTCGTCGTGATCAAGGTCGGCCTGCATGGCGTGCCGCCGATGCTGCTCGGCGCGCTGCGCTTTACGCTCGCTGCGGTCCCGGCGGTGTTTTTCGTCAAGCGGCCGCAGATGCCGTGGCGGTGGCTGTTCGCCTACGGCGCGACGATCTCGTTCGGGCAATTCGCGTTCCTGTTCTCGGCGATGTACGTCGGCATGCCGGCGGGGCTTGCATCGCTGGTACTTCAGGCGCAGGCGTTTTTCACGCTGATCTTCGCGGCGCTGTTTCTGCACGAGCGCTTCCGTTTGCCGAACGTCGCGGGTCTGCTGGTCGCCGCGGCGGGGCTCGCGGTGATCGGCCTGCAAGGCGGCCACACGATGTCCGTCGCTGGTTTCCTGCTGACGCTGTGCGCCGCGTGCATGTGGGCACTCGGCAACATCGTTACGAAGAAGGTCGGCAAGGTCGATCTGGTCGGACTCGTCGTGTGGGGGAGCCTGATTCCGCCGCTGCCGTTTTTCGCGGCGTCGTTCGTGTTCGAAGGGCCGCGCGAGATCGCCGCCGCGCTGACCGGTATCAGCGCGCTGTCGATCTTCGCGATCGTCTATCTGGCGTTTATCGCGACGCTGGTCGGCTATGGCTTGTGGAGCCGTCTGCTGTCGCGCTATCCGGCGAGCCAGGTCGCGCCGTTCTCGCTGCTGGTGCCAATCGTCGGACTCGCGTCGGCGTCGCTGCTGCTCGGCGAGCAACTGTCTGCGATGCAGGTGGCGGGCGCGTTGCTCGTGATGGCGGGGCTCGCGGTCAACGTGTTCGGCGGCTGGGTCGTGCAGCGCTTGATCCCGGCACGCTGAGCAACCGTTGCGCCACGGCTTGCGAGCGTGAAGAACAAAACGGCCGGAGGGCCGTTTTGTTTTTGTTATTGGCTCGCGTGTGCCGACATCACGTCATGCGGCTCTTTGCGAGCGGCGGATTCGCCGCGAAATAGCGCTTGATGCCGGTCAGGATCGCGCTGGCCATCTTGTCGCGATACGCGTCGTCGTTGAGGCGGCGCTCTTCGTCCGGATTGCTGATGAACGCGGTCTCGACGAGGATCGACGGAATGTCCGGCGCCTTCAGCACCGCGAAACCAGCCTGCTCGACCGAGCCCTTGTGCAGCTTGTTGATGTCGCCGATCTCTTTGAGCACGAAGTTGCCGTAGCGCATCGAGTCGCGAATCTGCGCGGTGGTCGACATGTCGAACAGTGCGCGGTTCACGGTGGCGTCGTCGGACTTGATGTTGATGCCGCCGATCAGATCCGACGAGTTCTCCTTGTTCGCCATCCAGCGCGCGGCCGCGCTCGACGCGCCGTGCTCCGACAGCGCGAACACCGAGGAGCCCTTCGCCTCGGGCGTCGTGAACGCGTCCGCGTGGATCGACACGAACAGGTCCGCGCCGACGCGGCGCGCTTTCTGCACGCGCACGTTCAGCGGCACGAAGAAGTCGGCGTCGCGCGTCATCATCGCGCGCATGTTCGGCTGCGCGTCGATCTTCGCGCGCAGCTTCTTCGCGATGTCGAGCGCGACGTGCTTCTCGTAGGTGCCTGCGCCGCCGATCGCGCCCGGGTCCTCGCCGCCATGACCCGGATCGATTGCGACGGTGAGCAGTCGCACGGTGTTGCTGCGGCTCGACTTCGGTGTGGTGAATGCGTAGGTGTCGCCGCTGTCGCCGAGGTTGTCGTTGTTGCGGTCGAGACCGCGTGCGGTGCTGTTGCTGTTGGCGTTGCCACCCTTGTTGCGCGCCAGTGCGGCAGGCGGCGCGGAGGGCGCGGACGGCGCCGCCTGCCTGCCGGCAATGACCGGCGCGGACGGCGCCGTCGTGCCATGCGTGGGCGGATGCGGTACGCCCGCGGCGCCATTGCCGGCGCCACCGTTCTGCGCGTAGTGCTCGAAGAACGCTTCGCTGTTGTCGACCGGCGGCGCCGTGCCGGGGCCGGCAAGCGTCGCGGGCGGCGCGCTGTTTTCTTCGTTGAGCGCCTGCTGCTTGCGCTCGGTCTGCGCGAGCAGGTCCATCAACGGATCGGGCGCGACAGCCGGATACAGGTCGAACACGAGCCGGTACTTGTACGCGCCGACCGGCGGCAGCGCGAACACCTGCGGCTTCACCGAGCCCTTCAGGTCGAACACCATGCGCACGACGTGCGGCTGATACTGCCCGACCCGCACCGACGAAATCTGCGGATCGTTCGGCGTGATCTTCGAGACCAGCTCCTTCAGCGCCTGATCGAGGTCGAGGCCGTCCAGATCGACGACGAGCCGGTCCGGTCCCTGCAGCAGTTGCTGCGTGTTCTGCAGCGGCTGATCGGATTCGATCGTCACGCGCGTGTAGTCGCGCGCGGGCCACACGCGCACGCCGAGCACCGAGCTCGCAAACGCGAGACGCGGGGCGACGAGGCCGAGCACCAGCGTCGACGCACCGGCGCGCAGGATCTGCCGGCGCCGCCAGTTATGCGTTGCGCCCGCCGCCGATTCGATCGAATGGAATGGTTTGATTAACATCTTTCGAGACATGCCTTTCCTGATTCGCTATAAGCGCGTGCGACGAGTACGCGTGCGTCCGCGTTTGCGTCTGTGTTGCCGACGAGCCCGAGCAAGAAGACGAGATCCGGCACGCCGAGCAGCGCTCCCGCGCGTTGCGGCCATTCGACGAGGCAGACCGCGCCGCTGTCGAAATATTCGCGAAAGCCCGCGTCGGCCCATTCGGCCGGATCGGTGAATCTGTACAGATCGAAGTGATAGAGCGCAAGTTCCCCGGCGGGCCGCTCGAGCACATACGGTTCGACGAGCGTGTAGGTCGGACTGCGCACGCGGCCGGTGTGGCCGAGGCCGCGCAAGGTCGCGCGCACGAGCGTGGTTTTGCCGGCGCCGAGGTCGCCGACCAGTTGGACTTGCAGGCCGTGGAACGCGGGGCCGCTTGCGGTGCTAGGCTGGGCTGGCTGTGCCTGATGCGAGGCCGCGCGCACGCTTTCGATCGCCTGTGCGAAGCGCGCGCCGAACGCCTGCGTGGCGGCTTCGTCCGCGAGCGCGACAGAGCGTTCGAGCAGCACGGGAGCGGACGGTAGGGGCGCGTGATCGGGATTGACAGGCATTCTCGTAAAATGGCGTGATGAACCGAAGTCCGAAGTCCCCTGTTTTCTGCACGCCCGCATCGGCCGATGATGCCGCGCGAGCTTCTGGCGCAACGTCCCGTTTCGACGAGGCGGCGCTTCGTGCGCTCGCGCTCGACATCAAGACGTGGGGCCGTGAACTCGGTTTCGGGGCGATCGGCATTAGCGATACCGATCTGTCGGCCGCCGAAGCGCCGCTTGCAGCGTGGCTTGAAGCGGGTTGCCACGGCGAGATGGATTATATGACCAAACACGGCATGAAACGCGCGCGGCCGGCCGAGCTTGTGGCCGGCACGCGACGCGTGATCACCGCGCGCATCGCCTATTTGCCTGCGCAGACGCTGGGAGCAGAGGCGGCTGAAGGGGCGCATGAAGGGGGACATGAAAGCGCGCCTGAAAGCATGCCGCAAGACGTAACGCCACCCGCCTCACGCGCCACACCCAGCGCGCGCGACTGGCGCGCGGCCGAGCACGCGCGGCTCGCGGACCCGTCGACGGCGGTCGTGTCGATCTACGCGCGCGGCCGCGACTATCACAAGGTGTTGCGCCAGCGCCTGCAACAACTGGCCGACCGGATCGAAGCGGTGATCGGGCCGTTCGGCTATCGCGTGTTCACCGATTCGGCGCCGGTGCTCGAAGTCGAGCTTGCGCAGAAGGCCGGCATCGGCTGGCGCGGCAAGCACACATTGCTGCTGCAGCGCGACGCCGGCTCGCTGTTCTTCCTCGGCGAGATCTATGTCGACGTGCCGCTGCCTACCGACGCCGAAACCTCGCCCGAGGCCGCGCCCGAAACGCCGGGCTCGCATTGCGGCAGCTGCGCGCGCTGCATCGGCGCCTGTCCGACTGGTGCGATCGTCGCGCCGTACAAGGTCGACGCGCGGCGTTGCATCTCGTATCTGACGATCGAGCTGAAGGGCAGTATTCCGCTCGACCTGCGGCCGCTGATCGGCAATCGGGTGTACGGCTGTGACGATTGCCAGCTCGTGTGTCCCTGGAACAAGTTCGCGCAGGCCGCACCGGTCGCCGATTTCGACGTGCGGCACGGGCTCGATCGCGCGTCGCTGGTCGAACTGTTCGCGTGGAGCGCCGAGGAGTTCGATACGCGCATGCAGGGCAGCGCGATTCGCCGCATCGGCTACGAGAGCTGGCTGCGCAATCTCGCGGTCGGCATGGGTAACGCGTTGCGCGCCGCGCCAGCAAGTCTCGACCTCGATGCCCGTGGCGCGATCGTGCTGGCTTTGAGGCAACGAGCCGACGATCCGTCGGCGGTCGTGCGCGAGCATGTGGAGTGGGCGCTCGAAGCGGCGTAAAGTCGTGGCAATTCGGTGCCGGCAATCTGGCACGCTAGGGTCTGTTTACATATGGAACGCACGTGCGTTGCCGCGAGAAGGGCCGCTCGCAAGGATTGCGACGCCGCGAATACTCGACGTATTCGCAAGGAGCATGACGCAGCGAGCGGCCCTTCTCGCGGCAACCCCAGTTCTGAA
>NZ_VZQN01000059.1:0-28056 GCF_014397645.1 Paraburkholderia sp. 31.1
TCCGGCGGCAGCAACCGCGCCACCGCTCTGTCCTTGAATGTCTTTCCGTAACGCGCCAACTTGTTCTCTCTTTATCGCCCCCAGATTCCAATTTTATCCAGGCGACAACCATTGTGACGCGGGGGGACTACTGCTGGGCCATCTTTTCTGTCCATTTGCTTTTCGCGCTCAAGCGTAGGCCTTATTCCGGAGTTCAACTAGGTATCGCACTCGTGCTTCTGATCGGCTCGAAGCTGACAGGACCCGCCTTCGCCGCCATCTCGATTGCTGTTTTCTTCACGGCGGAGTTTATTGGCGGCGAAAAGAGACGCTTTCTGACTCAGAACCGGAAAGTTATCGGAGAGTTGGTCATCTGGTCTGTTGTCGCTGTCGCAGTGATCGGCTATTCGCCGTACGTGCAGAACATAGTCGCTGGCAAACACATTTTCTACCCCGTGCTGGGCAGCGACAAGGTCGATATCATCGGTGGAAAAGTGTCAGCACACTTTCTTGCAATGAATCCTTTGCAGAGGATTTTCTTATCGTATTTCTCGCTGCCGCTGGATTGCAGGCCGTGCGAGAACGCGGAGCCTACCTTTGTCCCGTCATACGCCCACTTGCGCGACGCGTTTATCGCGCTGCATACGGCTGCTGCGCGTTTCGGCGCGTTCGGACCCTTCTTCGGGGTTCTGTTTATCGCGTGCATCGCTTCTTTCTTCTGGAGAAGGAGAGACAGCGGTGATATTGCGAAAGTGTTTCTTCTCGCAACGTTAGCGAGCGTTCTGCTACATCCGCAATCCTGGTGGGCCCGCTACGTCCCGATGTTTTATATGGTCCCATTTCTGGTCATTGCGGGGTTTTCATCCAATCGGAAACTATTCCATGTAGTACTCGCCTTCGGCATCGCGAACTCGGTCCTCGCTGCGGCAAGCGTTACGGGATATATCCTGCTGAAGGAGACGTACTACAAAAACGAGGTGGCCGCAGTGCGCACGATATGCGGTCAAGAACCAATATTGCTGGCATCTTCGGAGATGAATTGGGAAGCGGATTTGCGCGACGACAGTCTCGTTGTTGCGGCGGGAAAGCATCCGGCCAATTCAGGTTGTCCCGTGAACTTCGACGAGATGATGGTCATGAAGAGATATCCGTCGCTGGAAAATTTTCGATGGTCGCCAACGTCCAGCCGGCGTTGAAAAGAACCCCGCCAGTTGCGTGTGGCGAAGCCGCTCGAACGAGCGTATTCATTTGCTCACCTATTTCTCACTGAAACGAATATCTCGCGATCTTGACCTCGGTCCTTGTCGCAATCGCAATGACACTGAACCCAATGCGGACGATGTCGCCGTTAGCGGCCCAGATTGCGTTTGTCCGTAGGTCGGTCTTTCGTGGCGTGCTACGCAAGCACGTGCGATACAGTCAATGGCGCTTGTCAAGGCAAACGGGCGTTGCCGAGGGACATCTGGCAAGGGTAGCCAGAATTGCCGAAGTGCTGGATGTTCCTGTGTGGCTACTATTCGTATAGCCGGCAGGTCGCGGTTGACCGCAGCGGCGGGAGAATTCCCTGGAATCTCAAACGCAATCCAGTCAACGATTAACTTTGAAAACCTGTCAGGAAAAGAAAGTACACACTTAACGGTCCATGCGCTGTCTTTGGGCTCAGCGCGCATTTCCAGTTCGCGATATAACCAAAGGTACAACTTAATTGTTTGAGGAATGGCCGCTCAGAAAAGTACGGACTTTATTGTGTCGCTACACGTCTACCACGCCCCCTGCCCGACCCGCTCGATGAAGCGCCACAACGCGTCGTCGCTCGAATACGGCGCGTTGAAGCGGAACCACGCGCTCGGCGCGTCGTCGGGACGGAAGTAGGAGCCCGGTGCGAGCCAGATGCCGTGCGCGAGCGCGGCGGTCGCGACCTCGGCGGCGCGCTCCGCTTCGATCGGCAGACGCGCCAGCATGAAGAGTCCCGCGCGCGGCCGGTGAAACACCTCGAGCCCGAGCGCGTCCAGCCGTTCTTCGAGTGCCACGTGCGCGAGCTTGAGCCGTTCGCTGACCATCTCGACGTGGCGCGCGTAACGCCCTTCCACCAGCACCTTGTCGACGATCCGCTCGATCGTTTCCGACGACGTCAGCCCCACCGCCATCTTCGTGCGCGCGAGTTCGCGCAGCACCGCCTGCTCGGCCACCACATAGCCGCAGCGCAGCGACGGCGTCACCGTCTTCGAAAAGCCGCCAACGTGCAACACGCGCTGCAAGCCTTCCATCGCCGCCAGTAGCGGCGCGCCGGCCGGCGCGAGTTCGCGGCTCACGTCGTCCTCGATCACCCAGATGCGCTCGCGCTCGGCGATCTGCAGCAAGCGGAACGCGGCCGACATGCCGAAGGTCGCGCCGGTCGGATTCTGGAGCGTGGTGTTGACGAAGATCGCCTTCGGCTTGTGCCGCGCGACCAGCGTTGCGAGAACGTCCGTATCGACGCCGGCCGGCGTGCGCGGCACGCCATGCACGACCAGCCCGGCGAGCTTCAGGATCTGCAGCAGATTGCAGTAGCCGGGATCTTCGACGATCACGGCATCGCCCGCGCGCAGCAGCGTGCGCACGATCAGATCGAGCCCCTGCGTCGCGCCCTGGGTGAGCAGCACGTTCGCGACGTCGACGGGCAGCCCGCGCCGGTCGAGTTGTTCGGCGATGCGCTCGCGCAGCGGCGCGAAGCCGTACGGATGGCCATAGTCGCCGAGCCGCGCGGCCGGCACCCGGCTCAGCGCGCGCAGCGAGTGCTGCAGGCCGCTCTCGTTGGTCCATTCGCTCGGCAGCCAGCCGCAGCCCGCCTTGATCGGCACCGAGTGATCGGCGAACACGTCGGACAGCAGCCACGTCGCGGTCAGGCTCGGCGGCGTCCAGTCGGTGACGGCCGCCCGCGTGGACGACGAGCGCGCCGCCACCCGATAGCCGGAGCCGCGCCGCGCGACCACGAGGCCCATCGACACGAGCCGGTTGTACGCCTCGGTCACGGTGAAGGTGCTCAGCGCGTGGCTTTGGGCAAGCTGCCGCACCGACGGCAGCAGTGCGCCGGCGCGCAGCGATTGCGAGTCGATCGCGCGCGCGAAGCTCTGCACGACCTGTTCGACGAGCGTCGGCGCCGCGCGCCGGTTGCGTTGAAGGTCCAGTTCGATCATGTTTCGGGCGAAAAACGAGGGGCAAAAAGACGGACCGCGGACCGCCCACCTACCGGAACAGTTCGCGCGAATCCACCAGCACGGTTGACACCACACTTGGTCAACTGTTTATGCCGCCATTAAACCGCGAGGGCTACAGTTTGGCTACGCTTAAAGCCCCAACCGACACCACTTCGAGGAGATGCCATGACTTCGCGCCCCGTCATCGACGATCTGTCGTCCTTCTGGATGCCCTTCACCGCCAATCGCCAGTTCAAGGCCGCGCCGCGCCTGCTGGAATCGGCGAAGGGCATGTACTACCGAAGCACCGACGGGCGCGAGATTCTCGACGGTTGCGCCGGGCTGTGGTGCGTGAACGCCGGCCATGGCCGTGATGAAATCGTCGCCGCGATCACGCAGCAGCTGTCGACGCTCGACTTCGCGCCGACCTTCCAGATGGGCCACCCGCTCGCGTTCGAAGCGGCGAAGAAGGTTGCCGAGCTGATGCCGGAAGGGCTCGATCGCATCTTCTTCACGAACTCCGGCTCCGAATCGGTCGACACCGCGCTGAAAATCGCGCTCGCCTACCATCGCGCGCGCGGCGAAGGCCAGCGCACGCGTCTGATCGGCCGCGAGCGCGGCTATCACGGCGTCGGTTTCGGCGGGATTTCGGTCGGCGGTATCGCGCCGAATCGCAAGACGTTTTCGGGGGCGCTGTTGCCGGCGGTCGATCATCTGCCGCACACGCACAACCTCGAACACAACGCGTTCTCGAAGGGCCAGCCCGCATGGGGCGCGCATCTGGCCGAGGAGCTGGAGCGCATCGTCGCGCTGCACGACGCTTCGACGATCGCCGCGGTGATCGTCGAACCGGTGGCCGGCTCGACCGGCGTGCTGGTTCCGCCGCAAGGCTATCTGCAGAAGCTGCGCGAGATCTGCACGAAGCACGGCATCCTGCTCATCTTCGACGAGGTGATCACGGGCTTTGGCCGCCTCGGCAAGGCGACCGCGAGCGAACACTTCGGCGTCATGCCGGACCTGATCACGCTGGCGAAGGCGATCAACAACGCGTCGATTCCGATGGGCGCGGTCGCGGCGAGCCGCACGATCCACGACACGGTCGTCGGCAGCGGCGCGGCGGGGGCGATCGAGCTGTTCCACGGCTACACGTACTCGGCGCATCCGGCGGCTGCCGCGGCCGCGATCGCGACGCTCGATCTGTACCGCCGCGACCAGTTGTTCGAGCGCGCGGCCAGCCTCGCGCCGACGTTCGAAGCCGCCGCGCATGGGCTGCGCGACGCGAAGCACGTGAAGGACGTGCGCAATCTCGGCCTCGTCGCGGGCATCGAGCTCGAATCGCGCGACGGAGCGCCGGGCGCGCGCGCCTACGAGGCGTTCGTCAAATGCTTCGAGGCCGGCGTGCTGATCCGTTTCACCGGCGACATCCTCGCGTTCTCCCCGCCGCTGATCATCGACGAAGAGCAGATCGCGCGGCTCTTCCGCACCGTTGGCGAGGTGCTGGCGACGGTGCAGTAAGAAGGCGCGCAAGCGCGCCACCAGGCGACGACGAAAGAGCGGCGGCACGCGCATGCGTGCGCCGCTCTTTTTTATTGCTGCCGCTTTGCGAGCCGCAAGCTCAGTGATGCGCGCGCGACGCCCGCGTTTGCGCGGCCTTTTTCGCGGCAGCGGAGCGTCCAGCCGCGCCCTTCGTCGCAGCGGCCTTTTTGGCTGCGGCCGAACGGCTCGCGGCTGGCCGCTTGGCCGCCGCCGACTTCGCCTGCTTCGACATCGCCGCCGACGACGCCCCGGCCTTGCTCTCGCGCTTGAGCACGCTCTCCGACACACGCGAGCGTTTCGCGCTCGACTCCTTGCTCGCACTCTTCTTCGCAGCGCCTTCGTGCTTGCCCGCCGCGCTGTCCTTCTGCGCTTTCTTGCGGGTCGCCTCGCTCGTGGCGCCCTTCTTCGGCGGCTTTAGGTCGACGCCCGCGCGCCGCGCCTCGGACAGCCCGATCGCGATCGCCTGCTTCGGCGAGCGCACGCCGTGCTTGCCGGCGCGGACCTTGTCCACCTGTTCCTTGACGAACTCTCCCGCTTGAGTACTCGCTGATTTGCCGGCGCGTTTATCGGCCGCGGCACGCTTCAAGGTTTTCTGCTCTGGCATGACGGTTCTCCGGTTGTGGGTGAGTCCCTATCATTTAGCAACGAGCGTGCCGGAGCGCCCATCCGCGCCATGCTCCGGCGGCGGCTGCGCGGCGGGACTCGCGTGCGTCGGCGGGACGGCGTATGGTGGTGGACATGGGACGGGAGTAAGCGCCGAAGCGCTAACTCAAATCGACCGCCTTGCATGGAGACAGCCATGAAGATAGTTACGGTTCGCGCTGGCACGCATATCGAGGGCGTGCACTGGATCGCCGAGTACGTCGAAGACGTCCACGAAATTCGCGTGTTCCGCGAGGGGCAGGAAGTGGACGTGCACAACGCGCCGTCCACACTGTTCGGCGACGAAGAAAACGCGGGCTCGAAAAACACCGCCGATCATCGCGCGATGGAAGCGGCCGTGCTCGCTTATCTGAAGCGCTTCGTCACGGAGCACGACGCGGAAGAGTAGGTTTCGCCGACGGCAACCGCCGTTTTCAAAGCCGCCCGCTCGTGGCAACAGCCGCTGCGGACGTGCATTCACCAACACTCGCGCGGCCATTGCGCGGCAGTCACGACGGACCGCCGCGCGCCACGTCCTCAATCCGCCGGGCGCAGTTTCTTCACCTCGGCGTCCGATGGCTGCACGCTCGCGCCATCCACATAGCGGTACGACGTCATCACACCCTTGCCGTCCTTCACACCGGTCACGCCGACATACGCGCCCATCGTCGACTGATTGTCCTGCGCGCGGTACATGATCGGGCCGAAGGGCGTCTGCACGTTGAGCCCCTTGAACGCGGCGGCGAGTTTGTCCGGATCGGTCGAACCCGCCTTCTTGATGCCGTCCGCGATCGACATCAGCGCCGAATAGCCGACCACCGAGCCCAGCCGCGGATAGTCGTGATATTTCGCCTGATACGTGTCGACGAACTGCTTGTTCGCGGCCGTATCGATCGAATACCACGGGTAGCCGGTCACGATCCAGCCGGTCGGCGCTTCGGCGCCGAGCGGATCGAGGTAGTCGGGCTCGCCGGTCAGCAGCGACACCACCGCGCGATCCTTGAAGAGCCCGCGCGTATTGCCCTCGCGCACGAACTTGCCGAGGTCGGCGCCGAACAGCACGTTGAAGATCGCGTCGGGCTTCGCGTCGGCGATCGCCTGGGTCACGGCGCCCGCGTCGACGTTGCCGAGCGGCGTCGCCTGTTCGACGACGAACTGCACGTCCGGCTGCGCGGCCGTCAGCAGCTTCTTGAAGGTCGCCACCGCCGATTGCCCATACTCGTAGTTCGGATACACGATCGCCCAGCGCTTCTTCTTCAGCTTCGCGGCCTCGGGCACCAGCATCGCGACCTGCATGTAGGTCGAAGGACGCAAACGGTACGTGTATTTATTGCCGTCGGCCCAGACGATCTTGTCGGTCAGCGGTTCGGCCGCGAGGAAGAAGATCTTCTTCTGCTTCGCGAAGTCGGCGAGCGCGAGGCCGGTGTTCGACAGGAAGCCGCCGAACAGCACCTGCACCTGCTCACGCGCGATCAGTTCCTGGGCGACGCGGATCGTGTCGCCGGGGTTGCCGTTGTCGTCGCGCGAAATAACTTCGAGCTGCTTGCCGAGCACGCCACCCGCCGCATTCACCTGCTCGAGTGCGAGATTCCAGCCTTGCTTGTAAGGCCCGAGAAAGGCGGGCTGCGCCTTGTAGCTATTGATCTCACCGATCTTGATGGTCTGCTGTGCGCTCGCGCCGAGCGCGGCAAACGAGCACACGGTCGACACCATGAGGCGAGAGATCCATCCTGCGCGCGTGGTCATGCGTTTCTCCGTTATCAGAAGGAATGGTGGTTTTAGTCAGACATGCGAACCTGAGGACGTGCAAGCGCGTGGACCTGCGCACCTTCGGACGACGGCTGGCGGCTCATTGCTCGCGCGGTTCCGCGCGGATTCTGGCCACGTTCGCGGCGACGTCCTGCCATGCCGGCTTGCCGCCCGCGAACTGCGCGCGCAGGAACGACACGAGCTCGGCGACCTGGGCGTCGTTGAAACTGTCGCGGTAAGCCGGCATCGTACCGAGTTCGGGCCGCGCAGGCGAGCCGATGCCGTCGAGAATCACGCGAATCAGGTTGTCCGGCGCCGCGCCGTGCAGGTTCGTGTTCAGCGCCAGCGACGGATGTGCGCCGAACAACTGAGGTCCGCTGCCCGCGTGATGGCACGCGGCGCACGCGCCGTCGAAAAGCCGCGCACCCGCCGTGAGCGGCGCGCCCGTCATCGCGCTGGCCTGTTCGTATTCGCGCGCGGTCGCGGCCGGATCGGCGTTCGGCTCCAGCGGATTGAGCGACGCGACATAGACGGCCATCGCGCGGATATCGCTGTCGGGCAGCGCCGCCAGATCGCCGATCACCGGCGCCATCGGCCCGGCCGCGACGCCGTGCAACGGCGCGTGACCGTCGCGCAGATAGCGGAACAGTTCGTCCTCGCTCCACGGCACCGGAGCATTCGACAACGCCGACAGCGCGGGCGCTTCCCAGCCCTCGGCGCTGCCTCCGCCCATGAACGCCGCGCCGGTTTTCTCGGCGCCGAACGCGTTGCGCGGCGTGTGGCACGCGCTGCAATGGCCAAGGCCATTCACCAGATACGCGCCGCGATTCCATTGCGCGCTCTGCGCGGGGTTGGCGGTAAACGCGGTGCGGCCGAGAAACAGGCCGTTCCATGCAGCCATCAGCGGACGCACGCTGAAAGGAAACGCGAGCTTCGTTTCGGGCGGCCGGCTGCGCACCGGCGTTTGCGACATCAGATACGCGTAAAGCGCGTGCAGATCGTCATCGGAGATGTTCTGGAACGACGTGTACGGAAACGCCGGATACAGCCGATGACCGTCGCGGCTGATGCCGTGCCGCATCGCGCGCACGAACGCTTCGAGCGACCAGTGGCCGATCCCGGTCTGGCCGTCGGGCGTGAGGTTGGTGCTGTAGACGGTGCCGAACGGGGTCGCGAGCGGCTTGCCGCCGGCGTTCGGCACGCCGTTGTGGGCGGTATGGCAAACCGCGCAATTACCGAGCGACGCGAGCAGCTTGCCGCGCGCGACCAGTTCCGGCGCAAACGCGCTTGCAAGCGGCGGCGTGATCGGCGCAAGCGGCGCGCTGGAAACCGAGGCGAACGACAGCGCGCCAAGCCAGCCGACCACGCCTGCGGCCAACAAGCCGAAAAAGCCGCGCCGCCAGTGCTTTTTCCTGCGCGCCGCCGCCGCGTCTTGCGCCTGCGCGTCGGCGAGCGCGGCGCGGATCTTTTCCGGCGTGAACGGCGGGCGACGGAAACGCACCCCCGTCGCGTCGTACAGCGCATTGGCGATGGCGGCCGCGCCGGGCAGCGACGCCGACTCGCCGGCGCCCATCGGCGGCTCGCCGTGGCGCGGCATCATCACGACGTCGATCACCGGCACTTCGCGGAACGTCAGGATCGGATACGCGCCCCACTCCTGGCTCGTCACCGCGTTGTCGCCGAAACTGACCTGCTCCTTCAGCGCGCGGCTCGTCGTCTGGATCACGTTGCCGTGAATCTGGTGACGCACGCCATCGGGATTGACCATCGTGCCGGTGTCCTGGCCGACCACGACGCGCGTGACCGCCAGTTCGCCGCTGTTGCGATCGACTTCGACGTCGGCGACCCACGCGGACCATGCGGCGCCGAACCCCGGGAATTTGCTGTGCACGTAGCGCGCGTACGCGATGCCGCGGCCGCGCGCGATGTTGCCGTGTTCGTCGTCCTCGCTGCGCGTTTTGAACGCGGGTTCGCGCGGTTCCCACCCGGCTTTCGCCGCGACCGCCTTGACGAGGTCGATCGCGCGCGGATCGGTCAGATGCCTGAGGCGGAATTCGACCGGATCGACGCCGGCCTGCTCGGCCAGTTCGTCGATGAACGACTCGTGCGCGAACGTGTTCGGCAACGCGGACACACCGCGCAGCCACGCGGCGCGCACGATCGGCGGCGTGTCGTCGCAGACGATGCGCATGCTGCGATAGTCGTACGGCGGCACGGCCGTGCGGTCGCCCATCTCGAACACCTCCGGCTGCGCGGGAATGGTGCCGGTCAGCAGCAGCGCGAGCGTGGGGGCGTCGTTCGACGGATAGCGCGTCGCAAAGTCGTAGGCGGCCAGTTCGCCTTCGGCGGTGAGCGCGCCGCGTACGTCCATCAGTTGCGCGGCGCCCTTCGGTTCCCACGCGTGTTCGTCCTCGCGCGAGAGCTGCACGCGCACCGGCGCGCCGACCGCGCGCGACAGCAGCGCGGCGTCGGCGGCGGCGTCGTCCGCGCAATTGCGTCCGTAGCAGCCCGCGGCATCCATCCGCACGATGTCGATGCGCGCTTCGTCGAGCGTCAGCAATAACGCGAGGTCGGCGCGCAGCGAATGCGGGTTCTGCGTGCCGGACCAGATTTTCAGCTGCGTGTCGTCGCCGTCTCCGTTGCTATAGTCCGCGACCGCGCACGACGGGCCGATCGATGCGTGCATCTGGAACGGCCACACGTAAGTGCGTTCCAACGTGCGCGACGGGTCTTGCGCGAGCGCCGCATCCACGTCGCCTTCGATCACCAGATCGCGCCGCGTCGCCGGATTCGCGCGCAACGCCGCTTCGACCTGCTCGCTCGTGTCGAGCGGCGGCAGGCCATCGACCGTTTTCCAGCGCACGTCGAGCCGCTGCGCCGCCTGTTGCGCAATCTCCTCACGCTCGGCGACGATGCCGACGAAATCGCGAATCACGACCACCTTGACGATGCCAGGCAAATCGCGAATCGCCGCTTCGTTCACTTCCAGCAGGCTATGCCCGATGAACTCACCCTGCGCGACGCCCGCATAAGGCGGCCGCACCACGCGTCCATGCAGCATGCCGGGCACGCGCACGTCGTGCACGAAGCTCAGCTCACCGGTCGCCTTCGCGGGAATGTCGACACGCGGCGCGCTTTTACCGACGACGCGGTACGCGTGCGGCGGTTTCAAAGGTGCATCGTTCGACAGCAGCAGTTCGACACGCTGGCCTTTGATCAGCTCGCCATAGTGAATGCCCTGCGCCGGGTCGCCATCGCGTGGAAACACGCGGCTGTCCTGCACGTCGAGATCGTTCGCGTCTACGTTCAGGCGCGCAGCCGCAAGCGCGACCAGATACTGACGCGCTTGCGCCGCCGCCTGCCGCAGCGGCACCGCCGAAATCTGGATCGTCGCGCTGGCGATCGTCGGTCCCTGGTTCGGCGCTTCGCCGGTATGGCCGAGCACGATCGACACACGCGTCAACGGCACATCGAGTTCTTCCGCGACGATCTGCGCGAGCGCGGTGCCGATGCCGGTGCCAAGATCCACGTGACCGTTGAACGCGACCACGCTGCCATCGTCTCGCACGACCAGAAACAGATCCGCCTCGGTCGGCACGAGCGAAGAACGCGAACCCGGCTGGCCGCGCGCGGCCTTGACCGGTGCATGCGGCGGCCGCGCGACGAGCAGCGCGCTGTGCGCGTCGTACAACTGCTTGCGCGACGGCGTCGCGCCACGACGATCGACGCTGAAGTCCGGCCCGGTCATACGCGCGCTCCATCGTCCACGTCCGTTTGCGCGTCGAGCAATTGCGCCGCGCGCTGCACCGCGCGCACGATCTCGACATGCGTGCCGCAGCGACACAGATTGCGCGACAGCTCGCGCTGGATCGTCGCGACGCTCGGATGCGGATCGCGATCGAGCAGCGCCTTCGCGGTCATGATCATGCCGTTCAGGCAGTAGCCGCACTGCGCGGCCTGTTCGTCGATGAACGCCTGCTGCACCGGATGCAACGCGGTGCGCGTGCCGAGCCCTTCGAGCGTCGTGATCTCGCGGCCCAGCGCGACTTCGGCGGTCGTCACGCAGGCGCGCGTCGGCATGCCGTCGAGCAGCACGGTGCAGGCGCCGCATTCGCCGAGACCGCAACCGAACTTCGGCCCGTTCAGCGCGAGATCATTGCGCAGCAAGTAGAGCAGCGGTGTCTGCGCCGCCGCGCTGACCACATGCGTCGCGCCGTTCACCTTCAGCACGAGCTGCGCGGCGCGGTTCATCATGATGCGAGCACCCTGTCGCGCCGCGCGTTCACAGCACCACCGGCACTTCGGTCGCGGGCGGCGTATTGCGGCTGCGCCGGCAGCGGATCAGACCATCGATCATCACCATCCCCACACCCGGAATATCCCCGAGTTGCACGCTTTCGAGCAGCGTGTCGGCGGCCGTATGCTGCGCGCGGTCCATGAACACGAGATCGGCGGGACGGCCCACCTCGATCAGCCCCTGGCGCAGGTGGCGCTGCCGCGCGGTATTGCCGGTCGCAAAGCAGAACGCGATTTCGGCGGGGACGTCGGCGAGGCTCGAAATCAGCGCGATCATGCGCAGAATGCCGAGCGGTTGCACGCCGGAGCCGGCCGGGCTATCGGTGCCGAGAATGATCCGATGCGGGCATTTCAGTTCGATCGCATGGCGCGCGGTCAGCAACGCGATCCGCTCGTTGCCGTTGTGGACGATTTCGAGCGCGCGGCTCGACTGCTCGCACAGATCGCACACGTGCCGGTACGACAGCGACGTATGGCCGCCGTTGACGTGGCCGATCACATCGGCATCGGCGGCGAGCACCACGTCCCGATCGATCAGGCCGGAGCCCGGAATCGACGGACCGCCCGTGTGAATCGTGCTCTGGATACCGTACTTGCGCGCCCACGCGACCATCTGTTGCGCTTCCTCGCCGCCCTTCACGCTGCCGAGGCCGACTTCGCCGAGCAGCTTCACACCGGCTTCGGACAGCTCCTTGAAGTCCTGCTCGACCATGCCCTTCTCGATCACCGGCGCGCCCGCCAGCACCTTGACGCCGCCACCGACGCCGGCCGCGCGCATGCCGTCGAACGAGCGCTGCGCGGTGATCGCGAGCGCCTTCACGCCGAGCACGTCTTTCGGACGGCCAGGCAAATGCACTTCGCCGGCCGAGATCATCGTCGTCACGCCGCCGTTCAGATTCGACTCGATCCAGCCGAGCTGATTCTGGCGCGGCGTCCAGTCGCCGAACACCGGATGCACGTGCGAGTCGATCAGGCCCGGCGCGACCGTCGTGCCCTTGCAGTCGACCGTCGTGCGCGCGCCTTCGAGATCGCAGTCTTTCTCGCGGCCGAGCGCGACGATCACGCCGTCGTCGATCACCAGCGTGTCCGCGTCGAGAATCGGCTGATCGATATCGCCCGACAGCAGCAGCCCGATGTTCGTTACCGCGACCTTGCCCGACAAGCCTGTCAACGTCTCTGCTGCCATCTGCCTCTCCTTTCGCCGACACTACCCGATGAATTCACACGCTCAGATAAGCGCGCCTCACTGTTTCGTTCCGTGCGAGTTCGCCGATCGTCCCGCTGAAACGGATCTGCCCTTTCTCGAGCACATACGCGCGGTCGCTGACCAGCTCGGCGAAGTGCAGATTCTGTTCGGATAACAGAATGGATAGCCCTTCGCGCTTCAGTTCGAGAATCATGTTCGCCATCTGCTCCACGATCACCGGCGCGACGCCTTCGGACGGTTCGTCGAGCAGCAGCAGATACGGATTGCCCATTAGCGTGCGCGACACGGTCAGCATCTGCTGCTCGCCGCCGCTCATCTGGCCGCCGGGGCGCTTCGGCATTTCGCCGAGATTCGGAAACAGGCGGAACAGCTTGTCGGGCGTCCATTGCGGCGCGCCTTCGCGCGGCGGCTGGCGGCCCGTGTCGAGGTTTTCCATCACCGTCAGGTCCGCGAACACGCGGCGGTCCTCGGGCACGAAACCGACGCCCATGCGCGCGATCTTGTACGGCGCGAGCGCGCTGATGTTCTGGCCGCGAAACGTCACTTCGCCGTGGCGGCGCGGCAGCAGTCCCATCACCGCTTTCATCGTCGTCGATTTGCCGGCGCCGTTGCGGCCCATCAGCGCGACCACTTCGCCCCGCCCGACTTCGAGGCCGACGTCGAACAGGATGTGGGCGCGACCGTAGAACGCGTTGAGGCCGGAGACTTTCAGCATCGGGTCGCTCATTGCAATGCTCCACGATCCGGCGCGCTGCCTGACGCGTCTTGCAGTGGCGCGTGCGGCCGGAACGTCTTGCCGGTGCCGAAATAGACCTCCTGCACGCGCGCGTCGTTGCGGATCGTGTCGGCGTCGCCTTCGGCGATCAGCTTGCCGCGCGCGAGCACGATCATCCGGTCGGCGTACGCGAATACGACGTCCATGCTGTGTTCGGTGAACAGCACGCCGATCTCGTGTTCGGTCACCAGACGCTTGGTCAACGCCATCAATTCGTTGCGCTCCTTCGGCGCCATGCCGGCGGTCGGTTCGTCCATCAACAGCAGCTTTGGCCGGTTCGCGAGCGCGATCGCAAGCTCGACGCGCTTCACGTCGCCATACGCGAGCACGCCGCACGCGCGCTTCGCGTGCGCGCCCATGCCGACCTGTTCGAGCAGTGCGAACGCTTCGTCGGCGTGGTGCGAGGCCGCTGGCTTCCAGAGGCCGAAGGTCTTTTTCTCGCGCGACACCAGCGCCATTTGCACGTTTTCGAGCACCGTCATCGAGTTGAACGTCGCGGCGATCTGGAAAGTGCGGCCCACGCCGCGCCGCCAGATATCGCGCGGCCGCATGCCGACGAGTTCGTGACCGTCGAGCAGAATCGAACCCGACGACGGCTGCAACTGGCCGTTGACCATGTTGAAACAAGTCGATTTGCCCGCGCCGTTGGGGCCGAGCAGCGCCAGCAGTTGACCCGCTTCGAGATCGAATGAAACGTTATCGACCGCCTTCAGTCCTCCGAACGATCTCGACAGACCGCTTACGCGCAGCAGGCTCATAGCCCCTCCTTGACCGCGGCGGCCCGTTGCGACGGCGACGCGGCGCCGCCGTTGGTCTTGTCGGCCTGATCGCCGTTCGCGTCGCCGAAACGCTCGCGAATGAAGCCGACGATACCCTGTGGAAACGCGATCACCAGCAGCAGGATCGCGGAGCCTAGCAGCGCCTGCCAGTAGTCGGTCTGGCGCGCGACCGTGTCCTGCAGCCACGTGAACACGGCCGCGCCGACGATCGGCCCGCTCAACGTCTGCAAGCCGCCGAGCAGCACCATCACGAGGCCATCGACCGAGCGGCTCACGCTGATCACTTCGGGCGAGATGTTGCCTTTCGAAAACGCGTACAGCGATCCGGCGAGTCCGCAGAACAACGCCGCGATCACGAACGACGCCCACTGAACCCGCTTCACGTCGATGCCGATCGCCTCGGCGCGTAGCGCGGAATCGCGCGACGCGCGCATCGCATAGCCGAGCGGCGAGAACAGCATGCGGCGCAGCAGCCACACGCCGAGCACCGCGCACGCGAGCGTCAGGTAGTAAAACGCAACCGGCGACGACAGCCAGTTCGACGGCCACAGGCCTAGCACGCCGTTGCTGCCGCCCGTCACGTCGTCCCACTGGAACACGACCGACCAGACGATCTGCGCGAATGCGAGCGTCAGCATCGCCAGATAGACACCGGACAGTCGCACGCAGAACCAGCCGAACACGAGCGCGCCCACCACCGCGAGCAGCGGCCCGAGCAGCAACGCGGCTTCCATCGGCAGATTCAGCACTTTGAGAAACAGCGCCGCGCCGTAAGCGCCAAGTCCAAAGTACGCGGCATGGCCAAACGAATGCAGGCCGCCCGGACCCATGATGAAATGCAGACTCGCCGCGAACAGCACCGCGATCAGGATTTCAACCAGCAGCACCGGCATATACGGAAACGCGTTGGCCGCGAGCGGCGCCAGAACCAGCACCAGCAACACGAAGGCGGCCAGCCCCTTCAGACGCCTGCCCGCCGGACGCAATGGCGTTTCCGGCGTACCCATCGCGCGCACCGCGGCGCTCGCGCGGCCGAGCAAACCCCAAGGCCGCACCACCAGCACGACCGCCATCACGACGAATTCGGCCACCAGCGTGAAGCGGCTCAGCGATAAACCGATGCCGAAGATCGTCACGTGCCCGATACCGATGCACAGCGCCTTGATCTCGGCGATCAGCAACGCCGCGACGAACGCGCCCGGAATCGAACCCATGCCACCGACCACGACGACCACGAACGCATTGCCGATCGTCTCGAGGTCGAGCGACAGGTTCGCCGACATGCGCGGCCCTTGCAGCGCGCCGCCGAGTCCCGCGAGAAACGCGCCGACGAAGAACACGCCGGTAAACAGCCACGCCTGATTGATGCCGAGCGCGCCGAGCATCTCGCGATCCTGCGTCGCGGCGCGCACGAGCGTGCCCCAACGCGTGCGCGTCAACGCGTACCACAGCAGCAGCAAGACGACCGGACCGATCACGATCAGCGCGATGTCGTACGTGGGCAGCGGATGGCCGAGAAAGTCGACCGCGCCCGCGAGATGCGGCGCGCGCGGGCCGAACAGATCCTCGGGGCCCCAAAGCCATAGCGCGGCGTCGCGAAAGATCAGCACGAGCGCAAACGTGGCGAGCAGATGGAATAACTCCGGCGCCTGATAGATCCGCCGCAACACGACGATTTCGACGAGCGCGCCCAACACCGCGACCGCGAGCGCGGCGGCGAGCACCGACAGCCAGAAGCCGCCCGCCGTGTGGCCAAAGCGGCTCGCGATGCTATACGCAACGTAAATGCCGAACATATAGAACGAGCCGTGCGCAAAGTTGACGATGCGCGTCACACCGAAGATCAACGACAAACCTGCGGCGACCAGAAACAGCGTCGACGCGTCGGCGAGTCCATTGACCAGTTGTACCAGCAGATTCGAAAGCATCGCGACCCTCGGCAGCTCGCCGAACGGCGCGCGCGCAACATGCGCAGCGGCCCGATCGGCGGACGTTGCAGCGCGGGCGGCACCATGCGCGCCCGCGTCAACGGCAGGACACTACCAGCGAAACAACCCGCAAAACAAGCGACGGCAAACAGGCGGCTGAAAAAAACGATCGCTCAGCGCAGGCCGTCCTCGCCTTTGATCTCGTTCGCCTGCAAGCCGCCGATGCGCGGCAGCGGTCGGCCCGACGCGGTCACCGCGACCGCCACGACGATTTCGTTCGCGCGCGGCGCGTCGGCCACGCGCGCCTCGATCGCGTCGAAATGGCTGCGCACGTAGGCGGCATCCTTGTGACCGAGCGGCACGTCGATCGCGGTGCCGAGCGTCCCGATCTTCTTCGCCGACGGCACCAGCGCCGCGCCCTTTTCGACCGCCGCGCGCAGCGGCGCGCCGAGCTTCGGATGCAGGATCGCGGCCGCATGTTCGAGCTCGCCCGCCTCGCCGACGATCGCCGCCTTGCCGTAGCTTTGCGCCGCCCCGGGCGCGATGCCCAACGCCTCGACGCAGCGCTTGCCGAGCAGCGCGCCGAGTTCCTCGCCAGCTTCGATCAGCGCGTCGAGCTTCGCCTCATAGCGGCCCGCATACGGATTATCGATCACCGCGATCGCGACCGCGCGGCGCGCGGGCGGCTCGACGGTCTGGCCCATTTCGATGCGTGTTTCGTCGACCTGCACGACCAGCTTGCGAAGCCTGATTGCCATTTGCTCTCTCCGAGTTTCGTTGCCTTGCAGTATGGTTGCCGCGCGCCGCTTCAGCGCAAGCCATCCTTGCCGACGATCGCCTCTTTCGCGAGGCCGCCCACCCGCGCATGCACGCGCTGCCCCGTGCTCATCGCGAGGATGTAGACGATCTCGTCGGCGGCGGGCGCGCCGGGCACGCGTACTTCGATCGCATCGAAGTGGCTGCGCACGTAGCTCGCGTTGACATGCGTGAGCGGCACGTCGAGCGCGGTGGACGGCGCGCCGACCTTCTTCGTCGACGGCACGATCGCGTGGGTCGGCACGCCGTGCTTTTCGAGCAGCTCGCGCATCGCGTAGCCGCCGGGAACATGCCATAGCGCGCCGTGCTCGAGTTCCCCGCGCGCGCCGACGATCGCGCCCTTCCCATAGCTTTCGATCGACGCATGCGGCACCGCCATCGCCGTCAGCAGCCGCTGCGCCATCTCGAAGCCGAGCGGCTTCAGCGCTTCCATCGCGGGTTCTATTTTCGGCTCGTAGCGGCCCGCGAACGGATTCGTCATCACCGCGGCGATCGCGCCTCGTCTGAGCGGCTGCGCGGGCGCGGGGCCGAACTCGTGGAAGATGTCTTCGACGTGCGTCAGCACGCGGCGTATTTCGAACACGGAGCCTCCGTTGTCAGTGAAGCGCGCGTGGTGGACAACGCGCGTGAATCGTCGATGCCGGTGACCCGCGCCCGTCCTTGCAGGAACAGCGCGGCGCCTTCGATCAAACCCTGGTCGCGCAACCGCTTCGCGACATCGACGCCGCGCGCGAGCGCCAAATCGATCAGCGGCTGCGGCAGACGCGGCACGTCGACGGTCACCAGCAGATCGCCGAGATCGCTATCGTCCTTCAGCGACGACGCCGGACGCCGCACGATTCCCGCATGGTCGAGATCGACCGCGTTCGCGATCATCGTCGCGGCGGCGTCGGCGCTCGCGGCATCGCGCGCGAGCACGGTCACGCTGTCGGCGATGCCGAGACTGAAGCTGCGGCCGCGCCAGCCGCTCGTCGCGACGCCGCGAATCGGCTGCCGAGCGTCGAGCGTCAGATGCGCGTCGAGCGCGGGGTCGTGCGCGAAACGCGTGCCCGAAATTTGCGCGAGGTCCGCCAACACGCCCACGCGATACTGCTGCCCCGCCGCGAGGTGCAGCGCGATGTCGCCGCCGTTGTTGATGAACGCACGCGCGATGCCGTCGCGCGCGAACGCTGCGATCAGTTCGTCGGCGACGCTGCCCGCGACCGCCGCCATCGGCGTGATGAAGCTCGAACGATGCGGATGACACGCACGCCACATACGCGTCGCGACCGGCCCTCGAAGCGGGCAATCAAGTCGTGCCGCCACAGCCTGCACTGGTTGCCGAAGCACGTTCAATTCCCGGACCAGCTCCTCCAGCACAGGACTGAAGCGCTCCCAGCATGCGTCATATGCGGCACGCACCGCGTCGGGCTCGCCGTCGGCGCCGAGGATCAGGTCGATCGGCCCGTGCTGCCAATGCCAGCGGTGTTCGTCGAGGCGGGTTCGGGTGGGGGTCATCGCGTGATTTTTCAGTCAGGGTGCTTAACCGGGCATTGCAGGCGGCCACGGATTGTCCGGATCGCGAGCCAGCGTCCGCCGCGCGAGCGGCGCGCCTTCCGTATGCGTCGGCCCGCTCGCGAGCACGCTCTGCAACGAGCGCACCGCCTCGACGTGGCCGCCGAGATCGCGGTACGTGTCGTACGTCATCGTGAATTCGATCGGCGCGACGAGCGCCGGTGTCGGCACCGTGCCGAACGAGCGGTCCGGCATGCGCGTCACGTCGACCATCACGGTGATACCGCCGCCCGGCCACACATAAGCCGGCGCGCCGCCGCACGTGACGTTGACGTGCTTGCGCTTGATCGCGCGCGTGAGCAGCACCGGATTCTCGGTCGCGCCGGCGCGCAGACTGCCGCCCGCGCCGCCGAGAAACAGCACCGTCGCGAGCGACGGCTCGCAGTTCTCGCCGATCCGCTCGACCGTGCGGCGCACCGCGTCGGGCATCGGCGCGATGCGCGGCACGAGCTGTGCGTCGAGTTCGTACCATTGCGCGTGTTCGCCGGTCGTCGAGACCATCAGCACGCGCATGCCCGGCTTCGCGACCGACGGATCGAATTCTTCGACGATCGCGAGCGGGTCCTGAATGTCGGTGCCCCCCCAACCGGTGCCAGGATTGGCAACCTGGAAATAGCGGCCCGGCGTCGATTTGCGGCCGCGTATCTTGAGTCCCGAGCGCGTCATGCCGAGGCAGCGGCCCGCCTGGTGCTCGGTCAGCACGCCCGTAATGTGATCGTCGACGACCACCACCTCATCGACGTGGCCGAACCATTGCTTCGCGAAGATACCGATCGTCGCGGAGCCGCAGCCGACGCGCATGCGCTGCTCCTCGACGCCGTCGACGATCGGCGCGACGCCGGCGCGAATCACGAGACTCGCGCCGCCGTCGATACCAAGCTCGACCGCCTCCTTGTTGCCGAGCGCGAGCATCATGTCGCAGGTCACGCGGCCTTCTTTCTTGCTGCCGCCGGTCAGATGATGGACGCCGCCGAGGCTCAGCATCTGCGAGCCGTATTCGGCCGTGCTCACGTGACCGACGATCTCGCCGTCGCAGCGCACGTTCGCCTGTTCCGGGCCGAGAAAGCGGTCGGTGTCGATCTTCACCTTGAAGCTGCAATAGCTGAAGATGCCTTCGGTGACGACGGTGACCATGTCGACGTCGTCGAGCTTCGACGCGACGATGAACGGCGCGGGCTTGTAGTCGGGATAGGTCGAGGAGGCACCAACGCCGGTGACGAAGAGGGCCGGTTCGACGGTGCTTTGGTCGGCGGCGGGGGGTGTGCCGAATTCGATCGCCGCATTTGCCGGATCGGCGTCGGCATCGTTCGCACGCGACAGAAACACCACCGGATCGACGCGTATCAACCGCCCATCCGCATTCGCATAACGGTCGCACGCGCCGGTGCGCCCTTCCGAGATCTGGCACAGCACCGGACACGCATTGCATTCGATCTTGTTCGCGGCCATGCGCTCGCTGCGCGGCGCTGACTTTGCGAGCACGGTTGGGCCCGGCGTCGACGCGGTATCGCGATCGACACTCTCTGCACCGAAATCGACCTTCGTATGTTCTGTCATCGTGGGGTTCCCTACGACATCACAGGCGCGACATGGCTGGCGGTGCTGCGTGGTGCGCGAATCGTCCCGGTTTCAGGGCATTTCCGCGTGGGCCGCCCATTTTCATGTTGCGGTCACTCACCGTTCATGTAGTATCTTCTACACCAAACTCGACTGAAATCTACTCGATCAAAATCGACTGTGCAACGTGTTTTCCGTCACGCGGGATCATGGTGCAATGCGGCATCGGCGTGCTGAGTCTGCGCGCCCGCCGTTCAAACCGACGCTGACAAACAGATCCGAGACCGACATGAGCCCCACCGCCGCCCGCAAGCCGGGCGCCATCGGTATCCGTGCGAAACAGGCGCAGGACACGCGCGCCAAGATCCTGAAGGCGGCCATCAGGGTGTTCGCGAAGCAGGGTTATGCGAGCGGCCGCATCGAAAGTATTTCGAAGGCCGCGCGTTCGCACGACCGGATGATCTATTACTACTTCGGCAGCAAGGAGCAGCTATTCATCGAAGTGCTGGAGACGATCTACACGCAGTTCAACGAAGCGGAAAGCAAACTCGATCTCGATCTGCGCGATCCGGTGCATGGCCTCGAACAGATGGTCGAGTTCGTCTGGCAGTACTACCTCGATCACCCGGAGTTCGTGACGCTGCTGTCGAGCGAAAATCTGCACCAGGGCAAGCATGCGAAAAAATCGCAGAAGCTCAAGGAGATTTCGGGCTACGCGATTTCGGTCGTGCAGAGGCTATTGGAGGCGGGCCGCGCGCAGGACGTGTTTCGCGCCGATATCGCGGCGCGCGACGTGTATCTGATGATCGCGTCGCTCGGCTATTTCTATAACGCCAATCAGTACACGCTCGGCGCGTTTCTCGGCGAGCCGCTGATGGACAAGGCGGCGCTCGCGCATTGGCGCGAGGTGATCAAGGAGACGGTGTTGCGCACGGTGTGCGTGCAGGTGCCGGTGAGCGGCGTAGCGACGACTACCGCATAAAAAATATCGGCGCCCGCCGAATTCGCGAATGAATGCCGTGCGGATTTACATTGTGTTGCGCCGGCAATCGTTGCGGCGTGGTTCTGTTTTCCCCACGAATCGGCCCCATACTCATATTCGCCGTGATCTTTCGCGATCAATTGCACTTGCCTCTGTCGGCTCGATACGCGGATGCAGATCAAACTGACGTATATCTTAAAAATTGCGTGTAGCCAGATGATCTGGTGTAATCGTTGGTTCGTACAACCAATGAAGAAAAGACGATGGTGTGGATTTACAAGCATGAGAGCCACTTGTTGTATCACAACGACAAATTAATCACAGATAAGGGATATTCCGGCAAGGGAGAGCACAAGAATAAACACAGTAGCCAATATGTCCGCGACTGGGGACCAATCCCCGTTGGCCTGTATGAAATTACGGCACCGTTTCCGCACCCTAAAACTGGACCGTTCTCGATGCGGCTTAACCCGGTTTGCGGAACGTGCTTAGGCGAACGTTCCGCCTTCATGATCCACGGCGACAGCCAGACCGATCCCGGCAACGCGTCAAATGGATGTATCGTTCTGCACTTGCCATACCGCAAGCAAATCTGGAACAGTGGCGACAGAATGCTTAGGGTGAAACATCCATGAAACGCACCTTTGCAGTCCTGCTGCTATCCCTTCCCGCGCTATGCCTGGCGCAAGGCAGACCGAACCCGCCATGCGACGGGTGGCCGACCAACATCGCCGAAAACAGCCTAAAAAAGGCTGGCATGCTTGGCAATATCGACTATACGAAAACCCAAGCCGTTCAACTGGCGTCCGAGAAAATAGGAAAAGATGAGGATGGCGAACAGTTGTGGCGTGAGGTCTATCACATCACCTTTCACGAAAAAAACGGAAACAAGGTCAAGGTGATTGCTGTGAACGACGCTGGCGAATTTGAATGCTCAATGAGTGCCGTAGAGGTTTTTGTCGTTTCGAAGCATTTGCTGTCAAGAGTCGAGGCTGACAGAATGTTCAAGCAGATAGAGTGAGGTCCTTTGAATCCATGAAACACGCTTTTGCAGTCCTGCTGCTATCCCTTCCCGCGCTATGCCTGGCGGAACCCGGACCATACCCGCCATGCGGCGACCGGTTTCCGGCCTATGTGGCCCAGATGGCGCTAAGAAAAACTGACATCCTCTCCCTGGATTTCGATGCTACGAAAACAAGGGCCGTGCGACTGGCGTCCGAGAAGATCGGTAAATATGCGGATGGCGAACCAATGTGGCGCGGGGTCTATCAGATTACCTTTGAGGAGCGAAACGGAAATAAGATCAAGCTGATTGCTGTGTACGAGATAGGCGAACTGGAGTGTACGATTAGTGACGAACAGTTTCTTATCGTTTCGAAACAGTTGCAGCGTGGCGGCGGGGACACTCGGTACAGGCATATCGAGTGAACCGCGCCAGTTCAGACCCGGACCCGCATCGCGCGGGTCTTTTTTTGCCTGCGAGCGGCGCGTCATAAGGCCCCTGCCTCGCTCTGTTTCAGTCATTGCACCCCTTGCCCGCGCGGCCTGTACGTCTGGTTCGGGTCTGTCTGTAGGCTTCCACGAGATAGTCGCCAAGGCGGGCAATCGATCCGATACCGCTTCCGGCGCGAAAGCCCGTTGCGGGCCGCATGCAACCATCGCCCTCCCGGTCTCCGCACGCGTCGAGTACGGCCAGCTGCGTGGCGCGGAAGTGTCTGGCCGCCTCCCGCACGGTCAGATGCGAACGGATGGTTGGAGCTGATGGAGCCGGTACAGCCGGACTTGACGCAGCGGCTGCTGACGATCTTCTCGGTATCACCAGCGACGGGGATGCGACCATACGGAAACCGACCGCGTTGCAGGACTACGCGCGTAAAGCGCAGCGGCTGTGCGACATCGATGGCAGCCGGAAATATTGAAAAAGGAGTCAGCCGTGCGTCGTTA
Source organism: Paraburkholderia sp. 31.1 (assembly GCF_014397645.1). NCBI lineage: Bacteria > Pseudomonadati > Pseudomonadota > Betaproteobacteria > Burkholderiales > Burkholderiaceae > Paraburkholderia > Paraburkholderia sp. 31.1. The sequence continues at coordinate 22,921 of NZ_VZQN01000059.1, forward strand.
TACTCAGCTCTGCCCGTCAACTTTAAAAAATGGAGGTATGCGTGGGCGCTCTTTCCATATGGCACTGGCTGGTGTTTGTTCTTGTTGTCGTCATCGCGGAGATTATCCCGCTATGGCTGATCCTGAAGAAGGCGGGATATGCGGGCGCCTGGTCGCTGCTCGCCTTCATTCCGGTGGTGAACGTCATTCTGCTGTGGTTCATTGCCCTGGCCCGCTGGCCTGCATTGAACGCAAGACAGTCCTGACCTGTCGCGGCCGGTCGGAATGGACGAACTGAAATGGCCGGCCGCTACCGCAACCCTTCCTACCGCCAGTACCTGCCGCAGGAACTGCTCGATGAACTGCGCGCGGTGTCGAAGGCGACCCACCGTCGGGTGCAGCAGATCGTGCGGGTGGCCGTGCAGCGTTTCCTGCGTGAGCTGCGGAGTCCGTCGTGAGCACGCCTGCCCTCACCTTCGACCTGATCCTGCGCGATGCGCAGGGCCAGTTACGCGTGCTCAGTCTTTACGACTTCGCCGCCGCGGCCGCCGCATCGTCCTCGCGGAACTGCTTGTCGGCCAGATGGAATGCGGAGTTAGCCGCCGGCACGCCGCAGTAGATCGCGGTCTGCAGCAGCACTTCCTTGATCTGCTCGCGCGTCACGCCGTTGTTCTTCGCGGCGCGCAGGTGCAGCGCGAGTTCTTCGCCGCGATTGAGCGCAACCATCATCGCGATCGTCAGCAGGCTACGCGTATGACGCGGCAGACCTTCACGCGTCCAGATCTCACCCCACGCATAGCGCGTGATCAGGTTCTGGAATTCCTCGGTCAGCTCGGTGCGGTTCGCGAGCGAACGGTCGACGTGCGCGTTGCCCAGCACCGCGCGACGCACCTCCATACCGGCTTCGTAACGGTCTTCGTCGTTCATTTTGCCTCCGTCAGGAAGTCGAGCACGGTCTTCGTGAACTCACCGGCCTTTTCGATGTTGGAGATATGCGAGGCATTGAGTTCGACGTAGCGCGCGCCCGGAATCGACTGCGCAAGTTCGCGGCCTTGCGCGGCCGTGGCGGCCAGATCGTGCGTGCCGCTGATCACGAGCGTCGGCAGCTTGATGCCCGGCGTTTCGGGCCGCAGGTCGGCCGCGTCGATTGCGTCGCAGTTCGATGCGTAGCCTTCCTTGTCGGTATGCACGAACACGTCGCGGATCATCGCCAGCACGACCGGCTCGCGCTCGATGAAGTCTGCCGTGAACCAGCGCGGCAGCACCGCGTCGGCGAGCGCGAACATGCCTTCGCTGCGCGCCTTCGCGGCACGCGGCACCCACACTTCCGGCGAGCCGATGCGCGCGGCCGTGTTGCACAGCACGACGCGCTCAAAGCGGTCGCCGTGACGCGCGGCGAGTGCGACGCCGGTCAGGCCGCCCATCGATATGCCGCAGAAATTCGCGCGCGCGATCTTCAGCGTATCCATCAGCCCGAGCACGTCGCCGCTCAGCTGCTCGATCGTGTACGGACCCTTCGGCGCTTCCGAATGACCGTGGCCGCGCGTGTCGTAGCGCAGCACGCGGAAGTGCTTCGACAACGCCGCGACCTGCGGCGTCCACATGGACATATCGCAACCGAGCGAATTCGACAGCACGAGCCACGGCGCGTGGCCGTGTCGATCGCCGTCGATGCGATAGTGAAGCTCGGTGCCGTTGACTGCGGCGTAGGGCATGCCGGTTACTCCTTGGAATGGGCGCGCTGCGCGCGCGTGGTGTGAAGCGCCAGCGCGGCGTCGACATATGCGTGCGCCTGGCCGACGTATTGAGCGGGATCGAGCAGCTGCTTCAGGCGCTCGAGCGAAAGATGTTCGGTGACGGCCGCGTCGGCGGCGAGCACGTCATACAGCGTCTTGCCGTCGCGGATCGCCGCCTTGGACGCGCGCTCGACCAGATGATGCGCGTCGAGCCGGCCGATGGAATCGCCGAGCGCGAGCATCACCGCTTCGCCGAGGATCAGGCCGTGCGTGACGTCGAGATTCGCGGCGAGGCGCGCTTCGTTGACGTTCAGACCCGCAGCGATCTGTTCGATGTTCGCGAGCGCGCCGCCCGCGAGGCGCGCGAGATCCGGCAGCGCGTCCCATTCGGCCTGCCAGCCGCCGAGCGCGCGTTCGTGCTCCTGCACCATGCCGGCGAACACAGTCGCCACGAGGCCGGGCGCGCGCGTCGCGGCCGTCAGTACCGCCGCGCAACCGACCGGGTTGCGTTTGTGCGGCATCGTCGACGATCCGCCCTTGCCGGCCGCGGCCGGTTCGGCGAGTTCGTCGATTTCGGTTTGCATTTGCAGCGACACGTCGCGCGCGATCTTGCCGAGCGTGCCGATCAGCATGCCGAACAGCGACGCCGTCTCGGCGATGCGATCGCGTTGCGTGTGCCACGGCAAGGTCGGTACCGCGAGGCCGAGTTCCTTGGCGAGCGACTGCGTGACCTGCGGCGCCGCCTCGCGCAGACTCGCGAGGGTGCCGGCCGCGCCGCCGAATTGCAGCACCAGCACACGTTCGCGCAACGCGTCGAGCCGCTCGCGATGACGCAACAGCGCGTCGAGCCATTGCGCGAACTTCAGACCCAGCGTGATCGGCAGCGCCTGTTGCAGCCACGTGCGGCCGATCATCGGTGTCGCGCGATGGGTGGCCGCGAGTTTCGCGACCGCGTCGCAGGTGGCTTGCAGGCCGCTGTCGAGCAGGTCGAAAGTGTCGCGCAGTTGCAGTACCGTCGCGGTGTCGATGATGTCCTGGCTCGTCGCGCCCCAATGCACGTATTTGCCAGCTTCGGCATCGGCGGCTTTGACGCGTGCAGTCAGTTGCTTGACGAGCGGAATCGCGAGGTTGCCGCCGAGCGCGGCGTCGCGTGCGAGCGCGTCGGCGTCGAGCTGGTCGGCCTGGCAGGCCGCTTCGATCGCAGGGACGGCGGATTCGGGAATGACTTTGTGCGCGGCAGAGGCACGCGCGAGCGCGGCTTCGACGTCGAGCATCCGCTGCAGCGTGGCACGCGGCGCCCAGATGTCGTTCATCGGCTGTGTGCCGCAAAGAAGGCCAGTCAGACGGGCGCTGGAGTCGAGCATGGTGACGACGATGTTTGAGGGAATCGGAAGCGAAGAAGCGGCACGGCGCGCGGCGGTTCGAAGCAGACGCCGTGGCGGAGCAAGCGCTCGTGCCGTGCGTATGCCGCGGTATGTGCTGCGTATTGTGCGCCAAACGCGGTCAGCCCGTCGCTGAAGTTGCCAGGCCAGCGCTGACGAGGAGTTCGCCCCGTCAGCGCTGGCCCGTTCGCGCAATGCCGCTTTCAGACGAGACGCCATCGACGCGGCCGCAAAGCAGACCGCCGCCGCGACGCCTCAGTCAACCATCAGGCCGCGCGCGCGGCCTGCGTGCCGTCGGTCATCGGCACACCGGTCAGCTTCAGCAGTTCGTCGAAGCCGATGTCCGTGAAAATCTCGCGCACGACGAGGCCTTCCTTCGTGACGTCGATCATTGCGAGGTCCGTATAGATACGGGTCACGCAACCGATACCGGTGACCGGGTACGAGCACTCGGCGGTGATCTTGCTCTCGCCCTGCTTGGTCAGATGCTCCATCATCACGTAGACCTGCTTCGCGCCGATCGCGAGGTCCATCGCGCCGCCGACCGCCGGAATCGCGTCGGGTGCGCCGGTGTGCCAGTTCGCGAGATCGCCCTTCGCCGACACCTGGAACGCGCCGAGCACGCAGAAGTCAAGATGGCCGCCCCGCATCATCGCGAACGAATCCGCGTGATGGAAGTAGGCGCCGCCCGTCAGCAGCGTGACGTGCTGCTTGCCGGCGTTGATCAGTTCGTCGTCTTCCTGGCCCTTCGCCGGTGCCGGGCCCATGCCGAGCAGACCGTTTTCGCTGTGCAGGAAGATTTCCTTGTCTGCGGCGAGGTGGTTCGCCACCAGCGTCGGTACGCCGATGCCGAGGTTCACGTAAGCGCCTTCAGGGATGTCCTGGGCAACGCGCTTGGCCATTTCATCGCGAGTCAGTTTCTTCATGTCGGTCTCCGGGTCAGGCAGCAGCGTCGTGAGGATTGGGCGTGGGGGCATGCGCCGCTTGCGGCACCGCGATCACGCGTTGCACGAAAATGCCGGGCGTGACGATTTCTTCCGGATCGAGGCCGCCGAGCGGCACCACTTCCGACACCTGCACGATCGCGGTCTTCGCTGCGCTCGCCATGATCGGTCCGAAGTTACGCGCGGTCTTGCGATAGATCAGGTTGCCCCAGCGATCGCCCTTGTACGCCTTGATCAGCGCGAAGTCCGCGTGCAGCGGCGCTTCGAGAACGTAGTGACGGCCGTCGATCAGACGGGTTTCCTTGCCTTCGGCGAGCTTGGTGCCGTACGCGGTCGGCGTGAAGAAGCCGCCGATGCCCGCCCCCGCGGCGCGGATGCGCTCGGCGAGGTTGCCTTGCGGCACGAGTTCGAGTTCGATTTCGCCGGCGCGATAGAGCGCGTCGAACACATACGAGTCGGTCTGGCGCGGGAACGAGCAGATGATCTTGCGCACGCGCTTGGCCTTCAGCAGCGCCGCGAGGCCGATATCGCCGTTACCTGCGTTGTTGTTGACGATGGTGAGATTGCGCGCGCCCTGCTCGATCAGCGCGTCGATCAACTCGGACGGCATGCCGGCCGTGCCGAAGCCGCCGATCATGACGGTCGCGCCGTCGTGGACATCGGCGACCGCCGATTGAAGTGTCTCGAAAATCTTGTTGATCATGTCGAATTTCCTTTGGGGGCGCTACGTGCCGCTGGGCTCACAGCCGTAACCGGCAAGGCTCGCGCGGAAACAGTCTCCGGGCATGCTGGCGACGGCTCGCGAGGGGAGAGCGGGCTGGCGCCTTCGATTGCTTCGCCGCTGAATTGTTCGTTGCGTGAACAGTGATTCGTTTAGCGAACGCTTCGGCGATTATGGTTGTCCTGTGGGCGGGTTGTCAAGGCAGGGAAACCCCCTTCATCATAGGTCGCCGCGCGCGGCGGCGAAGGTCCGGGATGCCCTCGTCCAGCGCTCGCCCTGCGCGCGAAAATGCCGGCCGCGCAAAATCCCACTATGCTTACGGGCGATTTTTCAACTAGGCTCTATAGCGATACGGCATAAGCATTCCCTTGCCC